>NZ_CP169368.1:635669-953504 GCF_042485795.1 Lonepinella sp. MS14435
CACCGCACTTTCACCGAAACCAAGGATTTTAGTACGTGTAGCTGTGAATATTCCTTCAATCATTTGGGCATCTACAAATTCGGGATGAATTTCGGGTAAACGCATTGCCCACTCATGTAGTTTGTTGAACATATTAGGTAAATCACTTAATAAATTAATGGTTTGATTAATTAAATTGGGCAATAAACCAAAGGCGAGTAATGAGGCAAAAGTGATAAAGCTACCTAATATGAGAATAATGACTAGAATGCGAGGGAGTGAAAATTTGGTGGTAAGAAAATGAATCGGAAATTCAAGCAAATAGGCTAATACAACGGCAATTAATAAAGGGGCGATGAGATCACTAAAAAAATAAATAGCAATAAAGCAAAACAACAAAATAGCCGCTAATCCCATTGCTTGTGGATCACTAAAGTGCCGCATATACCATTTTCTTAGCAATTCAAACATAAATTCGTTCCTTAGCAATTTTTTCTTGATTATAAGTTAAAATTTTATTTAATTACATATATAATACACAAGTTTATTCATAAGGGAGAGAAAAATATGGCAAAGAAAAAACTAAACTTGCCAACTGTTTCTGAAACACAAGGCACAACCACTTATCAGCATGGTCGTGGTATTATTCGAGATAATGCCATTCAAGCATTATTAAGTGATCGACTATTTCGCCAACGAATTGAGAAAAAACTCAAAGGCAAAGGCAGTTATCAACGTAAGGCGAAACATACTGCTAAATGGACTGAAAAGCCCGATAATAAGATTTCTTTTGAAAGAGATTTTATTATCGGGTTTTTCTTTAATAACAATAGATTACATTAGAAAGGGAATAAAAATATGACAGCATTAACAGAAGTTTTATTTACCAATACTTTGAATGTTCGGATTAGTGATCCAGGCGAAGAGGGGGCAACTAGCCACTTTTTTGAAACCATTTATATTACTCTGGTTGCACATATTAACGGCGATGAGGTTAAGTATGAATTTACGCGTAAAGTGGAAAACGAAGTAAAAATTAACCGCACTTTTACCGAATTAAATGAGCTATTTAAATTCTTAGCAGATTATTTGGATCCTGTTGCTTTAGGGAATTTAGGGGTGAAGATCGGTCAGTTAGGATTAGCCAAGTAAAAACGGAACTGCAGTGAACTTCACTGCAGCTATTATATGCTATCTATTCTTTCCGTCTAAATACAACCACTCGGCTACCTGTTTGGCAAAATAGGTCAAAATCCCATCGGCTCCCGCACGTTTAAAGCAGAGTAAACTTTCCAGAATACATTCTTTTTCTTTTAACCAGCCATTCTCAATCGCCGCCAAGTGCATAGCATATTCGCCTGAAACTTGATAAGCAAAGGTTGGTACACCAAATTGTTGTTTCACCCGATATACCATATCTAAATAAGGCATACCTGGTTTCACCATGACCATATCCGCCCCCTCTTGAATATCTAGTGCCACTTCTTGTAACCCCTCATTACTGTTAGCAGGATCAACCTGATAGGTTTTCTTATCACCGCCTTTTAGATTAGCCGATGACCCTACGGCATCACGGAAAGGACCGTAATAATTCGATGCGTATTTTGCCGCATACGCCATAATTAAGGTATTGATCAGTCCTTTCTGTTCAAGTGCGGTGCGAATTTTGCCGATTCTGCCGTCCATCATATCGCTTGGGGCAACAATATCCGCTCCTGCTTGTGCATGGGAAAGTGCTTGTTTAACTAATACATCGCAGGTCGATTCATTCAGCACATAACCTGTTTCGTCAATAATACCGTCTTGACCGTGTAGCGTATAAGGATCCAATGCCACATCGGTTAATACGCCTAATTCAGGGTAAGCGGATTTTAATGCTCTTACCGCTCGTTGTACTAACCCATTTGGGTTATAGCTTTCTTCCGCCATTAAGGATTTTTTCTCTTGTTCCACCACAGGGAATAAGGCAATCACTGGCACGCCATATTTGACTAACAAGCCTGCTTCAATGAGTAATTGATCAATGGTTAAACGTTCTACTTTTGGCATTGATGGCACAGGTTCACGTCGATTTTCGCCCTCCATAATAAACACAGGATAAATTAAATCATCGACAGTTAATTTATTTTCAGCCATTAAACGACGGCTAAAATCCTGTTTACGCATACGGCGTAAACGGCGTGCGGGATAACCTGTAAAAATTTGGATTGTCATGTTCTCTATCTCTTAATAAAAAAGGCGAATATATGATCCGCCTAATATTCTCATTCTGTGGCGTTTTCATCATCTTTCGGACGATAAAATTTGGCACAAATTACGCCCACTTCAAATAACAAACACATCGGTATGGCTAGTAGAGTTTGGGAAAAAATATCAGGCGGGGTAAGCAACATGCCGACCACAAAAGCGGTTACGATAATATAGGGGCGTTTGGCTTTTAAATCTTCTGGTGTGGTTACACCAGCCCAACATAACAAAATAATGGCTATTGGCACTTCAAAGCAGACACCAAACGCCAAAAACAGCGTTAGCACAAAATCTAAATAACTACTAATATCCGTTGCCATGGCAACACCGTCAGGCGTGGTTTTGGTTAAAAAGCTAAACACCAATGGAAACACTACATAATAGGCAAACGCCACGCCCACATAAAATAATAAGGTGCTAGAAAATAGCAAGGGATAAACTAAGCGTTTTTCATGGCTGTATAATGCAGGGGCAACAAACGCCCAAAGCTGATAAAGCAAAAAAGGTACCGAAATAAACACCGCCGTGAGTGCGGTTAATTTAATCGGGGTGAAAAAAGGTGCTGCTACATTGGTAGCAATCATGGTAGAACCCGCTGGCATTGCATCTAACAATGGTGTGGCAATTAAATGATAAATATCATTGGAAAAATACACTAACGCCAGAAAAACCACGGCGACAAAAATAAATGAGCGTAACAAACGGTTACGTAATTCGATTAAATGTGAGATTAAAGGTTGTGTTTCTTCGACATTACTCATCATTTTTTCTCCTGTTGGCTAACAGGTTGAGCATCTTCAGCAGGGTGATATTGATCGATATATTGTGCTAATTGCTCATCTAAAGAAAGCTCGTCTTCAATATTTTGTGTTAAATCATCAGGATCTTGATTGGTTTTACCAAGTGCGGTGGAATTTTCAGTTTTTTCTAGTTTATTCTCTTGAGCGTTCTTATTCCGTACAGTATCTATTTGTTCTTGTAAAGTATGATTAGCATCACTGGCTTGTTTATCCAAATTGGCTTTCATTTTTTCGGCGGATTGTTTCAATTCTTCTACCGTTTGAGCCAGTTCAGGCGACAGGGTATTCAAATTTAAATGCTCGGCTTTTTTGATACTTTCTTGCAGCTCTTGCAATTTTAACTCTTGTGTCAATTCATTTTGCACATTCGCCGCTAAACCACGAATAGTTCGTACCCATTTCATCACTGTCCGAATAGCCACAAGCATACGTTGCGGACCTAATACCACTAAGCCCACAATAAAAACTAACAGTAATTCAGAAAAACCAATATCAAACACAGATTACGCCTGTTCTTTTTGTTTTGCCGTATCTTCTGTTTTAACCGTATCGGTTTTATCTAAGGATTTAAATTCTGCATCTTTAGGTTCATCTGCCATAGCCTTTTTAAAGCCTTTCACAGATTCACCTAAATCAGATCCCAAGGTTCTTAATTTTTTTGTGCCGAATAATAACACAACGATAGCTACAATAATTAGCAACTGTGGAAGACTAATACCCATAAAAATACCCCTTGTAAAATAATAAGTGTTGCTGAATATACCCCTTTTCCCTTGTTTAGGCAATAGCCACAAAGTAGTAGAGATGCTATAATTCGGCTTATTTTACTTATATTTCATTGAAATGGCAAAATCCAATTACATTACCCGACAAGGCTGGAATACCCTTGATCAAGAATTAAAATTTTTATGGAAAGAAGAACGTCCGAAAGTCACGCAAGCCGTTTCGGAAGCCGCTGCCATGGGCGATCGCAGTGAAAATGCAGAATATATTTACGGAAAACGACGTTTACGTGAAATCGATCGCCGTGTACGTTTTCTAATGAAACGGTTAGAAGTGTTGCAAATCGTGGATTATCACCCGAAACAAGAGGGGAAAATCTTTTTTGGTGCTTGGGTAGAATTGGAAACAGAAAGCGGTGAATTAAAACAATATCGGTTGGTCGGCTGTGATGAATTTGATCCTGCCCAAAATTGGATTTCCATTGATTCTCCCGTGGCTCGTGCCTTGATTGGTAAACAGCTTGATGATGAAGTGAAAGTGGAAACGCCATCTGGCAGAATGGTATTTTTTGTCAACCGAATTTGGTATGAGCATTGTTCTTAAATATGATAACGATGTACCGTATCTGATCTAATAGCTACGGAGTAGCCATACTATGCTAACCCCGTATGCAAGTACGGGGATTAAAAATATTTATCCAAAAATTTATAATAAGGAATGCCAATTTTCAGGGCTAAATTTTTGATCCATTTACCACCATAAACAGAGGGAATT
Source organism: Lonepinella sp. MS14435 (assembly GCF_042485795.1). Lineage (GTDB taxonomy): Bacteria > Pseudomonadota > Gammaproteobacteria > Enterobacterales > Pasteurellaceae > Lonepinella. The sequence continues at coordinate 640,193 of NZ_CP169368.1, forward strand.
TTTAATTTCTCAAACACACGTAAACGCTGATCATCACCTAAAATGCTTTCGGCAATAATCCGTCCAGCCAATCCTGTTAAGGCAATTCCATGTCCTGAATAGCCGTGAGCAAAATAGATATTGGGGGCAATTCGCCCAAAATAAGGCTGCGAATTTAATGTCATATCAATCGGTCCCCCCCAGCCATAATCAATTTTTACCTGTTCTAATTGTGGAAATACCTTGAGCATATTTTTCCGCATCACTTGTACCATATCTTTATTGGAGCTACTGTCACTACCAAATAACAAGCGATTATCTGCACTTAATCGATAATAATCGAGCAATAAATTATTATCACACACCGACATGCCATTATTAATCAGGCTATCTGCGGTCGCTTGATCGAGCGGTTCTGTGGCGATAATGAAACTTTCCACAGGTAAGATTTTACGAGCGGTGCCGTGATGAATGGATTTAGGTAAATTGGCAATATAGGCATTGGTGGCTAACACGACATGTTGAGCAGATACTTGTGCTTTATCGGTAGTTAAAACCACTTGATTGCCTTGCGTTTGCATATCCAACACAGGCGATTGCTCAAAAATCTGTACGCCCAACTCTAAACAGGCTTTGGCTAAACCTAAGCAGTAATTTAATGGGTGTAAATGCCCCGAATTGCTATCAAATAAACCGCCCACATAAATATCCGAACCCAAATGTTGTTGTAGTTTGGTTTTATCCCATAGCTGCATATAGGCATAACCAAAGGCTTCTCGGCTGGCTTTTTCAATGGCGATTAAATCGTCCATACGGCGTTGATTCAATGCCAAGGTGGCGTAACCTTTTTTCCAATCACATTGAATTTGGTATTTTTGTACTCTTTCATCAATAATATCAATGGCTTCAAGGGACATTTCCCATAGGCTTTTGGCTTGTTCAAAACCAAATTGTTCAATATATTCATCAATGCCATCTTCAAAACCATTAATGGCTTGTCCACCGCTACGACCAGAGGCACCAAAGCCAATTCTTGCCCCATCTAGCACAATAACCTTTTTACCTTGTTCCGCCAGTTCTAATGCAGTAGATAAACCGCATAATCCAGCCCCAATGACGCAAATATCAGTGGATAAATTTTCTGCTAAGTGCGGTTGATTTAGGTCGAGATTTCGGCTGTCGTAATAGTAGGTTTTGATATGTTCTTGATGTGCAAAGTTCAGCATAAAATTGCCTTGGTTAATTATTTCTACCGATCTTACAAGGATAAAGAAATATGTCAATCTACAAACTATGCTATAATTTATTTGCTTAAATAAAGCACAAAACTTTTTGATTTTTAACCGCACTTTTGGAGAATCTAAACGTAAATGAAAAAATCCTTTTCTCGTTCAATCAAAACCTTAATCCTTTCCGCTACCACATTTTTTGCTAGTCAAGTCTGGGCGGAAGATCTGTATATTTACAACTGGACAGACTATATTCCGTCCGATTTAGTGTCAGAATTTACCAAAGAAACGGGAATAAATGTGAATTATTCCACCTTTGAAAGCAACGAAGAAATGTATTCAAAATTGAAGTTAATGGATAAGGCGGGTTATGATTTAGTGTTTCCGTCAAGCTATTACATTGGCAAAATGGCAAAAGAGGGTATGTTGGAAAAAATCGATCACAGCAAGCTAACCAATTTGTCGCAAATTCCACAAAATTTATTAAATAAAGAATTTGATCCCGATAATCAATATTCATTACCTTATGTTTATGGTTTAACGGGTATTGCGGTAAACACCAGCCAAATTGACCCTGCCAAAGTAACCAGCTGGGGGGATTTATGGAATCCTGAATTTAAAGGTAAAGTGTTATTAACTGCAGATGCAAGAGAAGTATTTCATATTGCTTTATTGTTAGACGGCAAATCACCCAATACTACCAATGAAGATGAGATTAAAGCGGCTTATGAACGTTTGGTGAAATTACTGCCAAATGTTGGGGCGTTTAATTCTGATACACCAGAATTACCTTATATTCAAGGTGAGGTGGAATTAGGTATGATTTGGAATGGTTCGGCTTATATGGCAGGTAAAGAAAATCCAGATATTAAATTTGTTTATCCGAAAGAGGGAGCGATTTTCTGGATGGATAACTACGCCATTCCGAAGGGGGCAAAAAATATTGAAGCTGCACATAAATTTATTGATTTTATGCTACGTCCTGAACATGCGAAAACCATTATCGAGCGTATGGGATTTTCTATGCCAAACGCAGGAGCGAAAGCCTTGTTAAAACCTGAAGAGGCGGCAAATCCATTATTATTCCCACCTGCAGAAGAAGTAGAAAAAGGTGTTTTCCAAGGTGATGTCGGCGATGCTGTGGATATTTATGAGAAATATTGGAATAAATTGAAAACCAATAATTAAACGCTAGATTATAGTTGAAAGGGCGAATTTAAATTTTAAATTCGCCCTTTGTTATAGTGATTACAATGCGTTAAATTGCCCACAGTAATATAGCCAGTAACTGCGGTGAAATTATCCGTAAAAACATGGTTAATGGATAAACCGTGGCATAAGCTAATGGCGCTGCTCCGTGATCTTCTTTAATCGCATTGGCAAAAGCTAAGGCTGGTGGATCGGTCATAGAACCCGCTAACAAACCACAGATGGAAAGATAATTGAGTTTGGCATACAGGCGAGCGATAACACCAACCAGCATTAATGGCACAAAGGTAATCAAGAAACCATACCCCATCCATTCCAGACCATTACCATCGGTTAAGGTGCTAACGAAATTACCACCAGATTTTAATCCCACCACTGATAAGAACAACACAATACCGATTTCACGTAATGCCATATTAGCACTTGGTGGCATAAACCAGTAAAGTTTACCAATAGAACCAATTCTGGATAAAACTAATGCAACGACTAATGGACCACCAGCTAACCCCAGTCTTAAAGCAGCAGGGATACCTGGAATATGGAATGGAATTGAACCGAGTAACACCCCTAAACCGATCCCAATAAATACAGGTAACATTTGTACGTGTTGCAATTTAGATTGCATATTACCTAATTCAGCAATCACATTATCAATAACATCCGCATTACCCACAACATGTACCACGTCACCAAATTGCAAAGTTGTGTGAGCGGTTGGGATAAGTTCAATACCTGAACGGTTTAGGCGAGAAATTACTACACCATATTTTTGATGAAATGCTAAAGCCCGAATACTTTTACCTAATACTTTTTCATTGGTAATGACCACCCGTTCAGAACGCAAATTCCCTTTGATGGTAGAGGGTTCGATATTAACGATTTCACCCATAATTAACCGCACTTTATTCAGTGCTTGCGTATCACCGACTAAGTGCAATACGTCATCTAAGCGAATTTCAGAATCCCCTTTTGGTACTTCAATATGTTCATCACGTTTTAGACGTGTACAGAGTACATCGTGGCTTTCAAACCCCGGAATTTCTTTTAGTAATAATCCATGTAAATTAGGGTTAGTCACTTTGATATCAATTTTTTGTAATACTTCTTTATCCTTACCGCTAGCCTTATTAAAAGCAGCCGCTTCGTCATCTACTTTAATGCGGAAAAATAAACGCACTAACCACATACTCAACAAAATACCGCAAATCCCAAATGGATACGCCATGGCATAAGAAATACCCATGGTTTCGGTAATGTTAGTCATACCCAGTTCTGCTAGAATTTGCTGACCAGCTCCCAGTGATGGTGTATTGGTTACTGCTCCTGAATAAATCCCTAAAATCACATCTAACGGTACATTAGCAAAATATTTAATGGCAATCACCATTAATGAACCTAACAATACAATTAACGCTGCCAAACCATTTAATTTCATTCCCGATTCACGTAAGGACGCAAAGAAACCAGGTCCCACTTGAATACCGATAGTATAAACAAACAAAATTAAACCAAATTCTTGCACAAAATGTAAGGTGTGTGGATCAAGCATTAAACCATTTTGATGCGTAAAATGTGCAACAATAATCCCACCGAATAACACTCCACCGATTCCCAGTCCAACACCTTTGATCTTCCAATGACCGATCCATAAACCGATTACCGCTACCAACGACAATAGGCTTATAGTAATTGCAATATCAGACATAACGCCCCCCAATTAAATTAATTGCCGACAATTATAATGTAAGCCTTAATATATAAAATAAGCAAAATGAAAAAATTTGACGTTTATCACATTTTTCCTTGCTTAATTTACCTATTTGCTGAAAAATAACGCATTATTTTGACATTTACGCTTTAATTTTAATATGGATTATCTTCAAGAATTAATTACTTCTTTATTTTGGATCTTAAAAGCGATTGCTATCACCGCAATTGTATTCACTGCTGTATTATGGTTTTTAGTCAGAACCACCCGTTGGGGACAACAATTTTGGTCACTGGCACGGGAATATTTGTCGCCTAAACGGAGTGTAAAACCCTTAATTTATTTTATTATCATTGTCTTTTTTAACCTATTTGCGGTGCGTTTAGATATTTTGTTCTCGGAATGGTATAAGGCGATGTATGACGCTTTACAAAATAGTAATGAAAGTGTTTTCTGGATCCAAATGGTGGTGTTCTCCGTATTAGCTGCCATTAATATTAGTAACGTACTATTACTTTATTATTTAGGACAACGTTTTACCATTCAATGGCGAATAGAATTAAACCAACAACTGGTGGATAAATGGCTTGGCGAACAAGCCTATTACAAAACACAATATATTTATAATCAACTGGATAACCCCGATCAACGGATTCAACAAGATATTCAATCCTATGTGTCAAGTTCACTTAGCTTTGCCACGGGCGTGATTTCTTCAGTGGTGTCTATTGTGGCATTTACCCAAATTCTATGGAATTTATCTGGCGAAATGACAGTTGGTTCAATTACCGTACCCCACGCCATGGTCTTTTTGGTGTTTATTTACGTGTTAGTCACCAGTGTCTTTGCTTTCCGCATCGGACGACCATTAATTCAACTTAATTTCGCTAATGAACGCTTAAATGCGAACTATCGTTACTCATTGATTCGGATTAAAGAATATGCGGAAAGTATTGCATTTTTCCGTGGTGAGAACATGGAACGCAATATCCTGTTTAAACAATTTGATAAAGTCATCGGCAATGTATGGAAAATGGTCTATATGACCCTAAAACTTTCTGGCTTTAACTTAATGGTTTCTCAAGTATCAGTGGTGTTTCCATTTATTATTCAAGCCAGTCGATTTTTTAGTAAACAGATTCAATTAGGTGATTTAATTCAAACCGCACAATCTTTCGGACGAGTACAATCAGCATTGTCTTACTTCCGTAATGCCTATGATGAATTTGCTGGTTATCGTGCAGTGTTAGATCGTTTAACAGGCTTCCATTCAGCCATTGAACAAGCGACTCAACCAACCGAAGTAAAATTACATTCACTAGAAAGTGCGGTGCGTTTTGAGCAAGTTTCGGTGAAAAAACCAACGGGCGAAACTCTCATTGCGGATTTAACTTTCGATCTGCCACAAGGTTCATCACTATTAATTAAAGGTCCATCGGGAGCGGGTAAAACCACCTTATTACGTACTATTGCTGGCTTATGGTCGCATGCCAACGGCGATATTTATTTACCCCAACAAGATGCCCTGTTCTTACCGCAAAAACCTTATTTACCGCAAGGACGTTTAATTGATGCGTTATTTTATCCAAATTCTGCCCCTGATAATGTGGATTTAGCCCAAGCGGCAGATACCATGCGAGCGGTGCAACTTGGACATTTAAGTGATAAATTGGAACAAGAGAATGACTGGACTCGTGTGCTTTCACTCGGTGAACAGCAGCGGTTAGCGTTCGCTCGGTTATTGATTACCCAACCGAAAATTGCTTTCTTAGATGAAGCCTCTGCCAGTATGGATGAGGGATTAGAAGATGCCATGTATCGTTTATTACATGAACGTTTGCCGAACACCACGATTATCAGTGTTGGACACCGTTCAACCCTGAATGTACATCATCAGCAACAATTAGAAATTGATCCTGTTAATCATTGTTGGCAGTTAATCGTTGGCAGTTAATGGTAGGACATTAAATGAAAAAAACGTTGTTTATTGCCGATTTACATTTAAGCGAAAATCGCCCCGATTTAACTGCACTTTTTGTGGATTTTATGCAGCATCAAGCCCCGCAAGCCGAAGCATTATATATTCTGGGCGACCTTTTCGATTTTTGGATCGGTGATGATGAACGTTCAGACTTAATTAATTTAGTACAAGACCAAATTCGTTCTATTACGCAACAAGGTATTGCATGCTATTTTATTTGCGGTAATCGGGACTTTTTACTCGGACAAAAATTTGCTGAAACTTGCGGATTACAGCTTTTGCCTGATTATCAAGTGATTGATTTATATGGCACTAAAACCCTGATTTGTCACGGTGATACCCTTTGTATTGATGATGAAAAATACCAACAGTTCCGCTACAAAGTGCATCAAAAATGGCGACAACGTTTGTTTTTATGTTTACCATTAAAACTGCGGTTAAAAATTGCTGAGAAGATTCGCTCCAGAAGCAAAGCGGATAAGCAACAAAAGCCCGTTGAGATTATGGACGTGAATCCTGAATTTACTTTGCAAATCATGCAAAAATTTGCAGTGACAAGATTAATTCATGGACATACCCATAAACAAAATATTCATCAAATAACACCACAATGTGAGCGAATTGTATTAGGTGACTGGGGGGAAACTACCTCTGTGCTAGAAATTACTAAGCAGGGACTGGCATTTATTAACAATTAATTATTGAACTTTTACCTAAAAATAGGTTCTTATAAGTTGTCAGTGATAATGACATTGTTTTATTTTAATCGGAGCAATTTATGAAAAAATTATCTGTAATCGCTATTGTAAGTACATTATTTTTAAGTGCTTGTTATTTCCACGGTGGTCCTCACGGTGGTTCTCATGGTGAACGAGGTGGTTTGGGTATGAATAATGGTCGCCCACAAGGTGGTCCACAAAGCGGTCAACAAATGCCACAACAACAAAGAGCTAATATGCCACAACAACAACCAAGAGCTAATATGCCACAACAACAAAGAACTAAGAGATAGCCCTATCTTACTTTAGAATACCCCGATAAGGGGTATTTTCTTAGCATCAATTCTTCATCATTTTATCTGTAATCAATTTGTATTGGTTTTCCCTTGCATTCATGATAGCAGAGTGTCAAACTAATATATTACATAAATTTTAATCATTTAACCTGCGGAGATACATAATGACAAAAATAAAAAAAGCGAAAAAAAGCACCGCACTTATGGATCCAAATTTTCAACAAGAACAAGCAAAATATGAAAATCCTATCCCAAGTCGTGAATTTATCTTACAGATTATTCAAGAGCATAATGCTCCGATGAGCCGTGAAGAAATGGTGGCAACTTTTGGTTTACGCCATGAAGACGAAATCGAGGGTATTCGCCGCCGTTTACGAGCTATGGAAAATGACGGTCAGTTAGTGTTTACTAAGCGTAAATGTTATGCCTTGCCTGAAAAGTTAGATTTAATCAAAGGTACGGTTATCGGACATCGTGATGGCTACGGCTTTTTAGAAATCGAAAGCCCTGCTAAAAATGCGGTAGCCAATAAAGATTTATTTATTCCGAATAACCAAATGCAACGGGTGATGCACGGCGATTTTGTGTTGGCTCAACCCACAGGATTTGACCGCAAAGGACGGCAAGAAGTGCGTATTGTTCGCGTATTAGAAAGCCGTAAAAAACAAATTGTTGGACGCTTTTTCCTTGAAGACGGCATTGGTTATGTGGTGCCTGATGATAGCCGTATTGGACGAGATATTTTAATTCCTAATGAATCTCGCATGGGGGCAAGAATGGGGCAAGTGGTGGTGGTTGAACTTAAACCACGTACCGCCAGTTTTAGCCAACCTGTCGGGATTATTCGTGAAATTCTGGGGGATAATATGGCAAAAGGTATGGAAGTTGAGATTGCCTTACGCAATCACGATATTCCACATACTTTCCCAGATGCTGTCCAAAAAGCGGTGAAAAAACTGAGTGAAGAAGTGCCAGAAGAAGCGAAAAAAGGGCGTATCAATTTACGTGATTTGCCGTTAGTCACGATTGACGGCGAAGACGCACGAGATTTTGACGATGCGGTACATTGTCGTAAAGAAAAAAACGGTTGGCGTTTATGGGTGGCGATTGCCGATGTCAGTTATTATGTGCGTTTGCGTACTGCTTTAGATGCAGAAGCTCACAATCGGGGAAATTCGGTCTATTTTCCCAATCGAGTGGTGCCGATGTTACCTGAAATTCTCTCCAACGGCTTATGTTCACTTAATCCACAAGTTGATCGCCTATGTATGGTGTGCGAAATGGAAGTTTCCAATAAAGGGGAATTAAAAGGCTATCAATTCTATGAAGCCGTGATGAATTCATACGCTCGTTTAACCTACACTAAAGTCGCTCGTATTTTAGACGGAGATGCGGAATTAAGCCAACGTTATCAATCACTTGTTCCTCACTTAAAGGAATTGCACGCCATGTATCAAGCCTTGCTAGAAGCTCGTCATTTACGTGGCGCTATTGATTTTGAAACCATTGAAAGCAAGTTTATTTTCAATGAAATGGGGCGTATCGAACGGATTGAAAAAGAAGAACGCAATGACGCACACAAAATCATTGAAGAATGTATGATTTTAGCCAATATTTCTGCAGCGAATTTTATGGAACGTCACCAAGAGCCAGCGTTATATCGTATTCATGCAGGTCCGAGTGAAGAAAAATTAACCGCTTTCCGCACATTTTTGGCAGAATGTGGTTTATCTTTACGAGGGGGCAATAAACCGAGTACGGCGGATTATGCCGAGTTGTTAAACCAAGTCAAACAACGTCCCGATCAAGAGCTTATTCAAACCATGTTGTTACGCAGTTTAAGCCAAGCAGTGTATCACCCTGATAATATTGGACATTTTGGTTTAGCCTTAACGGAATATGCTCACTTTACCTCACCTATTCGCCGCTATCCTGATTTAACCTTACATCGTGGCATAAAATATCTGTTAGCCAAACAAAAAGGGGCAAAACGTAAAACCACAGAAAGTGGCGGGTACCATTATAATTTAGATGAAATGGATTTATTAGGCGACCATTGTTCCATGACCGAACGCCGTGCCGATGATGCAACAAGGGAAGTGGCAGACTGGTTGAAATGCGAATTTATGCAAGACCACGTTGGTGATGAATTTGACGGTGTTATCTCGTCAGTCACTGGTTTTGGCTTATTTGTTCGCCTTGATGATTTGTTTATTGACGGCTTGGTGCATATTTCTACTCTCGATAATGACTACTATCAATACGACAGTGCAGGACAACGCTTAATCGGCGAAAACAGCGGCATGCTATATCGTTTAGGGGATAAAGTCAGAATCAAAGTAGAAGCCGTCAGCCTTGAACAACGCCAAGTGGATTTCTCTCTAGTATCAAGCGAACGCCAACCACGCCGTGTAGGCAAAACCGCTAAAACCAAAGCAAAAAGAACCGAAAAAGTGGTAAAAAATAACCGCAGTTTGAAGATGGAGAAAGGGAAAAGTGCGGTGAAAAAAACAGCTAAAAACACAACCAAAAAACACCGCAGTTCAGTAGCTAAAAGTGATAAGAAAAAAGGAAAAAAATAAATCATGTCAGAACAAATCTACGGTATTCACGCCGTGAGAGCTTTTTTAGAGCGTACGCCAGAACGTGTTATTGAAGTCTTGGTGTTAAAAGGGCGTGAGGATAAACGCTTGCAACCTTTGTTAAACGAATTACATAAATTGGGTATTAGCGTCCAATTTTTAAATCGCCAAAGTTTAGATAACAAGGCTCAAGGCGAAGTGCATCAGGGGATTATTGCTCGCGTGCAAGCTGCGAAAGAGTTAAATGAAAACGATCTTGATCAGATTTTGCAACATAAGCAAAATCCGTTTTTATTGGTGTTAGATGGTGTGACCGATCCGCATAATTTGGGGGCTTGTTTGCGTACAGCCGATGCGGCTGGAGTGGATGCGGTGATCGTGCCGAAAGATAAATCAGCTCAATTAACTTCAGTGGCTCGTAAAGTGGCTTGTGGTGCGGCGGAAACGATGCCGTTAGTTCGGGTAACAAATTTAGTTCGTACCTTGCGTGAATTACAACAACATCACAATATTTGGGTGGTGGGTACGGCGGGTGAAGCAACCGAAACGCTTTATCAAAGTAAATTAACGGGTGCTATTGCGTTGGTGATGGGAGCCGAGGGGGAGGGGATGCGGCGGTTAACCCGTGAATGTTGCGATCAATTAATCAGTATTCCAATGGCTGGTTCGGTGTCATCATTGAATGTTTCCGTTGCCACGGGAGTTTGTTTATTTGAGATTGCAAGACAAAGATTAGGTTAACCCACCAAAATTCTAAATAACGGCATATCCCAGCTTTCCACGGGTAAATTTTCTATTTGTTGGCATCGATGTGCTAACCCGATAGGAATAAACGATTTCTGTTGCCAATCTTGCAATGTACGGTCGTAAAATCCACCACCCATACCTAAACGATTACCCTGTTGGTCGAAAGCGACCAATGGGGTGAAAATCATATCAAGTTGTTCTGTTGGCAATACATTTTGTACGTTTAATTGCGGTTCAAAAATACCGAATTTATTTTTAATTAATGCCGTATCGGGGCGATGTTGTAAGAATAATAAATGTCCTGTACAAAACGGGTGTAGCACGGGCAAATAAACTTTTTTGCCTTGTCGCCACAGGTTTTCTATCAATAATTGGGTAGAAATTTCACCGTCAAAAGCAAGATAGAGAGCAATCTTGTTAGCTTGGCGTTGTTCAATTAAAGCAAGGGCTTGTTGCGTGATATTTTGTTCCGCTTGGGCTTGTTCAAGTGCGGTTAAATTTTGTCGAATTTTACGGATTTGTTGACGTATATTGTGGCGAAGTTGAGTAATATCTTGTGTAACGTTTTGCATAGGTATTGATGAAATGAATTTTAAGAAAGCCCCGAGATGCCGTTGCGGGTGGTCGGTCCTTGAACCCGACGGTTCAAGGGAGTCAGTTATAGTCATTTTTAGGCTTCTTAGGTAAACTAAGCCTGCACACCAACAACATAGAGAACTAACTCGAAGTATGTAAATATCGGCTCAGGGACGTAACCCTTTGGCGAACATCTCAGGTAATCTTGGTTATTTATACTAACGCAAATCACTTGCCTTGACTAGCGTTAATTTAAGCAAAAAGCGTTATTTCAAGTCTATTTATTGAATTTCGTACGCTGGTTGGTGATTTGTCGTACGAGTTAAAATATTTTCTAAAGAAGCAGATAATTGCTGAATTTGATCTTGCAACACTTTTTCCATCAAACCGTTTTTCTGCTTCTCTTGTAATAGCTCAAAACTTAAATTTAATGCCACAATATTGATCGCACGCTCTACTTGTACAGTTTGCATCCGCTCTTTCATTTCTGTTACACGCACATCAAGTAATCTTGCTGCTTCTCGTAAATCATCGTGCTGTTCTTCTGGAACATTTAATAAAAAAACTTGCCCCAGAAAATTTAATTCAATCTTTTTTAATGCCATATTTTCACCATTCGTTGAATTTTTCGTTATTATGCCACAGAGAAAGATTTTATGTCATGAATAATCTGTTAGAATTAACGGATATTCATTAAAGGAAAAAAATATGATCGATTATTTTCAACTGAACCAAAAACTTAAATCCGCTAGTATTGCCCTTTCTGCCGCCGAATTGCACGGATTTCTCAGCGGGCTAATTTGTGGTGGATTAGACGATCAAAGTTGGCAACCCTTGCTTTATCAATTTACCAACGACAACCATGCCTATCCCACCGAATTATTAAAAGAAGTGACTGAAATCTATAGTAAAATTAACCGCACTTTAAGCGATATTGACGGCTTTAATTTTGAATTATTACTCCCTGATGAAGCTGCCGATATTTTTGCTCAAGCTGATGCCCTATGTGAATGGGCTAATCACTTTTTATTGGGATTAGGCTTGGTACAAACCCAATTAGATCAAGAAAAAGGGGAGATCGGAGAAGCCATAGATGATTTGCACGATATTTGCCAATTAGGGTATGATGAGCAAGATGATCCTGAAGAATTAGCAGAAGCATTAGAAGAAATTATTGAATATGTTCGGACGATTGCTGCCTTGTTTTATACGCATTTTCGTCCATTTGAAAAAGCCAAACCCACTATTCACTAGGAGGAAAATTATGGATTTAGCCTATATGAACGCCATTCCAAAAGAAGAATTTATTCAACGCCGTGCAACATTATTAGCACAAATGGAAGATGACTCAAGTGCGGTAATTTTTTCATCAAAAGAAGTATTTCGTAATAGCCATTGTACTTATCCATTCCGTCAAGATAGCTATTTTTGGTATCTCACAGGATTTAATGAGCCTGATGCGGTTTTAGTGTTAAGTAAAAAAAATCAGCAAATTTCCACCGCACTTTTCCTCCGTCCGTCTGATCCTGAACGAGAAACCTGGGACGGCAGACGATTAGGTCTTGAAAAAGCACCGCAAGCCTTACAAATCGATCAGGCGTTTAATATCAGTGAATTGAAACAACAACTACCTAGCTTATTGTCTGGTGCCAAAACCGTTTATTTTTTACAAGGATTAGATGGTCGCTCCGCTGACGATACGTTTATGCAAAATTTATTGCCTGAATTAAGCGTGACAGAATTTACCCCATTACAACCGATATTAGATGAAATGCGTTTATTCAAATCTGAAAATGAAATTCGCATTATGCAACAAGCAGGACAAATCACTGCACTCGCCCATATTCGTGCCATGAAAGAAGCCCGTGCCAATCGTTTTGAATATGAAATTGAAGGTGAAATATTGCATGAATTTAGTCGCTTTGGGGCGAGAGGGGCATCTTATAATAGTATTATCGGTGGTGGCGAAAACGCCTGTATTTTGCACTACGTTGAAAACGATCACCCACTTAAAGATGGTGATTTATTGCTCATTGATGCAGGCTGTGAGTTTGCCATGTATGCAGGCGATATTACTAGAACATTCCCAATCAATGGCAAATTTAGCCCAGCACAACGGGAAATTTATGAGATCGTGCTAAAAGCTCAAAAACGGGCGCTTGAAATCTTAGTAGCAGGCAATTCTATTCAACAAGCCAATGATGAAGTGGTGCGAATTAAAACCGAGGGTTTAGTCCGTTTAGGTATTTTAAAAGGCAACGTGGACGAACTCATTGCCAATCAGGCTTACAAAGAATTTTATATGCACGGCTTAGGGCATTGGTTAGGGTTAGATGTGCATGATGTCGGCAGTTATAGCAACGGCACACACAATGTGGATAGAAATTCCAAAATCAGAGACCGCACGTTACAACCTGGCATGGTGTTAACGGTTGAACCAGGCTTATATATTTCGTCAAAATCGGATGTACCTGAACAATATAAAGGTATTGGCGTACGTATTGAAGATAATATTTTAATTACCAAAACAGGGAATAAAATCTTTACTTCTGCTGTGCCAAAAGAAATTGATGAAATTGAGGCATTAATGGCGGAAAGATAATTGAAACCAAAACAAAGGCTTGCAATCGCAAGCCTTTTTGTTACCTATTCATCATTATTGTAATACTGAAATATCTGCCACTTGCAAGAATAAATCTTGTAACGCTTTCAAAATCGCTAAACGGTTTTGACGAAGTTTCTGATCTTCAGCGTTCACCATTACGTTATCAAAGAAATTATCCACTGGCTGGCGTAAGTTAGCTAATTCGTCTAACACCGCACTGTAATCACCTTTGGCAATTAATGGCTGTACTGCTTGTTGCAAGGCGACCACGTTTTCCGCTAAGGCTTTTTCCGCAGGCTCAACGCAGGCAGAAAGATCGATATTGCCAATTTCAATATTCGCTTTGGCGAGAATATTGCTCACTCGTTTATTGGCTGCTGCCAACGCTTCCGCTGAATCCAAGGTGCGGAAATGCGACACTGCACGCACTCGGGCATCAAAATCCGCAGGACGAGTTGGACGGCGAGCCAGCACAGCTTGAATTTCGTCCACCGCAATACCTTCATCTTGATACCACGCACGGAAACGACCGAGCATAAAGTCCACTACGTCATTCACCACATTTTTGTTGGTCAATTTGTCACCAAAAAGTGCGGTAGATTTTTCCACTAAATCGGTTAAATCAAGCGGAAGATTTTTTTCTACAATAATCCGCAATGAACCAAGAGCCGCACGGCGTAACGCAAATGGGTCGGCACTGCCTTTTGGTGCTTGTCCAATGCCGAAAATGCCTGTTAGCGTATCAATTTTATCCGCCAACGCCACCGAACAAGCCACTAAGGAATTTGGCAAATTATCCCCAGCAAAACGTGGCATATATTGTTCGTTTAACGCCACAGCAACTTCTTCATCTTCGCCATCGTGACGAGCATAGTGCATCCCCATTACACCTTGCGTGTCGGTAAATTCAAACACCATATTGGTCATTAAATCGCATTTTGACAGCAAGCCCGCACGTTTAGCTTTTGCCACATCAGCCCCAATTTGAGCCGCAATTTCGCCTGCTAACTGCTCAATACGAGCGGTTTTATCACGCAATGTGCCAAGCTGTTGTTGGAACAACACGGTTTCTAAACGTGGCAAACGATCTTCCAAACGCTGTTTCAAGTCAGTTTTGAAGAAAAATTCCGCATCCGTCAAACGTGGACGCACCACTTTTTCGTTACCTTCAATAATCGCCGTTGGATCCGCTGGATTAATGTTAGAAACAAAAATAAAGTGCGGTAATAATTTGCCGTCTTTACTATAAATTGGGAAATATTTTTGATCGCCTTTCATCGTGTAAACCAAGGCTTCCGCTGGTACAGCTAAAAAACGCTCTTCAAATTTGGCGGTTAATACATTCGGATATTCCACCAGTGAAGTTACTTCATCTAACAAATCTTCATCAATATCTGCCACACCACCAAGTGTGGTGGCTTTTTCTTGCGATTTTGCCAAAATAATCGCTTTACGCTCATTAAAATCCGCAATCACTTGACCACGTTCGGCTAAAACTTGCGGATATTCATCGGCATGCTGAATGTCAAATTCACGCTCGCCTAAAAAACGATGTCCACGAATGGTGCGACCGCTTTTTACGCCTAAAATTTCGCCATCAATTAATTCATCACCTAGCAATATCGTTACCGTATGCACAGGACGAATAAACTGCACGGTTTTATCCGCCCAACGCATTGGTTTTGGAATCGGCAATTTCGCCAAAGCACTTGCGACTAAATCAGGCAAAAGATTTTTGGTGGCTTGTCCTTGTTGCACGGCACGATGTATCAGCCATTCGCCTTTGTCGGTTGCGACACGTTCTGCCTGATCCACAGTAATACCACAACCTCTCGCCCAGCCCTCAGCCGCTTTGGTTGGGTTACCATTGGCATCAAACGCCGCCACTACTGCAGGGCCTCGTTTTTCAATCTGCTTGCTTGGTTGTTCAGTAGCAAGATCTGCCACTTTCAACGCCAAACGGCGTGGAGCGGCGAACCATTTTACTTGGCTGAATGTTAAACCTGCTTGATTCAGCTCGGCGGTGAAATTCTCCGCAAAAGCCGTAGCAAGGGTTTTTAACGCTTTCGGTGGCAACTCTTCAGTGCCGATTTCTAGTAGGAAGTTTTGGGTTGTCATTTATTTTATTTCTCTTATTTAAAAATTTCGTTTTGAATGGATTTCTCTAATTTCATCTATTGATTTGTTCTTTATTCTATCGCCATATAATTGATGAGCATAATATCTTATTTCTAATTCTTTATCTGCCAATTCCTCATCAATCGAATCGAATTGTTTTTCATCTGGATGCATTTCGCGCATCAATTTTTTTAGTCTATCGTATAATTCTTTATTGTTTCCAGATTCAATTTTGAATTTTAAAATTGATTTATAACTATCCAAATGTGCATCTAAATAATATGCTAAATTTCTTATAGGCTCAGTTCTTTTTCTTTCTTCTGACCACTCTTTTACATTTTTTGATACGTCTTTTAATACGATATTTGTTTCTTGTAATACTTTATCAGTAATATCCAATGTGGTTTTAGTAATAGAAAAAATTTGCTTTATTACGCTAAAAATTCCCATTTTTATGATCCGAATGTTAATTTGGCTTTCTCAACCGCCAAGTGCAAGCGTTGCTCAAGCACTTCTTTTGACAGTAATTTTTTTACTCTCAATTTTGCAATCACTGATTGCAAAATATGTAATTAACCACTCACTAATTCTCCACGCACTGCGTAGACAATCTCGCTTTAGTAATCTGCTCTTCCAACTCTTTCTTTGTTGGTTAATAGTTTAAATCTCCCCCTAGCCCCCTCTTTTTCAAAGAGGGGGAACTGTAGGAACGGGGAAATTCTTTACAATTTTTTCAATAACAGTATCAAGTTCGAATAAAACTTCTTGATTATCAAATCTTAAAACTTGTAATCCTATTGAATTAAGTTCGGCATCCCGAATACGATCATTTTCCCAATGATCATGTTCATAATGCTGACGACCATCTAATTCAATCACCAAATTTGCTTTTGGACAATAAAAATCAACAATATAGCTTAATAATGGCTTTTGTCGATAAAAACGAAATCCTAATAACTGATCATTTCTAATTCTTTCCCATAGTCGCTTTTCAGGTTCAGTTTGTGCTGAACGCAATTTTTGTGAATTTAATTTTAACGATGCGCTATAAGGTTTCATTTTTTAATTCCCCCTCTTTGAAAAAGAGGGGGTTAGGGGGAGATTTTTTCTCGCTTTTTTAATCTGCAATTCTAATTCTCTCTCCGTTGGTAAAAACGGCAAATACTTGGCACTAAATAACTGCTTACGATCCGCCAACACAGAATACTTCGCTACCGCTTCGCTTTTCTCGCTACACAAAACTAAACCGATAGTTGGATTATCATCCGCTCCTTTAATTTCTTGATCAAATAAGCGAACATAGGTATCCATTTGCCCTACATCTTGATGTTTTAATTTGCCGATTTTTAAATCAATCAACAAAAAGCATTTGAGTTTGAAATTATAAAATACCAAATCAATGTAAAAATCTTCATCATCAAAACGAATCCGTTTTTGCCGTTCCACAAAAGCAAAACCTTTGCCAAGCTCCAACAAAAACAGTTGCAAATTGTTGATAATGGCTTGCTCAACATCATTTTCTTGATAAGTACCGTCTTGCAAATTTAAGAAATCCAAAATATAAGGATCACGCAAATAATCTTCGATGGTTTCTTTTAGCTCTGCGGTTTTCTGTTCAGCTTCGGTAATCACTGGTGTTTTATTTTGGCTTGCTAGTAAACGCTCGTAATATAGCACAGAAATTTGGCGATCTAAGGCACGAACAGACCAATTTTGTTCAATGGTTTCACGCATATACCAAAGGCGTGCTTGTTGATTTTCTACTTGAATTAAACGGCGATAATGCGACCAGCTCAATTCGGAACACAGTGTGTTCCAAATTGGGAATGCCAAATAAAATTGACGCATATTGCGTAAATTTCGCTCATCAAATCCCTTGCCAAACATCTCCGTTAAGCGTTCAGAAAGATCTTTTAGTACATATTTTCCGTACTCCGCACGGCTTTCGCCCTGCTGTTCATCTTCCACAATCAAACGCCCAATCTGCCAATAAGACTGCACCATCGCCACATTGACCGTTTGGCGAACTTGTTTTTTTGCCTGATGAATAATCTCGGCAATTTGGCTAAATAGTGTATTGTTGGTTTGTGGCAAATTCGGCATTTTGTTTCTCTATTTAGATTTTGCAATCAGTGATTGCACAATTCGGGACTCACTGCGTTCCGAATCTCTCTTACTTCTTACACCCTGGAAACCCTAAGGCTTCACGACTGGCATAATAGGCTTCTGCCACGCCTTTAGTCAGCGTGCGAATACGCAAAATATAACGCTGACGTTCTGTCACCGAAATCGCTTTGCGTGCATCAAGCATATTAAAGCTATGTGCTGCTTTTAAAATGCGTTCGTAAGCAGGCAATGGCAACGGTTTTTCTAATTCTAACAAGGCTTTGGCTTCTTTTTCGTAATGGTCAAAACATTGGAATAAAAAGTCAGTGTCAGCGTATTCAAAGTTATAAGTAGATTGCTCCACTTCATTTTGGTGGAACACATCGCCGTAAGTGGTTTTGCCGAGTGGACCGTCTGAATAAACTAAATCGTACACAGAGTCCACACCTTGAATATACATCGCCAAACGCTCTAAACCGTAGGTGATTTCACCTGTAACAGGACGACATTCTAAACCGCCTACTTGTTGGAAATAGGTGAACTGGGTCACTTCCATACCATTCAACCACACTTCCCAACCTAAGCCCCACGCACCTAAAGTCGGATTTTCCCAGTTATCTTCCACAAAGCGAATATCGTTTTGGGTTGGGTCAAAGCCGAGCATTTTTAGACTCTCAAGGTAAAGTTCTTGAATATTATCTGGGGACGGTTTAATCACCACTTGGAATTGATAATAATGTTGCAAACGGTTCGGGTTTTCGCCATAGCGACCGTCCGTTGGGCGACGTGACGGTTGTACATAAGCAAATGCCATTGGCTCAGGGCCTAATGCACGCAAAGCGGTCATTGGGTGCGACGTTCCTGCTCCCACTTCCATATCAAAAGGCTGTACAATGGTTGCCCCTTGTTTTGCCCAGTAATCTTGCAGGGCTAAAATCATCCCTTGGAATGTTTTTACGTTAAATGTTGTTGTCATAAGTTATCTCAAAAAAATAATGAAAATTTGCACCGCATTATACGGGAAAATTGATGAATATAAAACGGTTATAAATCACCAAAACACACTTGTAATGCGGTAATTGCCGTTAATGCGGCGGTTTCGGTGCGTAATACTCGCTTGCCGAGCAAAATGTCGGTAAAGCCTTGTTGTTCGGTTTGGCTGATTTCTTGTGGCGACAAACCGCCCTCCGAGCCAATCAACAACCGCACCCCAGCCGCAGGAATTTGCGGCAAAGTTTTAATGGAATAATTGGCTCTTGGGTGCAAATTGAGCTTTAACGTGCCATCTTGCTCCGCACACCAATCTTGCAACTTCATCATCGGACGAATTTCAGGCACCACATTTCGCCCACATTGTTCACAAGCCGCAATAGCAATTTTCTGCCATTGCTGAATTTTTTTCTCCATCCGTTCCGTATCTAATTTCACTCCACAACGTTCTGACCAAAGCGGCGTGATCACATTCACTCCCAATTCCACGGATTTTTGAATAGTAAATTCCATTCGCTCGCCACGAGAAATCACTTGTCCTAAATGGATTTTTAACGGGCTTTCTCGGTTATCAAGTTGACGATCTAAAATTTCGACACTGACCGTTTTTTTACTGCTTTCGGTAATTTGAGCAGGATAAATATAATTTGAGCCATCAAACAGCTCTAATTTTTCGCCAACCTGCATACGCAATACTCGCCCAACGTGATTGGCGGCATCTTCGCTGAGTTGGCATTGGGATTGATTTTCTAAGGATTCAGGGTGGTAGATTCTGGGTATTCTCATTGTTGTGCTTATCCATTAACAAAGTGTGGTTGTGATAAAGCGTTATAATAAAATAAAGTGCGGTGAAAAAAAATGATGTTTTTTTCAATATTACTTTAGCAATGAAACAAGCCCTAGCTTAAACAACAAATTTCTTTTAAACTATCTCAAAATTCCAAAAAGAAAAGGAACGTTCAATATGTTTAGTCTATTTAAAATCCGTGGCTTTTTACCCTATTTAGCCATTATGTTTATTAATGCTAGTGTGGATTTGGCACATAAAATTACCATTCAAAATGTGTTGTTAAAAACCTTTGAGGGCGACACCCAAACTATTTTAACCGCATTAATTAACACCATGATTTTGTTACCCTTTATCTTTCTTTTTTCCCCCTCCAGTTTTATCAACGAAAAATTTTCCCGTACCAATGTGATTCGTTATAGTAGCCTAGCTGCGGTAGCCATTAGTGGGTTAATTTGTGTCTGTTATTTTATCGGGCAATTTTATTGGGCATTTGGCTTTACACTGTTATTGGCAATGCAAAGTGCGGTCTATTCCCCTGCTAAATACAGCATTATCAAATCCATTGTGGGAACGGAAAAATTAGGTAGTGCCAATGGGGTTATTCAAGCCTTAACTATTGTAGCGATTTTATTTAGTTCCTTTGCATTTTCATTTTATTTTGAACAATTTTATGTCGTATCTGATGATCCGAATGTAGTGTTGCAAAGTGTATCAGCGGTGGGTGTGGCATTAGTGGTGTTAAGTGCCTTAGAAGCGGTTTTTGCTTGGAAAATTCCGTTTTATCCGCAAGATACCGATGAAAAAGCAGAAAAATTTTCTATGGCAAAATACCTGTCTTTGGGGTATTTAAAAGAAAATATTCAAACCACCAAAGCCAATAAAAATATTTGGTTAAGCATTATCGGATTAAGCCTGTTTTGGGGTGTTTCACAAGTCATTGCAGCAGCCTTTCCTGCCCATTACAAAGCTAACTTTGGTTCAGATAATGCTTTGATTATTCAAGGGATTTTAGCAGTGAGTGGGATTGGGTTAGTGCTAGGTTCTTATATTGCAGGGAAAATGTCGGATTATCATATTGAACATGGTATTGTACCAGTGGGGGCATTAGGACTATTCTTTGCGTTATTTGGCTTAACAGTGGCAACCAACAATAGCCTATTAATGCTTTGTTCGCTCGGTTTTGGGGTGGCTGGTGGTTTATTTATCGTGCCATTAAATGCGACTATCCAATATTTCGCTCCGCAGGCTACCAGTGGACGCATTATGGCAGGTAATAATTTTGTGCAAAATATTTTTATGGTGGGCTTTTTGCTACTCAGTATTTTGCTGGTGAAATTAAGTGTTTCAACCACAGGATTATTTTTATTTACCGCTGCCGTCTGCCTATTGGGGAGCTTTTTTGCTATCCTGCAATTACCTCATTTATTTGCTCGATTATTGATGATTCCGATTGTGAAAACCAGTTATCGTTTTCATGTTGACGGGCTAAAAAATCTGCCACAAAGTGGGGGAGTATTGTTATTAGGTAATCATATCAGTTGGATTGACTGGATGATTTTACAAGCTGCAAGTCCTCGGGCGATTCGCTTCGTGATGTATCGTCCGATTTACAATAAATGGTATCTCAAATGGCTATTTAAGTTTTTCCGTGTGATTCCTATTGGTGCGGGTGCCAGCAAAGATTCTATTCTAGCGGTGCGAGAATGTTTACAAAATGGCGAAGTCGTGGCGTTATTCCCTGAGGGGCATTTAAGTTATAACGGACAAATCAACCAATTCCAAAAAGGCTTTGAGCATATCCTAAAAGATCTTGAAAATGTGGTGACTATGCCATTTTATCTACGTGGACTTTGGGGTTCAAGTTTCTCTCGAGCAGATAGCTTCTATAAACAAATGACCAAACAACGTGGCAAACGTAAAATATTGGTTGCATTTGGCAAGCCAATCCACGGCTTTATGGATGCTTCAGCGATGAAACAAAAAGTCGTAGAACTTTCATTCAGTACTTGGGAACGCTTTATTGATAGACAAAAACCATTGCAATATCAATGGATTGAAACTGCGAAACGACATTTGTTTAAAGATTGTATTGCTGACTCACAAGGCATGGAATTAAATAATTTAAAATTTATTACTGCCGTACTGTTATTCGTTAAAGCACTAAAATTAGAATTAAGCAATGAAAAACATATAGGTGTTCTTTTGCCGAGTTCATCAGCTGGAGCCATTGTCAATATGGCATTATTTGTACTTGGTAAAGTCCCCGTCAATTTAAATTACACACTCAGCCAGCAAACTATGCAAAAGGCTTTAGAAAAAGCCCATATTCAAAAGGTAATTACCGCTGAAAAATTCTTGACTAAATTGCAAGATAAAGGTTTTGATTTTACTGAAATTCTTGCGGGTAAAACGATTTTTGCTGAAAATATCAGTAAGTCAGCCACAAAATCACAAAAAATGTCTGCATTTTTCACCGCACTTTTTGCTCCCCTTTGGTGGATTACTGCACGTTATTTTGCTTGTAGTAAACTTGATGACACTGCCACTATTTTATTTAGCAGTGGTAGTGAAGGGACACCAAAAGGTATTGAATTAAGCCATAAAAACCTACTTACCAATATCAAACAAGTGGGCGAATTGCTTAACTTCCAGAAAAACGATGTCATCTTAAATTCTTTACCAATTTTCCATAGTTTTGGCTTAACTGTTACCACCTTAATGCCATTATGTGAAGGCATTAAAATGGTCAGTGTGCCTGATCCAACGGACGGTGCAGCCGTAGGTAAAATGTCAGCCAAGCATAATGTGAGTATTTTATTTGGTACCTCTACTTTCTTCCGTTTGTATGTGCGTAGTAAAAAACTTCACCCGTTAATGCTACAAAATGTACGAATGGTTATCGCTGGGGCTGAAAAATTAAAAGCCGATGTCAAAGAAGCCTTTAAAATGAAATTTGGTTTAGAAATTTTCGAAGGCTACGGGGCAACAGAAACTGCTCCTGTTGCTGCGGTTAATATGCCGAATATGCTTGATCCTGATACATTACATGAATTTACCTTTAGTAAGGTTGGCACGGTGGGCTTGCCGTTACCAGGGACGATTATCAAAATTGTCGATCCGAACAGCTTGCAAGAACTGCCAACAGGCGAAGATGGGCTGATTATTATTGGCGGTGGACAGGTGATGAAAGGCTATTTAGATGACCCAGAAAAAACCGCTGAAGTGATTTGTGAACTAGACGGCGTACGTTATTACCTAACGGGCGACAAAGGACATATTGATGCTCAAGGCTTTATCACCATTGTCGATCGCTACTCTCGTTTTGCTAAAATCGGTGGTGAAATGATTAGCCTTGGTGCGGTAGAGCAACAGCTCGCCAGCTTATTTGATGAACAAACCCAATATGCCGCCACGGCTATTGCCGATGAGAAAAAAGGTGAAATGGTGGTGTTATTGGTGAAATCCGATTTGTCTTTAGATGAAATCAAAAATCGCATAAAATCCGCTGAAGTCCCTCCAATTATGCAGCCGAGCGAAGTTTTATTAGTGGACGAGATCCCAATGTTAGGTACGGGGAAAGTGGATTTTAAAGGGGTGAAAAATTTAGCCGTAGCGTTACTTACTCAGTAAAAGAATTCTGTTAAAATAATCTCATGTTTTAAGTAGAGGATTTGATCATCGAAAATTGGCAACGTGGCTTTGTTTTACACCGCCGAGCATATAGTGAAACCAGTTTGTTAGTGGATTTATTTACTGAAGAAACGGGACGGTTAACGGTGTTGGCGAAAGGGGCAAGACGGAAACAGTCAGCGTGGAAAGGTGTATTGCAACCTTTTACACCGTTGTTGTTACGCTGGACAGGTAGGGGTGAATTGAAAACCTTGACTAAAGCCGAGCCAGCGGCGATTGCCTTGCCGTTGCAACAAACGGCGTTGTTTAGTGGTTTCTATGTGAATGAACTACTTTGTCGGGTGATTGAACAGGAAACACCTAATCCCTTATTATTCCAATATTATTTGCAATGTTTAATGATGTTGGCTCAAGCCGAGAATGTTGAACCTGCGTTGCGAACCTTTGAATTTCAGCTGTTGCAAATTTTAGGTTATGGCGTAGATTTTGGACATTGTGCTGGGTCTGGCTTGCCTATTGATGCAGCGATGACCTATCAATATCGGGAAGAAAAGGGTTTTATTGCGTCCTTGATAAAAAATAACCAAACCTTTTATGGACGAGATTTATTAGCATTTCAGGCGTTGGAATTTACCGATGCAGATGTACTGAAAGCGGCGAAACGATTTACTCGAATGGCGTTGAAACCCTATCTTGGTAATAATCCTTTGAAAAGTCGGGAATTGTTTAGCCAAAATATTTTATATTTAAAATAATTTAACACAATGGCATTATTTTACACTCCAGAAAAAAAAGCGAAAAAAACACCGCACTTTGAATTGACCATTCAATCTTTGGATTATCAGGGATTGGGCGTGGGTAAAGTAAATGGTAAGACGTGGTTTGTGGAAAATGCTTTGCCAAATGAAACCGTGCAAGCGGAAATTATAGAAGAAAAACGCCAGTATGGACGGGCGGTCGCGAAGAAGATTTTACATACCAATCCACAGCGGCAAGCACCACAGTGTGCAGTGTATCAGGCTTGTGGTGGTTGTCAGAGTCAACATATTCCGCTTGAAATGCAAAGGCTGGCTAAACAACAGGCGTTGTTTTCTCGTTTAGAAAAATTGCAACCGCAGGGCATTGTGTTTATGCCGATGATTGTCGGTGACGGCTGGCAATATCGTCGTCGGGTGCGGTTGAGTGTGAACGTAAATCCCAAAACTAAGCAGCTTGACATCGGTTTTCGGCAAAAAAGCTCATCGCAAATAGTGAATATTCAGCAATGTGATGTACTTGAACCAGCATTGGATTACTTATTGCCGAAACTTCTCACATTATTACGTCAATTTTCTCAACCCAAATTACTCGGGCATATTGAATTAACCTTAGCAGACAATGGCATAGCCATGTTACTACGTTATAGTAAAAACTTGAGTGAAAAAGACCGCAGTTTGCTGTTAAATTTTGCGGAACAGGAAAAATTGATGTTGTTTGTTCAAGATGATCAGCAAATTCAACAACTTTGTGGTGAGATACCTTATTATCAAATTGGCGATTTGTTGCTCCAGTTTGATATTCGGGATTTTATTCAAATTAATCGCTTATTAAACCAGCAGATGGTGGCAACGGCGTTGCATTGGTTGGCGTTGAATAAAACTGATTGCGTGCTAGATTTATTTTGTGGAATGGGTAATTTCACCTTACCGATAAGTCAGTTAGTACAAAAAGTAGTGGGTGTAGAAGGTGTCGCAGAAATGGTTGAGAAAGCTCGCAAAAATGCGGAACAAAATAGCTGTTGCAATGTCGAATTTGAGCAAGGGGATTTGGATCAGCCGTTTTTAAACCAACATTGGGCGAAAACACCATTTAATAAAATTTTGCTCGATCCGCCCCGTAGTGGTGCATCTTTTGCTATGGAAAGTATTTGCCAGTTGCAAGCGGATAAAATTTTGTATATTTCTTGTAATCCAGCAACTTTGGTACGTGATGCGGAGAATTTGTTAAATTCAGGCTATCAATTAAGCAAAGTAGCAATGATCGATATGTTCCCTCATACAGGACATTTGGAAAGTATCTCGTTGTTTGAGAAAAAATAAGGAAAAAATATGGTTGCGGTACGCGGTTCTCACTTATTAAATCCAAAGGACTTTAGTATTCAGCACTGGTGTGCAAATTTAGGTCTAGTTGAGCCAGTCGCTAATGATCTAATGCGAGCTTGGCGATATGCAAGAGAAAATGCCGATCAACTTTTCTTAAATAGCCATTGGTATTTGCGTGACGGTGTAGAAATGGTGGAAATTTTACATAGTCTGAATATGGATGGGGATACCTTACTTGCCGCAATGTTATTTCCAGTCGTGCATGCCAAAATCGTTACCCTTGAACAAGTTAAAGAAGATTTCGGGAGCAAAATCAGTAAATTAGTCAAAGGTGTGTTGGAAATGAATAATATTCGCCAACTGAACGCCAACCAGTCCAATAATAATCTACAAATCGACAATATCCGCCGTATGCTGTTGGCAATGGTGGACGATTTCCGTTGTGTGATCATCAAATTAGCGGAACGGATTACTTATTTGCGTGATGCGGATAAACGCTATTCAAAAGCGGAAAAAATTGCCGCTGCCAAAGAATGTAGCAATATTTATGCCCCCCTTGCCAATCGTTTGGGAATTGGTCAGTTAAAATGGGAGTTGGAAGATTATTGTTTCCGTAATTTGCAGTCGGAGCAATATCGGATTATTGCACATAAATTAGCTGAACGCCGTTTAGACCGCGAGCAATATATTCAAGATTTTGTCAATCAACTGTCAGGCTATTTGCACGAAGCTATTGATAGCGTAGATGTGTATGGACGACCGAAGCATATTTACAGCATTTGGCGAAAAATGCAGAAAAAACACCTTGCCTTTGAGCAACTTTATGATATTCGAGCGGTGCGGATTTTGGTCCCCAATTTGCAGGATTGTTACACCGCACTTGGCATTGTACATACTCATTATCAACATTTAGCAGAACAGTTTGATGATTATATTGCCAATCCCAAACCGAACGGTTATCAGTCCATTCATACGGTGGTGTTGGGTGAGGGGGATAAGCCGATTGAAGTGCAAATTCGTACTCACCAAATGCACAATGACGCAGAGCTGGGCGTAGCAGCTCACTGGAAATATAAAGAAGGCACTACAGGTTCAATGTCTGCTTACGAAGAAAAAATTTCTTGGTTACGTAAACTGTTAGCGTGGCAAGCGGATATCATGGACAGTGGCGAAATGCTAGAAGAAATGCGGACGCAGGTATTTGATGATCGTGTTTATGTGTTTACACCGAAAGGCGAAGTGGTAGATTTACCAACAGGTTCTACGCCGTTAGATTTTGCTTATGCGATTCATAGTGATGTGGGACATCGTTGTATTGGTGCGAAAGTGGCTGGACGGATCGTACCGTTTACTTACCAGTTGCAAATGGGCGATCAACTCGAAATTATCACTCAAAAAAATCCAAACCCCAGCCGAGATTGGTTAAATCCAAATTCAGGGTTTACCCATACGCAAAAGGCACGCTCAAAAATTATGGCGTGGTTTAAAAAACTCGATCGGGATAAAAATATTCCACTTGGCAAAGAAATGCTAGAAGCAGAATTGAGTCGCCTGAATCTTACCCTTAAACAAGCGGAACAATATGCCTTGCCACGTTATAACTTAAAACAAATTGATGATTTATATAATGGTTTGGGTAGTGGCGATATTAAATTGCATCAGTTGATTAATTTCTTGCAAGGTAAATTAATCAAGCCAACAGCAGAGCAGGCGGACGAAGAAATTTTACGCCATGTTAGCCAAAAGAATAGCCAAAAAAGTGCGGTTAATTCTAACCAAAAATCGGAAAAACAAGGCTATGTGGTGGTTAATGGCGTTGGTAATTTAATGCACCATATTGCTCGTTGTTGTCAACCGATTCCAGGTGATGAGATTGTGGGATATATTACTCAAGGGCGTGGTATTTCTATTCATCGTGCGGACTGCGAACAGCTCAAAAAATTACGTACGGCGAATGAAGAACGTGTGATTGAAACCACTTGGGGAAAGGAACTTTCTGGCTCGTTTAATATTAATGTGCGATTGCTTGCTAGTGACCGTAGCGGTTTGTTACGTGATATTACAACTGTATTAGCCAATGATAAAATTAATGTCAGCGGCGTTTCAAGTCGTACCGACCGAAAACGTCAGGTGGCAACCATAGATCTTGAGTTGGAATTAGGTAATGTGGAGATGTTAAGCAAAGTCTTAGCTCGCCTAGCTCAACTAGATGATGTGATTGATGTGAAACGAATTTAAACAAAGAGAATAAAAATGACAGATAAAACTACGGGGTTGACCCATTTAATTAATTCTACTCGCTATTCCTTGCAGGGCTTAAAAAGTGCGGTGAAAAATGAAGCAGCTTTTCGCCACGAATTATTTTTAGGGATTTTTATTGTTCCCCTTGCTTTTTGGTTTGGCAATGGCAAATTTGAGATTGCTTTAATGCTTGGGGCGTATTTAATTGTATTGGTAACGGAGTTGCTGAACAGTGCAGTGGAGTGTGCTATTGATCGTATTGGTACTGAACGCCACGAGTTATCGGGCAGAGCTAAAGATCAAGGTTCGGCGGCAGTTTTTATGGCGATTGTCAATTTTGTGGTGGTGTGGGCGTTGATGATTTTGGGCTAAAAATTAGGCGGAGAATTATCCGCCTTAATGTTGAGTTTGTTTTATTTGTTCTTTTAATGTTCCATAAAAAATGGTAGTAACGAGAAAATAAAAAATCACCCCTGAATTATGGGCAAAAAAGGCTTGGCTCAAGCCATAAAACATCACCGAAATAATATGAATTGTGCCTAAAAGTGCGGTTAATTTTATAGCAGAATTTGATGATATGATATTTTTCCAAAAGTAACGTAAGGGTACAAAGAAGATACCTAATAAAGCCAGTAAGCCTAAAATACCGTGTTTAGCGAGATCATCAATAAATTGATTATGGGAATGGGAAAAATTCACCACAACAGGTGAAACGAGATTCTGTTCTACTTGTAATTGGCGTTTAGGAATAATATTTTCATTTCCCCAACCTAAAATAGGTTTTTCTTTCGCCATTAGCCATGCACTTTTCCACATATCAAATCTTGCCCCAATAGAGGTGTCTGCATTGTGGTTAATAAAGTATTCATTCACATCATATTTAACCATATCTATACGTTGCATAACCTTCGTTTGTGGAATAAACACCGTTGTTGCAATGACTAACGTTAATCCTGTACTAATTGTTACCAGTAATTTTTTTGAAAGTTGTTGACGATAGGTCCAGAAAATTAATAGCAAAATAAATGGTACACCAATCCAGCCCCCTCTTGCAGTCGAAAGGATACTGGCTAAAATGCTAAATAAAGCAGCGATAAAATAAAGTGCGGTGAATTTTACTTGTTTTTTGCTCGAAAAATAAATGGCAATAGCGAAGCTGAACATACCTAATGACATGGCAATATCACCACTTTGGATGTGCATTTGTTTTTCAAAAGCCATACTATAGTGAAGTATAAAACGATGAAAAATTGCTATGATACCAGCAGTAAAGGCTCCCAAAGGAATAATATGAATCAACCATTTCAATTTGGGTGGATATTGTATAAACAAAACAATCAACGGTAACACTAGTAATGCACGGCTAGGATTATCTAGTTCTCGTATCTTTCCACCATTAAATATTAATGAAAGGACGAAGACTAAGACATAAAACACAAAGCTCACGGTGATCCATTTATCTTGTGGAATAAAATCAACAGGCTGTTTTTTAACAAAATGATAAATGGCAAAAATAATTCCTGTTACGACTAACAACGCAAAGCCGATATTATGTGAGCCTTTAAATAGCAAAGTAGTTAAAAAATAAAGTCCAACCGCAGAGTTGGTTAAGGCAAGCATTTTATTTTGTTTGATAAAAGTTAATATTGTCATTTTTCCGATTTTCCCCCCGTACTTGCGTACGGGGTTAAGCATATTACGCCACGCTGTGGCTTGTCAATTTATTAAGATGCGGAGCATCGCCACCATGCCTAGCCCTGTACGCTAGTGCAGGGCATAAAAAAACCGCACCATTAAAAATAGTGCGGTGTTATTTTAGCGTATTTTAAACAATTATAATACGTTTACGCAGTTTAAATCTTCGAAAGATTTTTCTAAGCGTTTAGACATAGATTCTTCCATTTTGCGTAACCAAACACGTGGATCGTAGAATTTTTTGTTTGGTGAATCAGGACCTTCCGGGTTGCCTAATTGACCTTGTAAATAGGCTTCATTGGCTTTGTAGAATTGCAAAATACCGTCCCAAGATGCCCATTGTGTATCGGTGTCGATGTTCATTTTGATGGCACCGTAACCGATGGCTTCACGGATTTCTTCACGGCTTGAACCTGAACCACCGTGGAATACGAAGTCGATGGATTTTGCAGGTAAGTTACGTTCTTTAGACACGAACTCTTGTGACGCACCTAAGATAGATGGTTTTAATTTTACATTACCTGGTTTGTAAACGCCGTGTACGTTACCAAACGCTGCCGCCACGGTGAAACGTGGGCTAACAGGGTTTAAGCTGTCGTAAACGAATAACACATCTTCAGGTTGGGTATATAAACGTGATTCATCAACATCGCTGTTGTCCACGCCATCTTCTTCACCACCCGTGATACCAATTTCGATCTCTAAAGTCATACCTAATTTGTTCATACGAGCAAGGTATTGTTTACAGATTTCCATATTTTCTGCAATAGGTTCTTCGGATAAATCGATCATGTGAGATGAAAATAATGGTTTACCTGTTTCAGCAAAGTGTTTTTCACCTGCATCTAATAAACCGTCAATCCAAGGTAATAATTTTTTCGCAGCGTGGTCAGTGTGAAGAATGACTGGTACACCGTATTCTTGTGCTAAAGCGTGAACGTGTTTTGCACCAGCGATGGCACCTAGTACATCAGGGCGAGTACCTGAAGTAGGTTTAATGCCTTTACCTGCATAAAACGCTGCACCGCCGTTTGAGAATTGCACGATAACAGGGGCTTTAACACGAGCCGCTGTTTCTAATACAGCGTTTACACTGTCAGAACCTACACAGTTTACCGCTGGAATTGCGAAGTTGTGTGCTTTTGCATAAGCGAATACTTTTTGTACATCATCACCAGTGACAACACCAGGTTTTACGATATCTAATAATGCCATTTTGTTTTTTCCTTATTTAAATTTGATTGTTTTTACGGGCGGATACATCGATCCGCCCCTACGGAATGGGGTTATTAACCGTTTGCACGTTTCTCTAAAATTTCAACGGCTGGTAATACTTTGCCTTCTACAAATTCTAAGAACGCACCACCACCAGTTGAAATATAAGAAATTTTATCTTTAATGCCGAATAAATCGATCGCCGCAAGCGTATCACCGCCCCCCGCGATGGAGAATGCTCCGTTTGCAGTGGCTTCAGCGATAGCATTGGAAATCACTTCAGTCCCTTTACGGAAGTTAGGGAATTCAAACACGCCTACTGGACCGTTCCAAAGAATAGTTTTTGACGCTTTGATGATTTTCGCCAATTCTTCAGCGGTTTTGTCACCAATATCGAAAATAGATTCGTCAGCTTTTACATCATCAACTGATTTTTCAGTGGCTGGTGCAGTTTCAGAAAATTCTGTACCGACACGTACATCTACTGGTACAGGGATTTTGGTTTGTTTAGCTAAACGTTGAGCTTCAGGGATTAAATCTTCTTCGTAAAGTGATTTACCGACTGCTTTACCTTCAGCTGCGATAAAGGTATTGGCGATACCACCACCTACGATAATTTGGTCGGCGATTTTTGAAAGGCTATCTAACACGGTTAATTTAGTGGATACTTTTGAGCCACCCACAATCGCCAACATTGGGCGTTGTGGCTCTTTTAATGCTTTACCTAACGCATCAAGTTCTGCAGCTAATAATGGACCAGCACAAGCTACAGGTGCATATTCTGCTACACCATAAGTTGATGCTTGCGCACGGTGAGCAGTACCGAAAGCGTCCATTACAAATACATCACAAAGTGCGGCGTATTTTTTACCTAATTCAGGATCGTTTTTCTTCTCGCCTTTATTAACACGTACATTTTCAAGCACCACGATTTCATTTTCTTTAACATCAACGCCATTTAAATAATCGGTTACTAAACGAACAGGTACGTCTAAAACGTTGTTTAAGTAATCAACAACAGGTTGTAATGAATCTTCTGGTTGGCACGCTTCACCCTCGGTTGGGCGACCTAAGTGAGAAGTTACCATGACTTTTGCCCCTTTTTGTAAGGCTAATTTTAAGGTAGGAATGGTCGCACGAATACGAGCATCAGAAGTGACCTTACCATCTTTGACTGGCACATTTAAATCTGCACGAATGAAAAGACGTTTACCGGCTAAATCAAGGTCTGCCATTTTGATTACTGACATAATGTTTCCTCTTTTTGTTAAAAATAATAAAACTGTAAATTTTTTTTATTATAGCGAGATCTCTAGTGTATTGTAACTGCTTTAGATCAAATTATTGTCAATTATTTGCAATCTATGACTTGCCAATTTAAATCATAACAAATAAATAATTCGCTACGACTTGCTGCTAAATAGGCGTTTTTTAATTGGGTATTGTGTTGTTTTATCCAACGGAATAAATCTTTTTTGTTCATTTGTTCTGTGGGTAACACTAAACTGCGGTATAAATCTTGTTGTTTTTTGAAATATTTTTCTGCACTTTTAAAAGCACAGGCACCGTGTTTTTCCCATTCGCCTTGCAATAAATTTGGGCTAGGACTTTCCGTTAAATAATTTTGAATAATCGCATAATCCACCGCAGGTAAATCCCCTTGACAAAATCGAGGATGATCAGTCGTACTTTGAGCGTTAGCATTTTGTGGCCATAACCCATGAATTACCCAACCATATTTTTGTTGTGTGCCACATTGCATAAGAGCAGACTGAGGTAGGTTTTTGCCATATTTTTCTTGCTGATTATTACAGAATGCAGGCGACCAAGATAATGCAAGCATATAATAATCAGTCTTAGCATTTTTATTGGGTCCGATAGGATCGTTAGACATGACAAAATCATAATCAGAATTCACCGCACTTTGATTAACCTTTACATTGCTATTGTTTTGTTTTTGAGCTTGTTTTGTGGTGGTTGGTTGAGTTGGTTGGTGTTGAACATCACTTCTAAACCAGTTTATGGCAAAATAAACCAGTAAGCCGATAGCGACAATAATGAGTTGAACGAGTTGTTTCTGTTGTTTTTGTTTCATTTCTTAACCTTTAAATTTATGTTAAAATTCTATATAATCGCCTACTTTTAGTTCACTCACGAGATTATTATGGCGTTACTCATCACTGATAAATGCACAAATTGCGATATGTGTCTGCCGGAATGTCCGAATGATGCGATCTCTATTGGTGATGATATTTATGAAATTGATCCAAATCTTTGCACCGAATGTGTTGGGCATTATGACACTCCAACCTGCCAAAAAGTTTGCCCGATTACTAAATGTATTATTCTCGATCCTGACCATATAGAAAGCCAAGAAGAACTTTGGGAACGTTTTGTGTTAATTCATCATGCGGATAAGTTGTAATAATAGCCCCCGTACTTGCATACGGGGTTACGAATGTAACGCTACTCCGTAGCTACTAGATGACACAAGATGCGGAGCATCGTCACTATGCTTAACCCTGTACGCCAGTGCAGGGCGTAGCAGACCCCCCCTTACTCACACAGGGTTACGAATATAACGCTACTCCGTAGCTAGACAACACAAGATGCGGAGCATCGTCACTATGCTTAACCCTGTACGCCAGTGCAGGGCTGGAATTTATCTCGCCACCCACTTCGCCAACAACACTCCAGTAGCTACTGCGACATTTAAGCCATTTTTTAATGGATTGGCTAAACTTAAATTGACCTTAGTATCCTCTTTTACCGCCCAGCCGTTGGCTAACACAAACACAACTTTATCTTGTAATTGTAGGCTATTAATGCTCTGTGCTTGTTTTTCATGGCTAATATGCACAATTTGATAACCAGCTTGGCGTAATTGCTGTAATGCAGTTTCACCGTCATGGGATTGTAAAATATGTACATATTCCAAACCGCCTTCGGCAACTCGAGCGGTATTGGCATTGAGTAACATCTCAGGTTGGCTGGTAATAATACCTTTCACGCCATAAAAGGCACAAGTACGCAAAATTCCCCCTAGATTTTGTGGATTATTCGCCACACCGTCTAACATGATTAAACAATCGGCTTTACGAGCTAAATCCACATAGCCAGTCAAGGTAAATGTACGTGGTTTTTTCACTAACATACAAATTCCGCCATGATGTTCAGAACCACTAACTAACTCTAATTCAGCTCGATCGACAACGTGATAGACTTTTTTATTGTTGGCTAAATAACTAAAAATCTCACCGATTTTATGTGCCATTTCCACCGTTGCCCAAACTCGTACAATCGTTTCTGGTCGTTGTTCAAATAAACTCAAACAAGCATTTTCACCAAAAATCTTCATTTCTTCTGCACGATTTTTCTTGATTTTTTCAGGGGCTCTTGGAGATAACGCTCCAGTTTTTTTCTCTCTCGGTTTATCGCTTATTCCTGTTGATTTTATGACCACTTTTACCCCACCTAAGGTTGTTTCGGTGATTTGTGGTTCTAATACAGGTTGTTGGTAGCTTGAGCGTTTTGTGTTATTTGAACGACGATCAGAAAAACGTTTTTCATCACTTTGTTGTTCATTTCGACGATTTTTATTAGAAAAGTGCGGTTTATTTGTAGTGAATTTTTCGTTTTTTTCTGATCTTTCTGAACGATCATTAAATGGGTGTTCTTGTTTGAATGCTGGTTTGAAACGTTTTTCATCAGAAAGTGGCGAAAAAGTAGGTTTATTGAAATTGGAAGATTTAGATTTGCTCATAATTTGGTCATTAATAAAGTAAGATTGTCGCTATTATAGCAAAAAAATGCTTTTTTCTACCCTATTCTCATATAATTATTGTAAACTAAATAAATTAAGCTGGATAGAATGAAGAAATATTATGTTTATTAATCGACTAAAAAGAGCAAAACAACATATTGCACAAATGGCTTATGTACCACAATTAGCTGATGATATTGAATTTATTTCAGGTCCGAAAGCATTTAAACAAGCCATTATTGAGTTGATCCGTCATGCTAAAACTCGCATTTATTTCACCGCACTTTACTGGCAATTTGATGAAGCTGGTGAAGAAATTCTGGCGGAGATTTATCAAGCAAAAGCGAAAAATCCAGATTTAGATGTTAAAATCTTTGTGGATTGGCATCGCGCCCAACGCAATCTTATTGGTGCGGAAAAAGGCACTACCAACGCCGATTGGTATGCACAACAGCGAGCGTTACACCACAACGAACCGATGTTTTTCGGTGTGCCGATTAATAGCCGAGAAGTGTTTGGTGTGCTACATATTAAAGGTTTCGTATTTGATGATACGGTGCTTTACAGTGGAGCCAGTATTAATAATGTTTATTTGCATAACCAAGATAAATACCGCTACGATCGCTATCAAAAAATTAAAAATAAGCCATTGGCGGATAGTCTTGTGCAATTTATCCAACAGTATTTAACTGATCCGAATGTCGTATTTCCCTTAGATGATGAACAGCGTCCAAACACCAAAGAAATTAAGCATCAGATTAAATCTTTCCGTCGCCATTTAATTGCTCGGGCAAAATATCGGTTAGAAAGTGCGGTGCCATTTCATGATGATTTATTGATTTCGCCTTTATTTGGCTTAGGTGCAAGAGATAATCTGTTAAACCGTACTATTCAAGATTTATTTGTATTGGTGGAAGAAAAATTAGTGATTTGTACTCCTTATTTTAATTTTCCTCGCACGTTACAAATTAAAATCCGTGATTTATTAAATGACGGAAAACAGGTAGAAATTATTGTCGGTGACAAAACCGCTAACGATTTTTATATTCCACCGTCAGAACCTTTTAAAATGGCAGGTGGATTACCTTATTTATATGAGAAAAATCTACGTACATTTTGTAAAAAATTCGAGCATGAAATTAATAATGGGCATTTGACAGTCCGTTTATGGAAAGATCAAGATCATAGCTATCACCTAAAAGGTATTTGGGTGGATAAAAAATATGTGTTATTGACTGGTAACAACTTAAATCCACGTGCGTGGCGTTTAGATGCAGAGAATGGTTTGTTTATTTATGATCCAAAACAAGCGTTACAAGCCAAAATAGCACAAGAATTAAGTGAAATTCGTCAATATACTAAAATTATTGGACATTATTCTGAATTAGAAACCATAGAACAATATCCTGCTCCAGTACAACGTTTATTAAAACGTTTTTCTCGGATTAAAGTGGATAGACTCATTAGGATGATTTTGTAATTTGGCAACGATATGAATAAGCATTTAAAAATTGCCACAAGGCAAAGTCCTTTGGCATTATGGCAGGCAAATTATGTTAAGGATCGATTGCAAACCCTTTATCCTGATTTAACCATTGAATTAGTTAAAATAGTGACTAAAGGTGATGTGATTTTAGATACATCATTGGCGAAAATTGGTGGAAAAGGTCTGTTTGTCAAAGAATTAGAGAATGCCTTATTAAATGGTGAGGCGGATATTGCCGTGCATTCTATGAAAGATGTTCCCATGCAATTTCCACCAGATTTAACGTTAAGCGTAATTTGCCAACGTGAAGATCCACGAGATGCCTTTGTTTCTAATCAATATGCTTGTTTAGAGGATTTACCATACGGAGCGAGAGTTGGCACCTCTAGTTTACGCCGTCAGTGTCAATTAAAAAATTTGCGTCCAGATTTGCAAATTCACGCTTTACGTGGCAATGTAGGTACTAGATTAAATAAATTAGATTGTGGCGATTATGATGCAATTATTTTGGCTTCCGCTGGCTTAATTCGTTTAGGTTTGGAACAGCGTATTACCGCTTTTATTGATGTAGTAACCTCTTTGCCAGCGGTGGGACAAGGTGCGGTGGGAATTGAAAGCCGTCTTAATGATCATCGAATGCTACAATTACTAGCACCCTTAGCAGATCCAGAAACCACGGCTTGCGTGCTGGCGGAACGAGCCATGAATCAGCGTTTACAAGGTGGTTGTCAGGTGCCGATTGCAGGTTTTGCGGTAATACAAAATAATGAATTGTATTTACGTGCTTTAGTCGGTGCTATGGACGGTTCACAGGTTATCCGTGCAGAAGGCAAAAGTGCGGTCAAAAATGCTGAAATTTTAGGTGTACAACTTGCGGAGCAGTTATTAGCCCAAGGGGCAGATAAAATTTTAGCGGAAATTTATCAGGATTAACGATGATGGCTGTATTAATTATGCGTCCTGACCAGCAGGGTAAACAATTAGCAGATATGCTTAATAAAGCAGGTATTGCAAATATTCATTTGCCATTTTTTTCGATTTCTGCTGGGCGAGAGTTGAATGAATTGCCGAATAAAATTAATCAGTTAAAATCAGGCGATTATGTTCTTTGCGTATCTAAAAGTGCGGTGAAATTTGCCACTGAAACCTTGTTAGCCACAGGGTTTCATTGGCGAGAAGATTTGTACTATTTTGCGGTGGGACAAAGTACGGCGGAATACTTTGCCAATCATGGCGAGATTGCAGTGCATTACCCATTTAATCAAGAAAACAGTGAAGGTGTGTTAAACTTACCAGCAATGCAGAATTTAACTGACAAAAATATCCTTATTTTGCGTGGTAACGGCGGACGTGAACATTTTTCAGAACAAGCAAAATTACGTGGAGCGACAATTAATGTGGTAGAATGTTACCAACGCTTGCCAATGGAATACAATGATGAAGAGCAGATTGATTTATGGAAGAGGTCTGGTATTAACTGTGTATTAGTTACCAGTGCGGAAATTTTAAATTCGTTGGTTGATTTTGTACCCGTGAGAGAACAGGCTTGGTTAAAAAGTTGTCAATTCGTCACTATTAGTCGCCGTATTGCAAACTTAGCTGTTGCGGTGGGTTGGCAAAAAGAAAATATTATTATTTCACCTAAAGTCGATAATGCAACCTTAGTAGAAACATTAGCTAATACGTTATTAACATCTTAATTTTAGAGAGAGAGTTGGTATGAGTAACAAAAAAGAAATTCAATCTAATGCGGTTGAGAACCAAAATGTTGAGGGCATGGACGCTGGAAAAGTGAAGCAAGAATTCACTGAAACAGCAAACCAAAAAGCAAGGGTTGAACCTGAGTTAGCAACGCCTAAAGCAGAAAGTGTAACAGAAACTGTAAAAGCAGAAGTACCAACTACAGAAACTATTGTGGTGAAAAAAGGTGGTTCTGGATTAGGTTTATTAGCTTTATTAGTTGCATTAGGACTTGGTGGCGCTGGCTATTATTTTGGTCAACTTGAAGTGGACAAAATTAACCAAAAAGTCACCGCACTTGAGCAAAAAATCTCAGATGGAGCGGAAACCTCAGTAAATGCCAGTAGCATTTTTGCAGAAATGCCAAATTTTGAACAAGAGCATGCTCAACTTGAGAAGTTACTCACTGATTTAAAAGCCAATGATCAAAAGCTAACTAGTTTAGAACAGAATTTATCTGAAAAAGAACAGGCTTATGCTAATCTACAAGCTCAAGTAAATAAAATTGCCAATAATAATGCTCAACCAAGTGAATGGTTGCTTAGTGAAGCAGATTTCTTATTGACTAATGCGTTGCGTAAATTATTGTTAGATAACGACATAGATACTAGTATTTCTTTATTAAAAGTGGCAGACGAAGTATTAACTAAGGTAGATAAACCGCAAGTTAAATTAATTCGTGCTGCAATTAACCAAGACTTAAAGCAGTTGCTTTCAATGAATAGTGTCGATCAAAACGCCATTATGCAAAGTTTATCGCAACTTGCTAATAGTATAGATGAGTTAATGGTGGCAAATGTGAATTTTGGTGATGATCAAAATCAAGATACCCAAGTGTCAGATGATGTAAATGACTGGGAGAAAAATATCGAAAAAAGTGCGACTTCATTTTTGAACCATTTTATTCGCATCACGCCACGTTCAGAAAATACCACTCAAGCATTGCTTGCTCCAAATCAAGATATTTATTTACGTGAAAATATTCGGTTACGCCTACAAATTGCTATTTTAGCTGTACCACGTCAACAAAATGAATTATACAAGCAATCTCTTGAAACGGTTGCAGCATGGATTAGAAGTTATTTTGATACTAATTCTGAAACGACAACCGCATTCTTAAAATCTGTTGATGAATTAGCAGATCAATCTATTTATGTAGAAGTTCCAAATCAATTAAGCAGTTTGAATGCGTTAGATAAATTACTCAACAAAACACCGCAAGAGGTTAAAAAAGTTGAGATTTCAGCCGATAAAGCCCTGATGGAATCAAATCAAATGGCAGCGGAAGAAATGAAATCAGCAGAAGAAAAAACAACAGAAGAACCTACGAATGGTGATGAAAAACCAGCAACAACGGAACAACAATAAGGAGCAATACAATGTTTAGAATGCTATTCCTAATGCTTGTATTACTTGCAGGCTTAATTGCAGGACCTTATTTATCTGGAAAACAAGGCTATGTGTTAATTCAAACCGCAAATACCAATTATGAATTGTCACTGGTTACTTTAGTCGTCTTCTTCGTTATTGCGATGGCTATTGTCTATGTGATTGAATGGGTAGTTAGAAAATTCTTTCGTTTAAGTAACAGCACCTACGGCTGGTTTTCACGCCGTAAACGTGTAAAAGCCCAAAAACAAACTTTACAAGGTTTGATTAAAATGGACGAAGGTA
Source organism: Lonepinella sp. MS14435 (assembly GCF_042485795.1). GTDB lineage: Bacteria > Pseudomonadota > Gammaproteobacteria > Enterobacterales > Pasteurellaceae > Lonepinella. Next base: position 679,353 of record NZ_CP169368.1, read on the forward strand.
ACTATTCCAAAGCGGAAAAATTAATCGGTAAAAATGCTAAACATTCTGATGAACCGATCCTTAATTTCATTAAAGCCGCAGAAGCAGCCCAACAACATGGTGATGATTTCAATGCGAATAAATACTTAATGGAAGCAACCGAATTAGCGGGAACGGATAATTTAGCGGTTGAACTTGCTCGTACGCGTATTTTGTTATTACAAAATAAATTACCTGCGGCTCGTAGCTCAGTTGACAGCTTGTTGGTGATGGCTAACAAAAACCCAGAAGTGTTAAAATTAGCAGTTGAAATTTATAAAAAATCTAAAGCATATCAGGCAATTGATGACATTTTACCAACTATTGAAAGCAGTAATATGTATTCTTTGAAAGAATTCACCGTACTTCAACAAGATGTGGAAAATGGTTTGCTTGATGAAGTCATGAATGAAGAAGGTTCTGATGGCTTACTTGCTTGGTGGGAAGATCAACCACGTAAACGCCACAATGACAACTATGTGCGTATCGGTTTAATTCAACGTTTAATTGATTGTAACGATCATGAATCAGCTTATGATTTAACGGTTGAAACCTTGAAAAGATTGGATTCTGATAGCGAGTTTAATCCAACATTATTAGCTCAAATTACTCGCCTACAAGTTAGTGATAGCAGTAAACTGATCAAGTTATTGCAGAAACGCATGAAAGCGACAGAAGATAATTTAGGTTGTTGTACTTATCGTGCATTAGGTTATTTATATGTGCGTGATGCCGATTTTACTAAAGCTGCAGAAGCGTTTAAACAAGTCGTAGCAAATAAAGATAAGATTGAACCAAATGATATTACTATGGCAACCTACGTATTTGAACAAGTCGGTGAGCGAGATCTGGCAAAACAGTTACGTGATGAAATGTTAAAATCTGCCATGGCAATAGATATTGTTAAAACGGATAAAGAGAAAAATTCAGATACTTTATTGTTAGAGCAAGATAAAAATTAGTTTTGCTCTCATCTTTCATGTCAGTATTTTTTATAGCAGAGTATTATGTAAAACCTCGTACGTTAGTGCGAGGTTTTATTTTTTCTTTATTAATCAGTATATTAACTGTGTATATGGTGTTTCTGAATAGATTATTTTTATTATACTTTATTACTAGGATTAATTTGACAATAAGGTTGAACAATTGTTATTATAAACGATGAATAGGAGTTTTTTTATTCACTAGGGATTTAGAAGATTTAGTTGTAGGGCTAATTCTTTTAGTAAAAAAAATAGTAATGCTCATAGGGATGAACGGTTTCAACGGCAGGTTAAAACTGGGCAGTGAGATATTACAGTACGTTTAGGAGGTTTAATATGAACCACATTTATAAAGTTATTTGGAGCAAAGTAACACATTCTTTTGTTGTCGTTTCTGAGCTTGCCTCAAGCCAAGGAAAACCAAAATCTTCCGTTACAAATCAAAAAAATAATTTATCTTCATTCCTGCATTTTAGTTTTAAATTAAGTGCGATCGCACTATCACTATTTTCCATCACTCAAGCCGCCCAAGCAGTGATTGCTATTGGCGAAACAAATCGTCAACTTGCCGTTCAAGGTACAGCAACTGCAAATGGTTTCAAAGGGCATATTGCATATAACTATCATAATCCAGGAAATATGTATTATCCTGGGCAACATAATGATTATGTTTATTCAGGTAACATCGGTGCATCCTATGGTATTGCTATCGGAGCACATGCAACGACTGTAGGTAAAGATAATTACTCATCAGGACTAGCAGTTGGTGATTATGCAAGATCAACTGGTGGTTTATCAATCGCTTTAGGGGCTTTTTCTCAAGCGACTAAAATTGGTTCTACAGTAATTGGTACATCTGGTTTAGCTTCTGGGTTTAACTCATTAGCTGTCATGCGTCAAGCTGCTGCAACACAAGATTATGCCATGGCAATTGGTACCGCTTCTTGGGCAAATGGCACGGGTAGCTTGGCTGTGGGTTCATCTGCCACTGCGAAAGGTGAACAGTCAATAGCTATTGGTAGTGCATGGATGGAAGCCACCGAAAATGCTAATGGAAATCCATCCACATCGTATGTAGAAGATAATACTCGAGCAATAGGAGATCGTTCCATTGCTTTGGGTGTGAGAACAAAAGCGAAAAGTAATGATGCGATTGCTATAGGTACAAATAATAAAGCTAAAGGCGAGCGGTCAATAGTTATTGGAACAAATTCTTTCGCAAAAGGGTACGATTCTATTGTTATAGGTACAGATGCCTCATCTACCATTGATAATGCAGTTGCAATAGGGGATTTAGCTAAAGCAACAACTGATGGTGGTGTGGCTCTGGGGAGAGGTAGTGTCGCAAGTAGAGATTCTATGAATGTGAATCCATATATTCCAGCGGCAGCCAGTTCGACTCAAATTACTGCTATTAATAACACTAAACCTACTACTGGTGCTGTTAGTGTTGGTTCAGATACGGTTAAACGCCAAATTATAAATGTAGCAGCAGGTTCCGAAGATTCGGATGCTGTCAACGTAGCACAATTAAAAGCTGTCGTTTCTACGGCATCAGATAATATTCATTGGAATATTCAAGATAATGGTACGCAAAAGAGCCAAGTGAAAAATGGCAGTAATGTGAATTTTGTCAATGGAACAGGAACTACAGCGAAAGTTTCTGTTGATTCAACGGGTACCACTTCAACAGTCAACTATTCAGTTAACCAATCAAATTTAAATGTTGCTCATAATGGTTCAGTAAGTGCGGTGCAAAATGGTAATTATTTTGCTACAGCAGAGCAAGTAGCTAATGCAATTAATAACTCTGAAAAAACTACCAGCGTAAATAGCACAAGCAGCACAATTTCTGTTAAATCGACTGTTTCAGGCAAAAATACTAATTACGATTTAGATCTTTCCCAAGGCACCAAAGATTCATTAGCAAAAGCTGATTCTGCTTTACAATCTTGGACTGCACAAGCAAACGGTAAGGTCGTAAAAACGGTTAATAACGCAAATTCAATCTTAAACGTTATTAACGGTACAAATATTGATGTTTCTGGTGATAACGGCAACATTAAGATTGCAACTGTAAATAACCCAACCTTTACTTCAGTACATGCAAACACATTCACTGCAGGTACAGTGACTATTACAAATAACGGTATTAATGCGGGTAATCAAAAAATTACTAACGTAGCAAATGGTACAGTAAGTTCAACTTCTACAGAAGTTGTAAATGGTTCACAATTGTATGTAACTAATAACAAAGTAGAAATTAATAGTGCTAAACTTAACAAAGGTACCAAGTATGGTGGCGATACAGGTACAGCATTTACTCGTCAATTAGGTGAACAAACTAATGTGAAAGGTGGTTTAGCAGATACTACTAAACTAAGCGACAATAACATTGGTGTAGAATCTAACGGTAGCGACACCTTAACCGTCAAATTAGCGAAAGAGTTAACTGGGTTAACTAGTGCAACATTTGGTGGTACATTGATTAGTAGTAATGGTTTAACCATTACGGGTGGTCCGAGTATAACTCAAGTAGGTATTGATGCAGGTAGTAAAAGAATTACTAACGTCAGTGCAGGTGTAAATGGTACAGATGCGGTTAACTTAGATCAGTTAAATGCCATCACTGCAGCAACAGGTTCTACTAGTTGGAAGTTAGCAGTAAATAATGGTGCAAGTCAAAATGTTGCCGCCAATGCAACCGTAAATTTGAATAATTCAGATAGTAATATCAATCTTACTCAATCAGGTACTAGTGTAACCTTTAATTTAGCAAATGATGTTAATGTAACTAATAGCTTAAAAGTTGGTAATAACACTGTTATTAATAATAACGGTTTATCCTTTACTAACAGCTCAGTAGCTATTACTGCTAGTGGTCTAAATAATGGCGGTAATAAGATTGTTAATGTTGCTAATGGTACTGTAAATGCAACCTCAACCGAGGTAGTGAATGGTGCGCAGTTATATGCAACTAATCAAAATGTATCTAATAACATGCAAAATATTACCAACATTAACACTGAAATTGGTAAAGGTACCAAGTATGGTGGCGATACTGGAGCAGCATTTACTCGTAAATTAGGTGAACAAACTAATGTGAAAGGTGGTTTAGCAGATACTGCTAAACTAAGCGACAATAACATTGGTGTAGTATCTAACGGTAGTGATACTTTAACCGTCAAATTAGCGAAAGAGTTAACTGGGTTAACTAGTGCGACATTTGGTGGTACATTGATTAATGGTGATGGTTTAACCATTACGGGTGGTCCGAGTATAACTCAAGTAGGTATTGATGCGGGTAGCAGAAAAATTACTAACGTCAGTGCGGGTACAAATGGTACAGATGCGGTTAACTTAGATCAGTTAAATGCTATCTCTGCAGCAGCAGGTTCTACTAGCTGGAAGTTGGCTGTAAATAACGGTGCAAGTCAAAACGTTGCCGCAAATACAACGGTGAATTTGAATAATACAGATAATAATATCAATCTGACTCAATCAGGTACTAATGTAACCTTTAATTTAGCAGACAATGTTAATGTAACAAATAGCTTAAAAGTTGGTAATAATACAGTTATTAATGATAACGGTTTATCCTTTGCTAACAGCACAGTAGCGATTACTGCTGGCGGTTTAAATAACGGCGGTAATAAGATTGTTAATGTCGCTAATGGTACTGTAAATGCAACCTCAACCGAGGTAGTGAATGGTGCACAGTTATATGCAACTAATCAAAATGTATCTAACAACACGCAAAATATCACTAACATTACCAATGAAATTGACAAAGGTACTAAGTATGGCGGTGATACAGGCGTAGCATTTACTCGTAAATTAGGTGAACAAACTAATGTGAAGGGTGGTGCAAATACATCTAACTTAAGTGACAATAACATTGGTGTGGTATCTAACGGTAGCGACACTTTATCTGTGAAATTGGCTAAAGATTTAACTGGATTAACTAGTGCCAAATTTGGTGATAATACATTGATCAATAGTAATGGTTTGATTATTACTGGTGGTCCGAGTGTGACTCAAACAGGTATTGATGCAGGTAACAAGAAAATTACCAATGTAGCGAATGGTACAAGTGGTACAGATGCAGTTAACTTAGATCAGTTAAATGCTATCTCTGCCACAGCGGGTGCTGGTTGGAAGTTAACTGTAAATAATAGTACTACAAGTCAAAGTATTACTCCTAATACAACGGTAAATTTGAATAATGTAGATAATAATATCAATCTTACTCAATCAGGTACTAATGTAACCTTTAATTTAGCAAATGATGTTAATGTAACTAATAGCTTAAAAGTTGGTAATAATACAGTTATTAATAATAACGGTTTATCCTTTGCTAACAGCACAGTAGCGATTACTGCTGGCGGTCTAAATAATGGCGGTAATAAGATTGTTAATGTTACTAATGGTACTTTAAATGCAACCTCAACAGATGCAGTGAATGGTGCGCAATTGTATGCGACTAATCAAAATGTATCTAACAACACGCAAAATATTACCAACATTACCACTGAAATTGGCAAAGGTACTAAGTATGGTGGCGATGCAGGTGTAGCATTTACTCGTAAATTAGGTGAACAAACTAATGTGAAGGGTGGTGCAAATACATCTAACTTAAGTGACAATAACATTGGTGTGGTATCTAACGGTAGCGACACTTTATCTGTGAAATTGGCGAAAGATTTAACTGGATTAACTAGTGCTAAATTTGGTGATAATACATTGATCAATAGTAATGGTTTGATTATTACTGGTGGTCCGAGTGTGACTCAAACAGGTATTGATGCAGGTAACAAGAAAATTACTAACGTCAGTGCTGGCACCGATAGTACAGATGCAGTTAATGTGGCTCAGTTAAATGCGATTAGTAGTACAGTCAATGCAGGTTGGAACTTAACGGATGGCACAAACCAAACCACCGTGAAACCAAACACAACGGTAGCGTTAACTAATACAGACGGCAATATTAAAGTGGTGAATACGGATAATAACGTCACCTTTAACTTAGCCGACAACTTAAATGTCACTACCATTACCTTAAAAGGTGAGGCGGGAACTAATGGTACGATTGGCTTAGATGGCACAAACGGCACGATTGGTTTAACTGGTAAAGATGGTGCAAGTGCGAATATTACCGTGGCGAACGGCAAAAATGGTATTGACGGCACAAGTACTACTCGCATCGTGTATGATAACCAAAGTGTAGCGACCTTAAATGACGGACTCTTCTTCCGTGGCGATGATAGTAACGTCACAGTAGGCAAAAAACTAAATGAAATCGTCACCATTAGAGGTAACTTATCACAAGCAGCTAACGTAACGGATAAAAACTTACGGGTAGATGTAGTGAACAATGACGCCTTAGTGGTGAACATGGCGAAAGAGCTAACCGATTTGACTAGTGCAACCTTTGGTGGTGTTGGTGCTAATACCGTGATTAATAAAGATGGTGTCACCATTATTAATGGTGGTAATACGGTCAGCTTAACCAATAACGGTTTAGATAATGGTAACCATACTATTACCAACGTTGCAGCAGGCGTTAATAGTACCGATGCGGTTAACGTAGCCCAATTAAATGTGGTGAATAACACCGTCAATGCAGGTTGGAACTTAACGGATGGCACAAACCAAACCACCGTGAAACCAAACACAACAGTCGCGTTAACTAATACAGACGGCAATATTAAAGTAGTGAATACGGATAATAACGTCACCTTTAACTTAGCCGACAACTTAAATGTCACCACCATTACCTTAAAAGGTGAGGCGGGAACTAATGGTACGATTGGCTTAGATGGCACAAACGGCACGATTGGTTTAACTGGTAAAGATGGTGCAAGTGCGAATATTACCGTGGCGAACGGCAAAAATGGTATTGACGGCACAAGTACTACTCGCATCGTGTATGATAACCAAAGTGTAGCGACCTTAAATGACGGACTCTTCTTCCGTGGCGATGATAGTAACGTCACAGTAGGCAAAAAACTAAATGAAATCGTCACCATTAGAGGTAACTTATCACAAGCAGCTAACGTAACGGATAAAAACTTACGGGTAGATGTAGTGAACAATGACGCCTTAGTGGTGAACATGGCGAAAGAGCTAACCGATTTGACTAGTGCAACCTTTGGTGGTGTTGGTGCTAATACCGTGATTAATAAAGATGGTGTCACCATTATTAATGGTGGCAATACTGTCAGCTTAACCAATAACGGTTTAGATAATGGTAACCATACTATTACCAACGTTGCAGCAGGCGTTAATAGTACCGATGCGGTTAACGTAGCCCAATTAAATGTGGTGAATAACACTGTCAATGCAGGTTGGAACTTAACGGATGGCACAAACCAAACCACTGTGAAACCAAACACAACGGTAGCGTTAACTAATACAGACGGCAATATTAAAGTGGTGAATACGGATAATAACGTCACCTTTAACTTAGCCGACAACTTAAATGTCACCACCATTACCTTAAAAGGTGAGGCGGGAACTAATGGTACGATTGGCTTAGATGGCACAAACGGCACGATTGGTTTAACTGGTAAAGATGGTGCAAGTGCGAATATTACCGTGGCGAACGGCAAAAATGGTATTGACGGCACAAGTACTACTCGCATCGTGTACGATAACCAAAGTGTAGCGACCTTAAATGACGGACTCTTCTTCCGTGGCGATGATAGTAACGTCACAGTAGGCAAAAAACTAAATGAAATCGTCACCATTAGAGGTAACTTATCACAAGCAGCTAACGTAACGGATAAAAACTTACGGGTAGATGTAGTGAACAATGACGCCTTAGTGGTGAACATGGCGAAAGAGCTAACCGATTTGACTAGTGCAACCTTTGGTGGTGTTGGTGCTAATACCGTGATTAATAAAGATGGTGTCACCATTATTAATGGTGGTAATACGGTCAGCTTAACCAATAACGGTTTAGATAATGGTAACCATACTATTACCAACGTTGCAGCAGGCGTTAATAGTACCGATGCGGTTAACGTAGCCCAATTAAATGTGGTGAATAACACCGTCAATGCAGGTTGGAACTTAACGGATGGCACAAACCAAACCACCGTGAAACCAAACACAACAGTCGCGTTAACTAATACAGACGGCAATATTAAAGTAGTGAATACGGATAATAACGTCACCTTTAACTTAGCCGACAACTTAAATGTCACCACCATTACCTTAAAAGGTGAGGCGGGAACCAATGGTACCATTGGCTTAGACGGTACAAACGGTACGATTGGTTTAACTGGCAAAGACGGAGCCAGTGCGAATATTACCGTGGCGAACGGCAAAAATGGTATTGACGGCACAAGTACTACTCGCATCGTGTACGATAACCAAAGTGTAGCGACCTTAAATGACGGACTCTTCTTCCGTGGCGATGATAGTAACGTCACAGTAGGCAAAAAACTAAATGAAATCGTCACCATTAGAGGTAACTTATCACAAGCATCTAACGTAACGGATAAAAACTTACGGGTAGATGTAGTGAACAATGATGCGTTAGTGGTGAACATGGCGAAAGAGCTAACCGATCTCACCAGTGCAACCTTTGGTGGTGTTGGCAGCAATACCGTGATTAATAAAGATGGTGTCACAATTATTAATGGTGGCAATACGGTCAGCTTAACCAATAACGGTTTAGATAATGGTAACCATACTATTACTAACGTTGCAGCAGGCGTTAATAGCACCGATGCGGTTAACGTAGCCCAATTAAATGTGGTGAATAACACTGTCAATGCAGGTTGGAACTTAACGGATGGCACAAACCAAACCACTGTGAAACCAAACACAACGGTAGCGTTAACTAATACAGATGGTAATATTAATATTACTAATAACAATGGAAACGTAACATTTGATTTGGCTAAAGATCTTAATTTAGGTGCTAATGGTTCGGTAACTGTTGGTAATACTACCGTTGATAATAACGGGTTAGCTGTGGGTAATACTACAGTCACCAATAATGGTTTAACTATTGCAGGTGGTCCAAGTGTTACTCAAACTGGTATTAATGCTGGTGATAAGAAAGTAACTGGAGTCGCTGCAGGTGATATTTCTGCTAACAGCACTGATGCGGTTAACGGTAGTCAGATTTATAAGATTGAACAAAATGTGACAGCTGCGAAAACAGAAGTGGAAGCAGGCGATAACATTAACGTAACTAGTGCAGCAGGTGCTAACGGTCAAACCGTTTACACAGTTGCCACTAAACGTGATGTAAACTTTGATAATGTCACCGTTGGTAATGTAAGCATTAGTAAAGATGACGGTATCAATGCGGGTGATCAAAAAATTACTCATGTTGATAAAGGTGAGCTTTCAGCAACAAGTACCGATGCAGTTAATGGTAGCCAGTTATATCAAACTAACCAAAATGTAACTAATATCACAACTGAAGTTAACAAAGGCTGGAATGTGACAACTGGTACAGTTGAGGGTTCAACAGGTACAGTTACAGGAAATACCACGACTAAAGTGGCGATGGGAGATACCGTCAGTGTGAAAGCGGGTAACAATATTGCAATTACGCAAGATGGTAAGAATATTTCCATTGCAACTTCATTGAAACCAACATTTGAGACTGTAACCACAGAAACTGTTACTGTTGGTAAAGGTAGTAATACAGCAACAATAGGTACAACAGAAGACTCCAATGGCAAAGCAATTAACATTGCGGGTTCTGACGGTTCTTCTCCTATGCGAATCACTAACGTTGCTCCTGGTGTAGGTGATACCGATGCAGTGAATGTTGGTCAACTTAAAAATGTTACCCAAAATGTAACTAAACTTGATCAACGTGTATCTAAATTAGATAAACGTGTTCGTGGTATAGGTGCAAATGCCGCAGCGGCTTCTTCCTTACCGCAGGTTTATATACCGGGTAAATCCATGGTTGCTGCCGCAGGTGGTGTGTATAGTGGAGCATCTGCTCTTGCGGTTGGTTACTCCAGAGCAAGTGATAATGGTAAAGTTATTATCAAATTGAATGGTACTGCCAATAGCGAAGGACACTACTCAGGTGGTGTGGGTGTTGGTTACCAATGGTAATTACCTAGTAACATAAATAGATAAATTAGGGGCTAAGTTCGATAGGACTTAGCCCTTTTATAACAACAAGAATTATATTTTGTCTACTAGGGCATGGTGTATAAAAAAGTGCCAACTATTTTGTCTACTATGCCATAAACCAAAAGTGCGGTGAAAAACACCGCACTTTTTTCAATTAAATCAATGATTAAAGTTTTTCCACTAACTTCACTGCATCACCAATATAATTCGCAGGCGCAAGCTGTTGTAAACGCACTTTCTCTTCTTCTGGAATATCCAGTTTTTCCACAAATTCACGCATCGCTTGTTCATCAACACGTTTGCCACGGGTTAATTCTTTTAGCTTTTCATAAGGTTTTTCAATGCCATAGCGACGCATCACGGTTTGAATGGGTTCTGCTAACACTTCCCAGTTTTGGTTAAGTTCATCACGTAAATGTTGTTCGTTCACTTCTAATTTGCTAATGCCCTTGAGCGTTGCAGCATAGGCAATTAAGCAATAACCCAAGCCGACACCGAGATTACGCAATACGGTGGAGTCGGTTAAATCACGCTGCCAGCGAGAAATTGGCAATTTTTGCCCTAAATGGGTCATCACCGCATTCGCCACCCCAAGATTGCCTTCAGAGTTTTCAAAATCGATCGGATTAACTTTATGTGGCATGGTGCTTGAGCCAATTTCCCCTGTAATAGTGCGTTGTTTGAAATGATTTAATGCAATATAACCCCATAAATCACGGTCAAAATCAATGATAATGGTGTTAAAACGCACCACGGCGTCAAAATACTCTGCAATGTAATCATGGGGTTCAATTTGGGTGGTGTAGGGATTCCATTGAATGCCAAGGGAAGTGACGAATTGTTCACTGAATTGATGCCAGTCAATGTCAGGATAAGCAGATAAATGGGCGTTATAGTTGCCCACCGCACCATTAATTTTGCCTAACACATCCACTTGTTTTAATTGATTAAATTGACGGCGTAAGCGATACACCACATTCGCCATTTCTTTGCCGACAGTGGACGGGGATGCAGGCTGACCATGGGTACGGGAGAGCAATGGAATTTCTTTGTATTCGTTCGCTAACCTTGTAATTTCATCAATTAATTTTTGCCATTGTGGCAAAATCACTTCTTCACGAGCCGTTTTTAACATCAACGCATGGGACAGATTGTTAATATCTTCTGATGTACAAGCAAAATGGATAAACTCGCTAATTGCCGCCAATTCAGGTAAGGCGGCGGATTTTTCTTTTAAGAAATATTCCACCGCTTTCACATCGTGATTGGTAGTACGTTCAATTTCTTTAATGCGTTCAGCATCGGCAAGACTGAAATTTGCCACAAGTTGATCGAGGTAATCGTTTGCTTGTTTTGACAAAGAAGAAACTTCACTAATTTGTGCAGTAGATGCCAATTTTTGTAACCAACGTACTTCAACGGTGACACGGAATTTTAATAGACCAAACTCGCTAAAAATACCACGTAAAGCAGTGGTTTTATCTTGATAGCGACCATCAATCGGGGAAAGTGCAGTTAACGCATTGAGTTGCATAGCATTGAAAGACATAGAGATTTTGCTCCGTTAAATAGTTTCATATAATTGTTGTGCCATATTTAGGATCTTACGGCGAGAGAATAGCAGTTGCCATTTGCTACCACCTACTTGTTGCCAAAGCATAGCCGCTCGAACACCCGCTAGCAAACAGGCTCGAATACGGTTTTGAATAGATGGTTGCTGTAAATATTCCGCATTACCGAATATTTGAATCCGTTTACCCAATGGACTGAGAATATCGGTATAGATAGTAGCAATTTTTTCTAACATGGTTTCATCAAGCAGTGAATAATATTCTAATTGAGTTGGCATATATTGAATACGATGGGCGAGCTGAGATTTCGCTTCCGCATTATCTTGCAATTTGCCAGCCATTGCTACTAAGCTCAACCAATAGCGAGCGAGTTCAGGGTTTTGAGCATTTAGTTGTTCAATTAAGGTTTCTAAGCCTAATTTGATATTATCCAACGAACCACCAAAAACCGCCAATGTATCAGTTGGGTGTGTTTGTAATAAACTTTTTAAAGAAACTTCTAGGGCATAGGTATTCGCTTGCCCTCGTTGTGCAAACTGTTGCACTAATCTTGCCGACTGACAAACCCCAGCTAGGGCGATAGTGATATCTTGATAATTTGCCATGTTTTTTGATGAAGATGAAGTTGGAAAAATTAGAACTGATCATAGCATTTTTTGAGAATGTTTTAAAGATTTAGGACGATGTACTAAAAACTAGATGATGTTTTTAATTGACAATTTATGTGAAAAGACAGATAGTTATCTCAAAATTTACGTAACCAATTTAATTAAGGAAAAACTATGTCATACACAACCGAACAACTGATTGAAAAATTAAAAAACTTAAAAGTTGTCCCTGTTATTGCAGTAGATAATGCACAAGATATTTTACCTTTGGTCAAAACCTTGTCTGATAACGGCTTACCCGTAGCGGAAATCACATTCCGTTCTGCTGCTGCTGAAGAATCTATTCGTCTAGTGTGTCAGCATTATCCTGATGTGTTGATTTTAGCAGGCACAGTGTTGACCGCAGAACAAGTGGTCGCTGCTAAGAACGCAGGAGCAGATGCCATTGTTACTCCAGGATTTAACCCAAAAATTGTACAACTCTGTCAAGATCTAGGTTTGCCAATTACACCAGGGGTGAATAATCCAATGTCCATTGAAGCTGCATTAGAATTTGGTATCACCGCAGTAAAATTTTTTCCAGCGGAAGCCAGCGGTGGGGTGAAAATGATTAAAGCCTTACTTGGTCCTTACGGCAATTTGCAAATTATGCCAACAGGGGGAATTTCACCGACCAATATTAAAGACTATCTAGCCATTCCAAATGTGGTCGCTTGTGGTGGATCTTGGTTTGTAGAAAAAGCCTTGATCAAGCAGAAAAAGTGGGATGAGATTGGACGGTTGACGAAGGAAGTTGTAGAGTTGGTAAAATAATAGTTTGGATTGCGGTGAAAAATATTTGTTTTTTCACCGCGGTTTTATTTGCTATTTAACTTGTGTTTCAATCACCCCACCCCCCAGACAAATTTCTCCTTGATAAAATACCGCACTTTGTCCTGGGGTGACGGCAATTTGTGGCTCGTCAAATATCACACGAATATTATCATTGTTGATGGGGATAATTTCGCAAGGAATATCGCTTTGGCGATAGCGAGTTTTAACTGTGCAACGTAACGGTTGGCGGATAGGTTGGAGATCTACCCAATGTAGTTGGCTGGCGGTTAAACCTACGGAAAGCAAGGCGGAATTATCATGTCCTTGAGCCACGATTAATACATTGTTAATTAAGTCTTTTTCAACCACGTAGAAAGGATCTTCGCTTAATCCTTGTACACCGCCAATTCCTAAGCCTTTGCGTTGTCCTAAGGTGTGATACATTAACCCATCGTGATGACCGACTAACTTACCGTCCACCGTACGAATTTCACCAGGTTGAGCAGGCAAATAACGAGCTAAGAAATCTTTGAATTTGCGTTCGCCGATAAAACAAATGCCAGTAGAATCTTTTTTCTTCGCGGTGACTAAGCCGAGATCTTCCGCTATAGCTCGTACAATTGGTTTTTCAATATCACCAACTGGGAACAGGCTTTGTCCAACTTGTTGATAGCTTAAGGTATAAAGGAAATAGCTTTGATCTTTATTGCTATCTAAACCACGTAATAATTGAGCATGCTCATCATCACCTGAACGGCGAACATAATGCCCTGTAGCGATATAATCTGCACCTAGGTCTTCTGCCGCATATTCTAAAAAGGCTTTGAATTTAATTTCTTTGTTGCACAAAATATCAGGATTTGGCGTGCGACCAGCTTTATATTCACTTAAGAAATGTTCAAATACATTGTCCCAATATTCCGCTGCAAAATTGATTTTATGTAAGTGAATACCTAGTTTATCGCAAACTGCTTGTGCATCGGCAAGATCAGCGGCAGCAGTACAGTAGTCGGTATCATCATCTTCTTCCCAGTTTTTCATAAACAAGCCTTCCACTTGGTAGCCTTGTTGTTGTAGGATAAAGGCAGATACGGAAGAATCTACGCCACCTGACATCCCCACGATGACTTTTTTGCTTTGGTTGTGGGCGAGCTGATCGGCGGTGAGGGTTGGAAAATGATGGTTGTAGGTGGTTGATTGCATAACTTCGTTCTCTTCCCCCATACTCACGTATGGGGTTAAACATGGTGACGCTACTCCGTAGCTGGTCTAAAGATGCAAAGCATCATGATTTGCGTATCCCCGTATACTAATACGGAGCAGTAATTATTTCACTTCATAAAAGGCAGGTTTAGTAAAGCGTTCTAACTCTTTCGGATCTGCTTCCCCCTTGGCGACCTTGTCTTTTAGATTATCACAAGGCTCATCACAGTCACAAACTTTTTTCATACCTAACGATGAAATACCCCCACAGCTCCCTTGAATGGATTTACGTTTGACAATATAACCCAATGCCATGCCGAAAATCACTAAAATAAAAATGCCAAAGGTGACTAAAAAAACTTGCATAATATTTCCTTATTTATTTTGTTCCATGAAAAGTGCGGTGAATTTTGATGACATTTTTGTTTCAAAACCTTTCTCTGTTTTGATAATCATGTAAATGGCAATGCCTTGTTGTTCTGCAATGGCAAGGGCTTTTTCTTCACCTAATACAAATAATCCTGTGGACAAGCCATCAGCAGTCATTGCGGACGGGTGTAATACGGTAATAGAGGCTAATTTATGTTGCACAGGGTAGCCTGTTTTCGGATCGATTTCGTGATTATAGCGAACGCCATTTTGTTCAAAATAATTGCGGTAATCTCCTGATGTTGCCATGCCGAGATCTTTTAAGCCAACAATTTTTTGTACGGAACGAGAACCATCAAAATTGGGTTGTTCAATGGCAATTTGCCAATCTTTATGTTCTGCATTTTTGCCTTTGGCTCGGATTTCACCACCAATTTCCACTAAATAATTTTGCGTGCCGATTGTTTCAAGATAATCCGCCACTTGATCTACGCCATAACCTTTGGCAATGGAAGATAAATCTACATAAAGCTGAGGAATGTTTTTTTCTAAACTATATTTATCGCCATTATGATTTAATTTTAATTTATCAATCCCTATGATAGCCAAACGTTCATTGAGTTGCTGTTGGCTAGGTTGTTGGTCTAAACGTTTTTCTGGACCAAATCCCCATAAATTGACTAAAGGTCCAACCGTAACATCTAATGCTCCGTCTGTTAATTTGTTTAAACGTAAGGACTCGGCGATTACGTTGCCTAATTCAGGGGAAATTTCAATCGCCTGATTAATCTGGGTATTTTGGTTAAAGCGACTTAATTCTGAGGTCGGAATATAGGTGGACATTTGATCGTTCACCTTTTTCAACATCACTTCAATTTGTTCATGAGTTTGTTCTGCTTGTTGGCTTACCTTGCCGTCATCAATATATTTGATGTGGTAGGTGGTTCCCATGGTTTTGCCTGTTAGAGTAATGATTTCGGGTTGTTTACCACAAGCAACAAGGAAAAGGCTTAGGGTTAGGGTGAATAGGTGTTTTAGTTTCATATTTTTGATTTAATATAACGTCAATGCTTTATTATTTTATGAAAATGGTTAAAGCGGTTAGAAAACCTGACCGCTTAATTAGCCCCCCATCCCCCTTCGGGGACTTCCCCCCGCAAGCAGGGGGAAGAAAAAGTGTTTTAAATATTTCGCTCCCCCAGTTTACGGGGGGAGCTGCCCGCAGGGCTGTGGGGGGCAAAATGTCAATTAACCACCGAAATCATCTAACAAGATGTTTTCATCTTCAACGCCTAAATCTTTCAGCATTTTGATCACGGCAGCATTCATCACTGGTGGTCCACACATGTAGTATTCACAATCTTCTGGTGCTTCGTGATTTTTCAAGTAGTTTTCATAAAGCACATTGTGAATAAAGCCCGTGTAACCTGTCCAGTTATCTTCTGGTAACGCATCGGATAAGGCAATATGCCATTCAAAGTTGTCGTTTTCACGAGCCAACATATCGAAATCTTCTTCATAGAAAATTTCACGTTTTGAACGAGCACCATACCAGAATGACATTTTACGTTTACTGTGTAAGCGTTTTAATTGGTCAAAGATATGGGAACGCATTGGTGCCATACCAGCACCACCACCGATAAATACCATTTCATTATCGGTTTCTTTAGCAAAGAATTCACCAAATGGACCTGAAATCGTGACTTTATCACCTGGTTTTAATGACCAAATATAAGATGACATTTGACCTGGCGGCACGTCTGGGTTACGTGGTGGCGGTGTGGCGATACGTACGTTAAGCATAATAATGCCTTTTTCTTCAGGATAAGATGCCATAGAGTAAGCACGAATAATATGCTCATCGACTTTTGACACATAACGCCATAAATTATATTTATCCCAATCTTCATGATATTCTTCTGGAATATCGAAGTCTTTGTATGCCACAGTATGAGGTTCAGCTTCAATCTGAATATACCCACCTGCACGGAATGGCACTTCTTCACCTTCAGGGATTGCCAATTTAAGTTCTTTGATGAAAGTGGCTTTGTTATCGTTAGAGATAACGGTACATTCCCATTTTTTCACGCCAAAGATTTCTTCTGGTAATTCAATATCCATTGAGGATTTGACGTTTACCTGACAAGATAAGCGATAACCTTCTTTGGCTTCACGTTTGGTAATATGAGAAAGTTCGGTTGGAAGAATTTCACCACCACCAGATTTCACTTTTACCACACATTGACCGCAAGAGCCACCGCCACCGCAAGCTGATGAAACGAAAATTCCTTTGCTAGCTAATGCCCCTAATAATTTACCACCTGCTGGCAATGTAATCGCTTTTTCAGGATCATCATTGATAGAAATGGTAATATCGCCTGAATCCACTAATTTAGATTTAGCGAATAAAATAACCACTGCAAGCACTAATACAAGGGCTGTAAAAATGCCGATACCGAAAATAAAATTACTATCCACGATATGCTCCTTATAATTGAATGCCTGAGAATGACATAAAGCCTAACGCCATTAAGCCTACGGTGATAAAGGTAATCCCTAAACCACGTAAACCTGCTGGTACATCAGCATATTTCATTTTTTCGGTTAAGCCTGCAAGAGCCACGATAGCCAACATCCAGCCAGTGCCAGCACCGATACCGTACACCACAGATTCTGGGAAGTTGTATTCACGTTGTACCATAAAGGATACACCGCCGAAAATGGCACAGTTTACCGTGATTAATGGTAAGAAGATCCCTAACGCACTGTAAAGTGTCGGGAAAAATTTATCTAATACCATTTCAAGAATTTGTACTAATGCAGCAATCACCCCGATAAAGGTGATGAAATTTAAGAAAGTTAAATCCACCCCTTCCACTAATGCCCCATCTTTTAAGATGTGGGTAAACACTAATTGGTTAGCTGGCACGGCAATGCCCAATACTACGATAACGGCAATTCCTAAACCAAAGGCAGTTGAAACTTTCTTTGATACTGCAAGGAATGTACACATACCAAGGAAGAAAGAAAGTGCCATATTTTCAATAAATACGGACTTTACAAATAGACTTAAATAATGTTCCATTTTATTTCTCCACTTGCTCAGGTTTCCAAGTTCTTAAACCCCAAATCAGGAAACCGATAATAAAGAATGCACTTGGTGCTAATAGGAATAAACCATTGGTTTGATACCAGCCACCATCATTGATGGTTTGGAATATGGTTATACCGAATAATTTACCTGAACCAATTAATTCACGTAAAAATGCTACAGTAACTAAGATTGCACCGTAACCTAGACCGTTACCGATACCATCTACGAAACTTTCTAATGGAGCGGATTTCATCGCAAAGGCTTCCGCACGCCCCATTACGATACAGTTGGTGATAATCAAGCCAACGAATACCGAAAGTTGTTTAGATAAATCATAGGCATAAGCACGCAAAATTTGGTCAACCAAAATTACCAATGAGGCAATGATCGCCATTTGTACGATAATACGAATGCTATTTGGAATATAGTTACGGATAAGAGAAATAAATAAACTTGAAAAAGCCGTTACTAAACTTACCGCAATCGCCATGACTACCGCAGTTTGTAATTGGGTCGTTACTGCCAATGCAGAACAGATCCCTAAGATTTGTAATGCAATCGGGTTGCTATCAGCGATAGGTGATAACAACAATTTTTTAAGATTAGAACTTGCCATTAGTTTGCCCCCATTGCTGCTTTGAATTTGGTTAAATATGGACCAAAACCATTTGGACCGAACCAGTATTTAATTGAACCATCTACACCGTTAGATGTTAAGGTTGCACCTGATAAGGCATCTACACCATGTTCCACATCAGCTGAACCACCTTTATGCACACCTAAAGCAACTTCACCTTGTTCGTTGAAGATTTTTTTATGTTCAAATTTTTTCTGCCAAAGTGGATTGGCGATTTCACCACCAAGACCAGCGGTTTCCCCCTGTTCATAGTAAGTAATCCCTTTCACGGTATTGGCATCGGTTGCCACAGAAACAAAACCATACATCACAGACCATAAGCCATTACCATACATTGGTAATACCACTTGGGTCGTTTTGCCAGTTTCATCTTTAACTAAATAAACTTCTGCATATTTAGCCCGCACTTTGATGTGTGCTTTATCGTCTGCTGGTTCAATAGCTATGCTGGTTTTTGGATCTTTCGCAGCGGCTTTTGCATCAAAATTATTAATACCCTCTACATAGTCGCCAGTAGCTAAATCCACGATTTTAGGTTCAATAGATTTTGCATAGACTTCTTGGATATTAATGTTTGGTTGTATTAAACCAGCGGCTTGTAAAATATTTTTTTGTTTATCAAGCTGTTTCTGCACATCTTGGGCTGGTTTGAGCAATACCGCAGCACCAGCCACCACAAGAGAACAGATCAAACTTAACAGTACGACAACGGTTAATGTGCCGCCTACGCTATCTTTATTAAATTTAGACATTGCGAACTCTCCGACGTTTGATATTTGCTTGAACCACTAGGTAGTCAAACAATGGAGCAAATAAGTTAGCGAATAAAATAGCCAACATCATACCTTCGGGATAAGCAGGGTTGACGACACGAATTAATACTGCCATAAAGCCGATTAACGCACCGTACCACCATTTACCTTTTTCAGTAAATGATGCTGAAACAGGGTCGGTTGCCATAAAGATCATACCGATGGCGAATCCACCTAACACTAAGTGCCAGTGCCAAGGCATTGAGAACATTGCATTGGTCGAAGAACCGATTAGATTAAAGGCTGTCGCTGTAATCACCATACCTAAGAAAGTACCAGCAATAATACGCCAAGAAGCAATACGAGCAAATAAAATAATTATCCCACCGATAATCAAGGCAAGGGTTGATACTTCACCCATTGAACCAGGGATATTGCCTAAAAACGCATCCATCCACGTGATAGGTTGACCAGTGGAAATGTGTTTTAATGCAGCTTCACCACCTTGCGCCCATTGAGAAAGAGCGGTTGCACCAGAGAAACCATCTGCCGCAGTCCAAACAGCATCACCCGAAATTTGAGCAGGGTAAGCGAAGAATAGGAATGCACGACCAGCAAGGGCTGGGTTCATAAAGTTTTTACCTACACCGCCGAATACTTCTTTCGCTACTACTAAACCGAAAGTAATCCCTAAAGCCGCTTGCCATAATGGTAAGGTTGGTGGAACAACTAAAGCAAACAGAATTGTTGTTACGAATAAACCTTCATTAACTTCGTGACCACGAACTACCGCAAAGGCAACTTCAATCGCAGAACCTAACAAGAAAACAGTTAGGTAAATTGGTAGGAAAAACACCGCACCTAATGCCATTTTACTGCCGATACCAGCATCTAAAGAAACATCTAAACCTAACCATTGAACAATCGCATAGTGCCAATCTTGAGTAGCTAACGCATCAACAGTTGTAGCAAGACTTGCAATCGCATTGATGGATTGATGACCTACGTTATACATACCGTAGAATACTGCTGGGAACAATGCTAACCACACGGTAATCATCATACGTTTTGAATCAATCGCATCACGTACGTGAGTACCGTTCTTTGTTACCGTACCTGGTGTGTAAAGCAAGGTAAACATAGCCTCAAATACAGGATAAAGTTTAGCGAATTTACCACCTGGTAGGAATGCGGGTTCCATTTTTTCAAAAAGATGTTTTAAACCCATTTTTAACCTTCCTTCTCGATTTTTTCTAATGCTTGACGCAATAACACACCGTAATCGGTTTTACCTGGACAAACATAGGTACAAAGGGCTAAATCTTCTTCATCTAACTCTAAGCAACCTAATGCTTGTGCTGAATCCGTATCACCAGCGGCTAAATCACGTAATAATAAGGTGGGTAAAATATCCAACGGCATCACACGTTCATAAGAACCAATTGGTACCATGGCACGGTCGCCACCATTAACTGCGGTGGTAAAATTGAATAATTTACGGCTAAAGTGACCTAACACGGTACGAGTAATGGAATATTTATTTGGCTGTGGTGTGATCCAACCCATAAATTCTTTTTCGTCACCTTCGGCTAACACCGACACTTGCAAGGCATAACGACCTAAGTAATTATATGGACCTTGTGCAGTTGCACCATGTAATACAGAACCTGAAATCACACGGTTATTACCACTGTTTAATTCATTTGCTGTAAGTTGTGATAGATTTGCACCTAGACAAGTACGGACTAAACGTGGTTTTTTCACTTGTGGACCCGCTAAAGAAACCACTCGATCAGTAAATAATTCACCAGTGGTAAATAATTTACCAATAGCAATTACATCTTGATAATTCAAATGCCACACATGTTTAGTGAAACTGACGGGATCGATGAAATGAATGTGTGTTCCCACTAAACCTGCTGGATGAACCCCTTTCACATCATGAACGAGGGTGGTGCTAGCACTTGGTAATGTGACATCAGCAGCTTTCACCAGATTAATTTTATTGTGTAAACGACCTAACACAGTTAAACCATTAGTAAAATCATCTGCATATTGTTCAATAATCACTGCAGGATCAGCAGCTAATGGATTGGTGTCCATGGCATTCACAAAAATAGATGATGGTACGGCATCTACTGCAGGAATTTTGCTAAATGGACGAGTACGAAATGCTGTCCATAAGCCTGAGGATTGTAAATTTTGACGTACTTGCTGTTCAGTTAATTGACGTAAGGTACATACGCCATAATTAGCAAATGTTTCTTGTTCGTTACCTTCCAGACGAATAACCACAGATTGTAATACACGCTTAGCACCACGATTAATCGCAGTTATAGTACCACTTGCAGGGGCAGTGAAAACTACGCCAGGATTCTTTTTATCTTCAAAAAGAACTTGACCTTTTTTCACCACATCTCCTTCACGTACTTTCATTGAAGGACGCATACCCACATATTCTTCGCCAAGCATAGCAACTTCGGTTACGGTATTACCGTCACGGATTACTTGTTCGGGTTTTCCTGCAATAGGAAGATCCAAGCCTTTTTTAATCGTAATCATTATTTGCACTACTTTTTCGTTAGGGTTAAAAATTAAGTCACTATTTTTAAAATAAAAATTGCTAAAATAATGACCGCACTTTGAGTGATAACGTTGGAGAGAATAAAAGATAGCCCCCCAAGAAATCATAAAAATAAAAACTCAAATTCAGTGTTGTTCATAAAAAAACAATAATAACAAAGTATTTTAACTAAAATCTGACCGTTCTTCCAGTTTAACCGTACTTTTTTATGTGTTTTTGTTAAAAAAAGGTGAAAATATTTTAATATCTACGGGGTTATAAACCCACGCCAGCACAATTTGGTGATTTAGGATAATTTCCTTGTAGGTTTTGCCATTCTGTTGGGGTATAGGTATGTAAGGCTAAGGCATGAATACCATTTGCGAGATCTTGAGCAAGTAATTGATAAATCAGGCGATGACGAGCTACTTGACGAATGCTGTTAAATTTGTCGCTGACTAACACAATTTTAAAATGTGAATTTGCCCCTTTTCCTGAACTGTGCATATAGCTTTCATTTTCAATCTTCACAAAGTGCGGTTGAAATTCTGCAATTAAACGTTTTTCTAATTCTTGTTGTTTTGACATAGATGATTTCCTAACATAAAAATTTTGCATAGAAAGGCTATACATTATTGACGAAGTTTGCAAGAATATAACCATATAAATTTTGACATTAAAGGATCAATCATGAAGTTAAGTAAAACAATCTCATTGGCTACATTAGTGGCAAGTGCAATTTTATTGGTAGGCTGCTCCAACACCCCGAGCAATACATTAAGTTTCAATCCACAATCTCCAACAGCTACGACAGCATTTAATGCACAAAATCAAAAAGCGATTGTCAATGTGGTGAGTAAAGATGGACGTAGCCAACCTGAAATCTCAAGCTACACAATGAATAGTGCATTATTTAAATTGTATTCTTCTCCAGCAGTAGAAAAATTATTTCAACAAGTGATTCAACAAGATTTGAACGCAAAAGGTTTTCGTTTAGCCGACAGTGGCGTAAATACGAATGTACTAGTGACGGTAAAAGATTTTTATGCGAAAGTGGAAGAGGGCAATATTCGCCATAAAATTACCTCTAAAGTTCAGCTAGAAGTTCACGTTCAAGGGTTTAAAGGTAACTTTACCAAGAACTTTGGTGCGAGCCGTGTTGATGAAGGTGCATTGGGGGTGAATAATGATGATATTCAAAAATCCTTAGATGCAACGTTGAAAGATGTGGTTTCAGCATTATATAAAGACACTGAAATTGCAGGTGCAATTAGTCGTTATGTAAATTAATCTCGTTACTAACTCTCTAACTGCGGTGAAAAAAATTCATTTTTTTTCACCGCGGTTTTGTTCATTTCTAGTCAATCGTGGCATTCAAGCTCGTTTGCACAAAATACCGCTGATCTTCCCAACGTAACAACGTCATTCGATTGCCCCATGCACAACCTGTATCTAAGGCATAAATATTACTCGGTGTCGGTGTGTCCACAAGGCTTGCCCAATGTCCAAAAATAATATTTTCGGTTTGGAATAATGGGTTATCGCATTGATACCATGCCATTAATTCGGTTGGAGCTTGATCTAACGGCACTTTACAATCAAAATCCAAACGATGATCTGCATAGCAAAAACGCATACGGGTGAACACATTAATAATGTAACGTAAACGATCAATACCCGTTAATTCAGACGACCAACGATTAGGGTGGCTATCATACATTTGTTTGAGTAAATCCGCATAGTGGTCGGATTGTAAAACCGCTTCGACTTCTTTAGCACATTGTTGAGCCGTGCTTAAATCCCAGTCAGGCGAAATACCTGCGTGAACGAGAGTAAAATTCAGTTTTTCATGGTGAATAAACAAGGGTTGATGACGTAGCCAATCCATTAATTCAGCAAAATCAGGGGCAGCAAAGATGGCATCTACTTTATCTCGAGCTTTGACTTTTTTAATCCCCAGTGCGGTGGAAAGTAAATGTAAATCATGATTGCCTAATACCGTATGACCACGTTGTCCTAAAGATTTAGCAAAGCGTAAACATTCAAGGGATTTATCACCACGAGCAACCAGATCACCGGTGAAATAAAGTTCATCTTGCGTGGCATCAAATTGAGCTTGTTGCAACAAAAGTTGCAATTCATCATAGCAACCGTGTAAGTCGCCGACAATGTAAGTTGACATCTACGCTCCTAGTCATCAATATCGGAAATTTCCGTTTTATCTTCTGCAGGTGGATTATCATATAACCAGTTGGCTAATCTGGCATAATCCGCAATACTCAAATTTT
Organism: Lonepinella sp. MS14435; assembly: GCF_042485795.1. Taxonomy (GTDB): domain Bacteria; phylum Pseudomonadota; class Gammaproteobacteria; order Enterobacterales; family Pasteurellaceae; genus Lonepinella. The sequence goes on from NZ_CP169368.1 coordinate 703,366, forward strand.
CTGCACGAGCATTTAAATCCACCCCAAGTGCGGTGAGATTTTCCGTAGAAAATAGCGTTGATAAGGCATTACGCAAGGTTTTACGGCGTTGATTAAAGGCTTGACTGGTCACACGATTTAACCAATACAGATCTTTCACTGGATTGGGCAAAATCTGATGAGGGATTAACCGTACCACTGCGGAATCCACTTTCGGTGCGGGTTTAAATGCTGTTGGTGGAACTTCTAATACAGGCATGACTTGGCAAAAATATTGTGCCATAATCGTCAGCCGTCCATAAGCCTTGCTATTGGGGGCTGCACACAAGCGTTTGACCACTTCTTTTTGTAACATAAAGTGCATGTCTTGGATTTTGTCGTGGAATTTGAATAGGTGAAACATTAACGGTGTCGAGATATTGTAGGGTAAATTACCAAATACCCGTAATTTTTGCCCTTTCTCCACCAGCCTTTCATCATCATACAATTTGCCAAAATCAAATTGCATCGCATCGGTTTCAATCACCTTTAATTTGTGATGTAAAAAAGGATGATGGCGTAAGCGTTCTGCTAGATCTCGGTCTAATTCGACTACGGTTAACTGATCTACTTGCTCACCGACAGGTTCGGTTAATGCCCCTAAGCCGGGACCAATTTCCACTAGATATTGATCTTTTTGCGGATAAATGGCGGATACAATGCCTTGAATCACATTGTCATCATGTAAAAAGTTTTGCCCGAAACGTTTTCGAGCGGTATGTCCTAAATGTCGTTTTGAATTCATACTGTATGTATTATGTAAGGTAAAAAATAAAAAGGTGGGCGATTGCCCACCTGAGAAAATGGTTTATTTAACAAGATATTGAATATCCGCCCCTTTACGCAAGGCTTTTACCCAGTCTTTGGATTCTTCTTGTAATTGCTGATTTACTAGCGTTTCATACGCTTTTTGATGGAACATATTTTCACTGGCTTTACCTTGTTTGGTATCGGTAACTTCCAAAATATGCCAACCAAATTCAGTTTTAAATGGTGCAGTAATGGCACCTCTTTTCGCATTTGCTACTTGTTTGGCAAATTCAGGTACATAATTATCAGCTGGAGCAAAACCTAAATCACCGCCATTGGCACCTGATAAATAGTCTTTTGAATAATCTTTAGCAGCACTCTCAAAGGTGGTTTTACCTGAAGCAATATCGGTACGAATTTTGTTTAACTCTGCTTTTGCTTGCTCATCATTCAATAATGGAGTTAGTTTTAACAAAATATGACGCACTCTGTAATGTGTTGTGGTTAAGGCTTGTTGATTACTACTGTTTTTCGCCTGTTCCCACATTTGATGACTCAAGGCTTCTACTTGTTCACGGCTGACATCAATATATTTACCAATAGTACGATTACGTACTTCTGACATTAAAATCTGATTAGCAATATTATTACGGAATTGTTGTAATGAAATGCCTTGGTAATCTAACGCATCTAATAATTGACCATAAGTTAAGCCATTTTGTGCCGCAATATGACGCACGATTTGATCCACTTGAGCAGGGTTCACTTTAACGCCTGATTCTTTAATGGCTTTTTGTACCAACATATCATCAATAATGTTATCTAATGCTTTAGTACGATTACTTTCAGTATTTGCTTTACCACCTAATGCTTTTCTAACTTGACTTTCTAAAATAGGTGTACCATCAATGGTCGCTACTACTTGTTCAACTGCTTGTACATTGATTGAAATCACTAATGCACTGATCGCAATTAAGAAAATTGATTTTAAAGAATGAAGTTTCATATTTATCCGTTAATAAAAGTTAATTAAATACAACCTGTTAGATTACAGGTGGCACAAAAAGTTCCGCTATCTATTGTGACAGTAAAGCCACATTGTAGCAACTATCAAATTTCATGGTACGTACTTGTATCTTTTCATTACGGCTGGTAGGTACATTTTTGCCTACATAGTCCGCTCGAATCGGTAATTCACGGTGTCCACGATCTACAAAAATCACTAATTCGACTTTAGATGCTCGCCCAAAATCTACCAAAGCGTCAAGTGCTGCCCGAATCGTCCGACCTGTAAATAATACATCATCTACTAAGATTACCGTTTTATTTTGTATATTAATATAATCAGAAGATCCTTTATATACGGGGATATGGCTTGGTTCGGCATATTCTAAATCATCACGATAAAAAGTGATATCTAAATCAAATGAGGGGATTTCTTGTTGAGTTAACTCATTAATTTTACGTTTAATAAGAGCTGCAATTTCTGCACCGCGACGTTTAATTCCCACGATAATTAATTGATCTAAATCAGCGTGCTTTTCGATAATTTCATGCGAAATACGGGAAATGGTTCGCATAAATTGGTCTTCATCAATAATGATTTTTTCCATAAAAAATCCTTGCTTTCAATCGGGCAAATTAAATTAGCGTTACTATAGCAAAAATTCAAACAAAAATGACCGCACTTTGATGAAAAAATCTTTATAATATGAAAAAATCCACAGAGCATAATAAAATTGGAGAGAAAATGAAACAAAAAGTCGTACTTGCAACAGGTAATCAAGGCAAAGTCAAGGAAATGTCAGATGTTCTGGCGGATTTTGGTTTTGACGTGATAGCTCAAACGGATTTAGGTATTGAAAGTCCCGAAGAAACGGGTTTAACGTTTGTGGAAAATGCCTTATTAAAAGCCCGTTATGCGGCTAAACTATCAGGCTTGCCAGCGATAGCGGACGATAGCGGATTAGTGGTTGCCGCATTAAATGGTGAACCTGGGTTATATTCTGCCCGTTATGCGGGAGCTGAGGGTGAAAATGCGGAAGCATTAAATCGCAAAAAATTATTACAAAAATTAGCAGATGTCCCCACCGAACAACGTCAAGCCAAATTCGTCAGTTGCATTGTGTTATTACAACACGAAACCGATCCAAGCCCGATTATTGCGGAGGGGGAATGTTGCGGGCAAATTGATTTTGTAGAAAAAGGATCAAACGGTTTTGGCTATGACAGCTTATTTTTTAGCCTAGAAAAAAATTGTACTTTTGCGGAATTAGATCCCGCTGAGAAGAAAAAAATCTCCCATCGAGCCAAGGCTTTAGCCGTATTAAAAATGAAATTACAAAAATAAGGAAAAACTATGTTAGTGACCACAACAAATTGTATTGAGGGCAAGCAAATCGTTGAATATAAAGAATTAGTATTTGGCGAAGTGGTGGCTGGAGCCAATTTTATTCGTGATTTCTTTGCGGGATTAACGGATATTTTTGGCGGACGTTCAGGCTCTTATGAACGTAAATTAACCAGTTCACGCCAAGAGGCATTAAATGAAATGATCGAAAATGCCCAACGTTTAGGGGCTAATGCCGTAGTCGGTGTCGAAGTAAACTATACGTCCATCGGTTCGGGTTCAAAAAGTATGTTTATGATTACCGCTAGCGGTACTGCGGTGATTGTACGTTAATGGCTCAACTGACCTTACCGCCATTAAGTTTATACGTGCATATTCCTTGGTGTGTCCAAAAATGCCCTTATTGTGATTTTAATTCCCATGCACAAAAGAGCGAAATTCCAGAAAGGGAATATGTACAACATCTGTTAACCGATTTACAACAAGATCTTGAACGTTTGAAAGACAGCGTACAGGATCGTTGTTTACATTCCATTTTTATTGGTGGTGGCACACCGAGCCTATTTTGTGCGGAAAGTATTCATCAATTATTACAGGGGATTGAGCAACAAATCCCCTTTTCGCCAAATATTGAAATCACCTTAGAGGCTAACCCTGGCACCGCCGAGGCAGAGCGTTTTAAGGGTTATGTTAAAGCAGGCGTAACACGTATTTCAATGGGCATTCAAAGTTTTAACGATGAAAAATTACAAGCGTTAGGACGTATTCACAATGCAGATGAAGCCAAAACCGCGGTGCAATTTGCCAAAGATTCTGGGTTAAAAAGTTTTAATTTAGATTTAATGCACGGCTTGCCGAATCAGACGTTGCTACAAGCATTAGATGATTTACGCCAAGCTATTGTCTTAAATCCACCGCATTTATCTTGGTATCAGCTCACCATTGAACCCAATACTATGTTCGCTTATCGCCCACCACGTTTGCCAGATGACGATGAACTTTGGGATATTTTTGAACAGGGGCATCAATTATTAACCGAAGCAGGTTATCAACAATATGAAACGTCTGCCTATGCAAAACCTGATTTCCAGTGTCAGCATAATTTAAATTACTGGCGTTTTGGCGATTATTTGGCGATTGGTTGTGGCTCCCATGGCAAAATGAGTTTTACCACAGGTGAAATCTTGCGTTACAGTAAAACCAAACACCCCAAAGGTTATATGCGTGGTGAATATTTATATGAACAAAAAAACGTTCCCGAAATTGACCGCAGTTTTGAATTTTTTATGAATCGTTTTCGCTTGTTGGAGGCGGTGCCTAAAATAGAATTTGAGCAGTTTACAGGGTTACCGCAAAGTGCGGTGCAAAAACAAATAGATTTTGCCGTTCAGCAGCATTATTTAACCGAAAATGAAAAAACATGGCAAATTACCCAACACGGTAAATTATTTCTGAATGAATTATTGGAGCTGTTTTTACCAGATTGAATAATCCTGTTAATTTTTATCAAAAACATATATAATATCAGCATGTTCTCACTTAATTTATCCCTTTTTATATATGTATTCTACGCGATTTAATTTAAATTTAACAAATGGTAATAAATTATTAAATTTAATTAAATCTTTATTAACAAAAAATCATTTAACTCTCGATTCTCAAATAGAAACTTTTATATTAGTTTACAATGAACAGGATAATTTAGTCGCCTGTGGTGGATTAGCCGGCAATATCATAAAATGTGTAGCGATTGATGCAGAATATCAAGGTGAAGGATTGGCTTTAATTCTCTGTACGGAATTAGTTAATCTAGCTTATGAATTAGGGCGAACAAATTTATTTATTTATACCAAACCAGAATATGAGAAATTGTTTAAAGCCTGTGGTTTTTATTCTATTTCTCATGCCTATCCTAATGTTGTTTTATTAGAAAATAGTGCGACTCGTTTAGCAAAACAATGTCAAACTTGGTCAAATCTACGAGTATGCGGTGAAAAAATTGGTGCCATTGTAATGAATGCAAATCCTTTTACATTGGGACATCGTTATTTAATTGAAAAAGCCTTACAACAATGTGATCATTTACATTTATTTGTGGTCGGAGAAGATGCGAGTAAAATTCCTTACCGAGATCGTTTTGCTCTAGTACAACAAGGTATTGCGGATTTAAAGCATATTACTTTACATCAAGGATCAGATTACATTATTTCGCAAGCGACTTTTCCTAGCTATTTTTTAAAAGATAAAGGCATGGCAGATGAGCTTTATTTAGAATTGGATTTAAGATTATTCCGTGAAAGAATTGCTCCAGCTTTAGGTATCACTCACCGCTTTGTGGGGAATGAGCCTTTTTGTGCAGTTACAGCTGAATATAATCGACAAATGTATTATTGGTTATCGATTGCAGTCATGGATTCAAATCCGATTAAAGTAGTAGAACTTGAGCGTTTGACTTGCCATGGGCAAGCAATTTCAGCGTCACAAGTTCGTCAATTATGGCAACAACAAAACTGGGAAGCCTTAAACTCACTGGTTCCCGTCACAACACTTGATTATTTACAGCAACATAGCGTAAATAATTGTCAATCCATTTAACTATAATAACGAAGAGGTAATCTATGAAGATAGTAAAACCAGCGGTAGCGGGAACACTTGAGTCTAGCGATGCAATGATTAGAGTTGAGCCAGCGACACAGCTTGATATTGAAATTAATAGCTCGGTATTTAAACAATTTGGTGAACAAATTCGTGCCACAGTTAAAGCCGTTTTAGCTGAACTTGATGTACAACAGGCATCTTTAATTATTGATGATAAAGGAGCATTGGATTGCGTATTAAAAGCTAGACTAAAAGCAGCTCTATTACGAGCAAGTGATAGCGAACCTAATTGGGAGAAATTACTATGAAATTAAGACGCAGTATGTTATTCGTACCGGGTGCAAACGCCGCTATGATCAGTAATAGCTTTATTTATCAACCAGATTCGATTATGTTTGATTTAGAAGATGCGGTGGCGTTAAAAGAAAAAGATTCCGCTCGTTTATTAGTTGCTCATGCTTTACAACATCCGCTTTATCAAGATATGGAAACCGTAGTGCGTGTTAATCCATTAGACAGTGAATTTGGTTTGGCAGATTTAAATGCTGTAGTGCGTGCTGGGGTCGATGTGGTACGTATGCCAAAAACGGATACCGCACAAGATGTGATTGCGATGGATCAAGCGATTGGTGAAATTGAGCAGGCTTGTGGACGTGAACAAGGTTCAACTAAATTATTAGCAGCGATTGAATCACCATTGGGCATTACCCAAGCGACTCAAATTGCGTTTGCATCTAAACGCTTAATTGGTATTGCATTAGGTGCTGAAGACTATGTACGTAACTTAAAAACGGAACGTTCTGCCGAGGGGATTGAATTATTATTTGCTCGCTGTTCAATTTTACAAGCTGCTCGAGCAGCAGGTATTCAAGCCTTTGATACGGTCTATTCTAATGCCAACAACGAAGAGGGTTTCCTAAAAGAAGCGGCTCATATTAAGCAACTTGGATTTGATGGAAAATCCTTAATTAACCCACGTCAAATTGAATTACTACACAATTTATTTGCACCAACACAAAAAGAATTTGAGCAAGCGGAAAAAATTATTGCAGCAGCAACAGAAGCAGAGAAACTTGGGTTAGGTGTGGTATCACTTAATGGAAAAATGATTGATGCCCCGATTATTGATCGTGCAAGACTGGTTGTCGAACGTGCAAAATCAGGGATTAGAGTGGAATAAGGGGAAGAATATGAAAACAAGAATTGAACGCTTAACACCATTTACACAACAACATACCTGTTTGGCTACTTATCAAGCTGAACCTAAAGCACAATCATTGGTTCGTACCGCAAAAGATCGCAAACTTTGTTCAGATTTGGAAGATGCAATTCGCCGTTCAGGATTAAAAGATGGCATGACAATTTCTTTCCATCACGCTTTTCGTGGTGGGGATTTTGTGGTGAATATGGTTATGGCTAAAATTGCCGAAATGGGCTTTAAAAATTTAACCTTAGCATCAAGTTCATTGATTGATAGCCATTTTCCATTAATTGAACATATTAAAAATGGTGTGGTCACTAAAATTTATTCTTCTGGTTTACGTGGTAAATTAGCTGATGAAATTTCTAATGGGTTATTAGCTGAACCTGTCAATATTCATTCACACGGTGGACGTGTACATTTAGTTAAATCAGGTGAATTAAAAATTGATGTTGCCTTTTTAGGCGTACCTTGCTGTGATTCATTCGGTAATGCGAATGGATTTACTGGAAATAGTAAATGTGGTTCTTTAGGTTATGCTCAAGTGGATGCCGAATTTGCCAATAAAGTTGTTTTATTGACAGAACAATTCGCAGAATATCCACATCATCCAATCAGTATTGCACAGGATCAAGTGGACTTAATTGTGCAAGTGGATGCGGTAGGCGATCCTAAAAAAATCGGTGGTGGTGCGACTCGAATGACATCTAATCCAAGAGAGTTGTTAATTGCACGTAAAACGGCAGAAGCTATTTTTGCATCGGGTTATTTTAAAGATGGTTTTTCTTTACAAACAGGTTCTGGTGGTGCGGCATTAGCGGTAACTCGTTTCTTAGAAGATCGTATGAAACGAGATAATATTACTGCCAGCTTCGCTCTCGGTGGAATTACTGCAAGTATGGTGGCATTACACGAAGCGGGTTTAATTAAGAAATTAATTGATGTACAAAGTTTTGATAAGGATGCAGCAGAATCTTTAGCTCGCAATCCAAATCATATTGAAGTATCTGCGAATCAATATGCCAATTTTAGTTCAAAAGGGGCATCGGTTGAACGCCTTGATATTGTCGTGCTAAGTGCGTTGGAAATTGATAGACATTTTAATGTTAATGTATTAACTGGCTCAGATGGTGTTATCCGTGGCGCATCAGGTGGACACTGTGATACAGCTGCATCTGCTCAAGTAGCGATTATTGTTGCACCGTTAGTACGTGGGCGTATTCCAACCGTGGTTGATGAAGTGATTACTTGCGTTACCCCAGGTGAAAATATTGATATTTTAGTCACTGATCACGGTATTGCGGTTAATCCAAAACGGCCAGATTTAATCGAGAATTTACAAAATGCTGGGATTAAATTATTCACTATTGAACAGTTAATGGAAAAAGCCTATGCGTTAACGGGTAAGCCAAAAGCCATTGAATTTACCGATAAACCTGTTGCGGTCGTACGTTATCGTGATGGTTCAATTATTGATGTGGTTTATCAAGTAAAAGGTGAATAATTTAAATATGAAGACAAATTGGCAATTTTCTCCGCCAGTTTATGCTATTGAGGGTGAAATAGTTGCTCTGGAAACCTTGTTAATCGCTCGTGAGCAACGTTTTATGCAGCAAAAGCAGCTACTCGCTCAATATCAGCAGCCAGTTTTATCAGTAACCTTATTAGCAGCTGGGGCAGTAAAACGTAACGAATTACTGGATAAGATTTTTGCCATTTGTTTGAAATATTTAAATGCTTGTTTCGTGCAACAAGGCTGGCATATTTGTGAGCAAATAATCCAGTCTTTGCCTACAGGGCATCAGGCTTTGTTTGTTTTACCTGTGGAAGCACTGACACTTAAACGAGTGATGATTGAGATTGAGCAATCTTTGCCTTTAGCTCGGTTATGGGATTTAGATGTCATCGATCTAAATGGACAACCTATTTCTCGTCAAACCCTTGGGTTTCCTGTACGTACTTGCTTAATTTGTAATGAAGAAGCCAAAGTATGTACTCGTCATAGAACCCATTCAATAACAGAAATTTATGCAGAAATGCAAAACCTGTTAAATCAGTTTGAATTAACGCAATTATTAGCCAATCAAGCAGATGAGGCGTTACGCCGAGAAATTGCGTTAACCCCCAAACCAGGTTTAGTCGATCGTGCGAATAATGGTTCACACCATGATATGGATTTTACGACCTTTGAAAAAAGTTGTTCAGCACTTTTGCCTTTTTGGCAATACTTTGTGCAAACAGGCATAAATGGAAAACAGGAAGATTTTGCTGGGTTATTCCGTCAACTAAGAAGTGTTGGTGTACAAGCTGAGAAAGCCATGTTTTCTGCGACCAACGGAATCAATACACATAAAGGGGCGATTTTTGCCTTTGGTTTGGTATTAGGTGCATTTGGTTGGCTATGGGGAAAGCATCAGGTTATTTCAGTGGAAAGTTTATGTGATACGGTGGCACATTTAACACAAGGGATTAGTCGTGAATTACAAACCACAGCACTGGCACACCCGAGAACAGCGGGTGAACAATTATTTGCTCAATATGGTTTGACAGGGGCAAGAGGTGAAGCTGAAAGTGGTTTTGCTTTAGTGCGTCATTATGCGTTAGCTATTTCTAAGCAGTATGCAAATTGTGATCAGGAACATCAGCACTATTTAATTTTATTAAATTTGATGGCTCATAATAATGACACCAATGTCGTTCATCGTGGTGGCTTAGCGGGATTACAATTTGTGCAACAACAAGCAAAGCAGTTGTTATCAAATCCATGCCATAGAGATAAACAATGGCTAAAAATACAGCTAGACAGATTTGACCAAGATTGTATTAAGCGTCATTTAAGCTGTGGCGGTAGTGCAGATTTACTGGCACTCACCATTTTCTTTTCTTTCTTATTGAGAGGTTAAAATGGCTTTATCAGTGTCATTAGCTCAAGAATAAATATTAAATAAATGGTCATATTGAGAGATATGACCATTTATTTTTAGTTTTTCCAAGTTACATGAATTATTTTATGCGATGACTTGAAATAATTTTATGCTACACAACTTGTCTATCATGCTTTTTAGTATTAAAGTGTAGCAATCGTTTTACAAAAGACTAAGGATTAAAAATGGATCAACTCGAAATGAAAAAACAGGCAGCTAAAGCCGCCTTACAATTTGTTAAACCTGATATGATCGTGGGAGTTGGTAGTGGTTCCACGGTGAATTGTTTTATTGATGTACTTGGCAGCATGGCAGACCAAATTAAAGGTGCAGTGGCGGCATCAAAAGCATCAGAAGAATTATTACGTAAGCAAGGCATTGAAGTTTTCAGTGCGAATGATGTATCGAGCTTAGATATTTATGTGGACGGTGCTGATGAAATTAATCCACAAAAAATGATGATTAAAGGCGGTGGTGCGGCGTTAACTCGTGAAAAAATAGTGGCATCATTGGCGAAGAATTTTATTTGTATTGTAGATAGTTCAAAACAAGTCGATGTGTTAGGTTCAACCTTTCCTTTGCCTGTCGAAGTGATTCCAATGGCACGTTCTCAAGTAGCACGTAAATTGGTCGCTTTAGGTGGCTCTCCAGAATGGCGTGAAAATGTGATTACAGATAATGGCAATGTCATTTTAGATGTACATAATTTCAAAATTCTAAATCCAGTAGAAATGGAGAAAACATTAAACAATGTGGCGGGTGTAGTGACTAACGGGATTTTTGCTTTAAATGCGGCAAATACCGTGATTATTGGTACGCCAGACGGTGCAAAAATTATTAAATAAAGCACCGCACTTTTTCTTTCATTTATTTAAAAACACAACATAACTAAAGGAACCTAAATATGACAAGCAAAGTGTCTTTAGACAAATCAAAAATTAAATTCTTGCTGTTGGAGGGTGTGCATCAAAATGCGGTAGATATTTTGCAAGCAGCAGGCTATACCAACATTGAATATCATAAAAAAGCCCTTGAGCCAGATGAATTGAAAGTAGCCATTAAAGATGCCCATTTTGTTGGCTTACGTTCCAGAACGCATTTAACCTCAGATGTGATTGCTGAAGCAAAAAAATTGATTGCTATCGGCTGTTTCTGTATTGGGACTAACCAAGTAGATTTAAATGCCGCGAAAGTGCGTGGGATTCCAGTGTTTAACGCACCATTCTCAAATACTCGTTCAGTGGCGGAATTAGTGCTAGGGGAAATTTTATTATTGATGCGTAATATTCCGACTGCAAATGCACAAGTTCACCGTGGTGAATGGAATAAAAGTGCGGTGGGTTCTCGAGAAGTTCGTGGCAAACGCTTGGGTATTGTGGGTTATGGTCATATTGGTTCGCAATTAAGTATTATTGCAGAATCCTTGGGAATGAATGTATTTTTCTATGATGTGGAAACCAAATTGCCGTTAGGTAATGCACAACAAATTTCATCACTAGAAGAATTATTAAGCACCAGTGATATTGTGTCATTGCACGTACCTGAATTGCCATCCACCAAAAACCTAATGAATGCAAAACGTATTGCTCAATTAAAACAGGATTGTATTTTCATTAATGCGGCTCGTGGTATGGTGGTGGATATTAATGCGTTAGCTCAAGCCTTGCAGCAAGGTAAAATCCGTGGTGCGGCGATTGATGTGTTCCCTGAAGAACCAGCGTCCGCAGATGAAGTGTTCGAGTCGCCATTACGTCAATTTGATAATGTGATTTTAACTCCACATATCGGTGGTTCAACTACGGAAGCACAAGAAAATATTGGGACGGAAGTGGCTAGTAAATTTGTTAAATATTCCGATAATGGTTCAACCCTTTCTTCGGTGAATTTCCCAGAAGTTTCTTTACCAGAGCATACTGGCACCAAACGCCTATTACATATTCACCATAATAAACCTGGTGTATTGAATAAGATTAACCAGATCTTTGTAGAAGAGAATATTAATATCGCCGCACAATATTTACAAACCGATCCGCAAATTGGTTATGTGGTGATTGATGTAGAAACGGAGAATACCAATGGCTTATTAACCAAACTAAAAGCCATTGATGGGACAATTCGAGCCAGAGTGTTATTCTAAAATTGATGAAAAAAACACCGTGCTTTGCGAAAAAGTGCGGTGTTTTTTTATGTGTTTTTTATAATCCCAAAATCTCTTTCACAAACGGAATCGTTAATTTGCGTTGAGCTTGTAATGATGCCTTATCTAATTTTGCTACCGCAGTAAATAAGCTGTGCATATCTCTATCTAAGCGTTTGATTAAGAAGTTTGCGGTTTCTTCGGATAATTCAATACCAAGTTGATGAGCGTTTTGCTGTAAGGCTTGGATTTTTTGTGCTTCATTTAAGGAATGAAGCTGATAGATTTCACCCCAGCGTAAGCGTGATGAGAGATCGGGTAATTTTACGGGGAGTGAAGTAGGGGAGCAGTCACTACTAATCAGTAAAAGTGCGGTATTTTTTTCTTTAATTCGGTTAAATAAGTCAAAAATGGCAAGTTCCCAGTCGTGATTGCCAATAACGGCTTGTAAATCGTCTAGGCAAATCACATCTTGTTGTTCTAGGTTGTCTAAAACCGCGGTGGAAAAATAAGCATATTTACTTAAAGGAACATAAATGCTGTGGCGGTTTTCGGAAATAATGTGGTTAGCAACTGCTTTGAGTAAATGGCTTTTACCACTGCCAGAGGCTCCCCAAATGTAAAAGAACGGTTGTTGTAATTGCTGGAAATTTTTGTGCAACGAGTTGAGCAACAATAGGTTATTGTCGCCATAGAAATTTTCTAAAGTTTCATCATCTAGTTGATGAATAGGGAGAGAAAGTTGTTGCACAAAAAATCCTATCAATTCCCCTCTCCCATGGGGAGAGGGATAGGGTGAGGGTTATTATTCGACTTTATTCTCTGCTTTTGGCAAAACCAAGTTTAGAATAATTGCCACGATAGCACATAAGCTGATACCTTTTACTGACAGTTCGCCTACATTAACAAACATACCGCCGATACCGAAACTCATTACCACCGAAATAATACACAGATTGCGAGCTTCTGTCACATCGACTTTAGCACGAATTAAGGTACTCATTCCCACTACTGCGATAGAACCGAATACGAGCATCATAATCCCCCCCATAACAATAGTTGGGATAGTCGAAAGGAAAGCACCAACTTTACCACAGAATGAAATTGCGATTGCCCAAACCGCCGCCCATGTCATAATGTTTGGGTTAAAGTTACGAGTTAGCATAACAGCACCAGTCACTTCTGCATACGTAGTATTTGGTGGTCCACCTAATAATGATGCTGCGGTAGTTGCCACGCCATCACCTAATAAAGTGCGGTGTAAACCAGGTTTTTTTAGGAAGTCTTTGCCAGTCACGGAGCTAATTGCCATGATTCCCCCTACGTGTTCAACAGCGGGAGCGATGGCGATCGGGAGTAAGTATAAAATGGCTTCTAGTTTAAATTCTGGTGTAGTAATTTCAGGTAAGCTGAACCAAGCTGCATCAAACACGGGTTGGAAATTAATTAAGCCTAAGCAAAGGCATAAAATATACCCCACAGCAATACCAAACATAATCGGAATCAGTTTCATGATCCCTTTAGAGAATACAGCAACACATAGTGTTGTGACCAAAGTCACTAATGAAACTAAGATTGCCAAGTCGTATTCATAGGCTTGTACTGCCCCTTGTTTACCGACTGCCATATCAACGGCTGTTGGAGCTAATCCCATACCGATAATAATGATCACAGGACCCACAACCACAGGCGGGAAAATACGTTCTAAGATTGCTACACCACGCAATTTGACTAAGGTGCTTAAAGCTAAATAAACTAAACCAGTACAAGCCAAGCCTCCCATCGTTACAGCAATACCCCAAGTTTGTACGCCGTATTGAATTGGGGCGATAAATGCAAAGGAAGAAGCAAGGAATATAGGAACCTGTTTACCCGTGCAAAGTTGGAATAATAAAGTTCCCAACCCTGCGGTTAATAGAGCAGTATTCGCATTTAGCCCAGTGATTAATGGTACCAAAACCAAGGCACCAAAAGCGACGAATAACATTTGTAAGCCAACGAAAGCTTGTTTAGTTTTACTTTGAATTTCAGGTGTTGTCATAGTTTTTTACTTTAAAGTGCGGTGAAAAATTCACTGATTTTTACTCACGATCCCTTTAAGGATTGTTCGGGACATTGTCCCTGTGCAAATAATTATTTGCAACGTTGTAAATTCTTTCAGAATTTTTTGCACCGCGGTTACAGAAAAATGCCTTTGATGTTTATCAAAGGCATCGGGATTATTTAGTTCCGAAAATCTTATCACCAGCATCACCCAATCCAGGGATAATATAACCATGTTCATTTAGGTGGTCATCAATGGACGCTGTGTATAATTCAATATCTGGATGAGCTTTTTCTAGTGCTTTAAGTCCTTCTGGAGCAGCCACTAGCACTAGTACTTTAATGTGGTTACAGCCTTTTTGTTTTAATAAGTCAATGGTAGCAATCATAGAACCACCTGTTGCCAACATTGGGTCAACCACAATGGCTAAACGTTCTTCTAAATCACTAGCTAATTTCTGGAAATAAGGCACAGGTTCTAACGTTTCTTCATTGCGATACATACCTACCACACTAATTCTGGCACTTGGAATATGTTCTAACACTCCATCCATCATACCTAAACCTGCACGTAAAATCGGCACCACGGTAACTTTCTTACCTTTAATTCTATCCACATTCACGGGACCGCACCAACCATCAATGGTGACATTTTCAACTTCTAAATCGGCGGTCGCTTCATAGGTCAATAAGCTACCTACTTCAGTGGCTAATTCACGAAAGTGCTTAGTGCTAATATCTGCCATACGCATTAAGCCTAATTTGTGTTTGACTAAAGGGTGTTTTACTTCGACGATTTTCATAGATAATCCTTAGTTAAAATTTGCGGGATAATTGCAATAGATAAATCTTACGAATTTTAAGAGATTTTGAATCAAATTAACAGTACAATTTTTTATTTTGTATTTCTTTTTTACGAAGAAATAGATTAGAATTAGCCATATTTTTTTGAGAAATTGTTCGGGACCATGCACCCATTGCAAGCAATGTCGAACATTCCAGTAGAATTTCTTGACCACTGTTGAGTAATTTAGGAGATCATAATGCCTTTATTGTTAGTTGATGATGACCAAGATATTCGTTCGTTATTAGCAGATTTGTTATCCTTGGAAGGATTTCATGTGGATGAAGCGGAAAACGGCAAGGTAGCTTTAGAGAAATTAGCGGAAAATAGTTATCGGCTTATTTTATTGGATATTATGATGCCTGTCATGGATGGTATTGAAACTTTAAAAGAGATTCATAGACTTTATAATACACCAGTGCTAATGTTGACTGCTCGTGGCGATGATTCGGATCGTATTCAAGGTTTAGAATTAGGTGCAGATGATTATTTAGCCAAACCTTTTAATGATCGTGAATTGATTGCTAGGATTAGGGCTATTTTGCGGCGTACGGATACCAATGTCGCTTTGAATACTCAAAATATTATTAATTTTGAGGGATTAATTTTAAATACCGCGACTAAACAAGCAAGCTATAAAGGAAAATCATTAGAATTGACCGCCACGGAATTTGGATGTTTAGAACTTATTGTGTCACAAGTGAATTTAGCAGTTAGCAGAGATGATTTAAGTCTGAAAGTATTGGGTAAACCGCTTTCTCCGTATGATCGCTCCATTGATGTTCACATGTCAAATTTACGTAAAAAGTTACCACCAAGAGAAAATAATGATTTGTGGTTCAGAACACTGCGTGGACGGGGTTATGTCATGCTCTCGGATGAATACTGTTTTAATCATAATGAACAAGATGAAAATGCTTCTCAAGATGATAAATTCGGGAGGGTAATTGTATGATTTATAAGGAAAATTGTGATGACCGAGGCAGTAATGAGAGTTACTGTTAATTTTCTTTCGGCTAAGATTTTTATTTTATTTTGGTGTGTTTTTGGATTATTGCTATTAACTGTGTATTTTGTTCCACAATTAGATACACGTTTATATATGGATTTAACTTCTCAAGATATAAATAAATACCAACAAGATATTATTACTGCGGTGAGAACCCAGCAATTTTCTCGTCTATTAGAAATGCCAGAAAATCCTATTGAAGAAAAGTTAGATTTTCCGCGTCCAGTATTGATGGATAGCGAGAGAAATATTATCGGTGCAAGAGATAATGAAATTAACTATATCCGAGATTTTATGTACCATTCTAATGATGTGTTACATCCACAGTCTAAAGCTTTCCGTAGCCTTTTGATAGCAGGACCTTTTAGTATTCATTTGACTAACCAAGATCAACAAGTTGAGTACTTTGCTTATTTTGTTACCCATGTGGATCCACAAAAGATTATAGTCAATTATATTTTTGATCATCCATGGTTTTTAATCATGCTATTAATGTTGGTTTCTACGCCAATTTTAGTTTGGTTATCTTATAGTCTAACTCAACCTATTAAACGCTTACAACGAGCGGCAAATGCAGTGGCATTGGGGGATTTTAGGGTTAATAAAGAATTAGAGGACACAGGTGTAGTTGAACTTCGTCAAGTGGGAGCAAGTTTCAATCAGATGATACAATCTTTGGTTGATGTGATTGATACCAGACAGTATATGATGTCGGTAGTATCACACGAGTTACGTACACCATTGACACGTTTGCAATTAGCCGCAGGATTAATTCGGCGGAAGATGGGGGATAGTAAGGAATTAGAGCGGATAGAGATGGAAACTAGCCGTTTAAATCAAATGATGAATGATTTGTTGTTAATTTCTGCCGCAAAAATGGAAAGTAGCCTATATCGAAAATGTGTTTCTTTGTCACAGATTTGTGAGAATGTATTAGATGATGCTGTGTTTGAAGCCAAAGAATTGAAGATTGAGATGCGTATCAAGCAGGAAATTAAATCACCAGAAAAATATTTTCTTTATGGTAACTTAGAAAGTTTATCCAGTACACTCGAGAATTTGATTAGAAATGCCTTGAAATATACTAAGTCCATTGTAGAAGTGAGTTTTGTGTTACGAGGTGGTCAGGTATTTATTATGATTGATGATAATGGTGAGGGATTATCGGAATCCGAGTATAAACATATTTTTAAACCATTTTATCGTGTTGATGAAGAGCGTACCCAAGTGAAAAAAGGGTTAGGCTTAGGATTAACGATTGTATATAGTACAGTAAAATCACATCAAGGCGAGGTCTGGGCAGAAAAAAGCTACTTAGGTGGCTTACGTATTGTCATGAAATTGCCATTTTGGCGAGATTAATTCACTCAAAACTAATCCCCACCAATTTGTGGGGATTGTTAGTATTACACGGATTGAATTTTAGTTGGTTGTTTTAGGAAATATAAAGCAATGACTGCAATCAATAATACAAACCCAACCGCAATATATAAACTTTGTTTTTGCCAGCCTAAATCTAATAGAGAACCTGCAATGGTTGGTGCTAAGATAGAACCAACACGCCCCATGCCAATCGACCAACCGACCCCAGTACTACGAATATCTGCGGCATAGATATTAGGATTTAATGTATATAATCCACTAATACAACCATTCATCAATGCCCCAACTAATACGCCGAATACCATGGCTAACCATAAAATAGAAGACGAGAAAATAAAGATGATAATCGCACAAGATGATAGAATAGTAAATAAAATCAACACATTACGAGCAGACCAACGGCTAGCTAGTAAACCATAACATAAAGATCCTATAGTGCCACCGATAGAGATCATCATGCCCACTACGATACTTGCATTTTCACTCATGCCAGCTTCTTTTAATAAGGCGGGAGTCCATGAACTGACGAAATAGAAACTGAACATAATTGCAAAAAATGCAGTCCAGATAAGCAAAGTGGAACGTAAGTATTGTGCATTGAATAATTGTGAAATAGGTAATTTTTTCACCGCACTTAGGCTAGGATTTTGCGTTGCTTTTTCTGGTAATGCCCAGTCTTTACCGAAGCCCATTTTCTGGGTAATTTTATTTAAACGTTTTTGGGCGTTGAACGGTTGTTTATTTAATAGAAAATCAATAGATTCAGGCAACCAAGCTAATAAAACCAGAAGACATAATCCAGTTAATCCAGCACCAGCTAGATAAACGGCACGCCAACCATAGACATCTTGTAACCCAACAGCAAAGAAACCGCCTAATACTGCACCAACCCCAAAGCCAGCCGCATAAACACTAATCGCAAAGCTACGCCATTTACGTGATGAATATTCGCTGGTAAGAACGTTGGTTCCAACCAGAATACCACCGACCCCAAGACCTGTAAGTAAACGCCAGCCAAATAAGGCTTCGTGGTGTTCAATAAAGGCAGAACCGAACATCCCCACCGCAGACAACGCAATGGCAATTAATAATAGTGGACGGCGACCGATTTTATCCGCCAGTGGTGCTAAAAATAACGATCCAGCCGTCATACCGATTAGCCCTGCACTCAGTAAATAGCCAAGTTGTACGCCAGTTAGGGCAAATTCTGCTTTGATAGATGATGCGGTAAAAGCAAGGGCTAATACATCAAAACCATCTAATAGGTTCATAATAGCTGCCATCACCACAATCGCCCATTGATAACCCGACATTGGGCTATGATCGATTTTTTCTCTTAAATTCATAGAGATTCCTTAGGAAAATATAAAAATAATTAAACGTTGTCTTCCGTTTTATCTTCTGGGTTAATTTCTTCTGTTTTTTCCACCGCACTTTGAATGGTTAAATTAATTTCTGCGGAAATTAAACGCATGAAAATGTCGGATAATTCTTGTAATTTAGCTAAATCTGCATTGCCATTTTCATCAAAATAACCGTTGTTTTTCAAACTATTAATAAAACCAGAGAAGACCGCTTTATCAAAGAATTCAGGGGCATTGATACCATGTAATACGGATAAACGTTGGGCGATAGATTGACTTTCTTTTTCTAAACTCGTGCGAGACATCGCGGGATCGTTACACAACAAGCTCACCGCAATTTGGTAGCGTTGCAGAATTTCACGCATACCCGCTGACCAAAGTTGTAAGCTCCGTACTTTTGGACGATTAATAATGAGTAAAGTATCGTTAGATTTAATTAATTCTTGGCGATTGAGTTCATTAATAATACTTTCAATCTGTAGCTCTAATTCTTCTTCACTAAAATGCAAAAATAATTCTGCACGTAAGAACGGATAAATTTTCTCTACTGCATCAATCACTAAATCTTGTTGGATCGCTCCATAATGCAATACGATACTTGCCACTAAAGACGGCAACACAAATAAATGCTGGATATTATTACGATAATAGGTCATTAATACCGCTGAATTACGTTCCAAACGAACAATTTCGCCAAAGTTATCTTTTTCAGTTAATACCCCCACACGATCTAAACTTAACACATGATTTAACATTTGTTCAGGGCTTTCCGCTGGTATAATCATATCTTGCGAATACGGGGTATTTTGCAATAATTGTTGATAGCTTTGTAACTGTTCTAATAACTGTTCACGAGTTAAAGCCCGTTGACGAGAAGATAATAATGCGGTTCCCGTCAGATTCATGGCATTTACTGCAGCCGCATTATTAATATTGACCATCACCTGATTAGATACTTGATCCACCGCTTGATTAAACCAAGCAGGACGTTCTTCTTGGTTGGTTTGTTTCCAGTCTGGATAATGTTGAGTTAAATAATTATTCAATGAAATAGGCTCACCAAAATTCACATAGCCTTTACCGAGATTGCGTAATTTTTTAATCACACGCAATACCAAGCCTGCATTTTCTTTTTCTTTCGCTGCACCACGCAATTCTTTTGCGTAAGTATCTACTTCTAACACATGTTCATAGCCTACATACACGGGGACAATAGAAATTGGGCGAGTTTGCCCTTGTTGTAAGGCTTGCAACGTCATTGACACCATGCCAGTTTTGGGGGCAAGCAAACGCCCAGTGCGTGATCGTCCTCCCTCGATAAAGAATTCCACCGCATAACCACGATGAAATAATTCCGCTAAATATTCACGGAATAGCGTTGAATATAGACGATTACCTTTGAATGTACGGCGAATAAAGAAAGCACCACCACGGCGGAATAATCCTCCCACAGGCCAGAAATTCAAGTTAATTCCAGCGGCGATATGCGGTGTTACTAAGCCTTGATGATACAACACATAGGATAATAATAAATAGTCAATATGACTACGATGGCATGGAATATACACGATTTCATGCCCTTCCAAGGCTAATTTACGGACACGATCTGCGTGCTGGACTTCAATTCCTTGATATAATTTATTCCACAACCAACGTAAAAAACGATCGGCTAAACGTAAGCCCTCATAACTTACATTAGCGGCGATCTCGTCAAGAATTTTTTCGGCTTCTTTGGTCGCTTTTTCTTTGCTTATGTTTTTAGATTTTACTTCATCATCAATGGCTTGCAAAATGGTTGGCGATTGCAATAATTTTTTAAACATAGCTTGACGATTAGGCAATCTAGGACCAGCCGCCGAAATACGTTGTTTGGCAAAGTGTATTTTGGCGACACGAGCCAATTTTTGGGCAATTTTTTCGTCCGAACCATGCTCATCGACCATATAACGCAAAGAAACAGCTTGAGAAAAACGGACAAAGGTATCACGTCCAAACCAAAGAATATTGAAAGTTTTTTGGACACAATTCAGTAAACGCAATTTGGGTAAACCGTTTTTATCTTCTTGCCCTGGGGAACGTCCCCACAATACTGATACTGGCACAAGTTGTACATTTAAATCCGCCAAAGTGCGGTGTAATTCAAGATATTTATAAAACACTTTTTCCGTTTCTTGCTTCGCACCCTTGGATTTAAAGAAACTATGCCCTTCATCTAAAAACACATAACGTGGCACTTTTTCGCCATTGATTTCATTCGGTTGTAACGGATCAGGTAAGCCCACATGTAAACAGTTGCGTTGAAAAATCACTAAATCAGTTTGTGATGTATAAGGTAATACATAAACAAAAGGCTGATGAATATCAAGATTCAATTCAGCAATCGGGTGATGAGGAATAGGATTATTTTTCACAAAAAACGACAGTGGAATACCTAACATTTTACGGTATAATTTAGTTAATGTTGACATTGAAAGAATCCTTCATTTTTTATCAATTTTTATTAGTTTAGCATAGCCTAGGGCTATCTTTCAAAAATACTTATTGTCGAGAGAATAGAAGCGTATTAATATAATGCAACTTTTAACTGCCCTCGCTTTGGGGGCATTATTTTTGGGAGAAAAACAGATTGGAAACACGTTATTATGTTATTTTTGCTGTAACTATACTGGCGTTACAGGTACTTATTTATATTTTTAACCGAACCTTAGGTTGGCTTTATGGCGGTGTATTATCACAAAAAGGTCGCTATATTTTTGTGTTTACCAGCTATGTATTCACTAATTCAGTCGCCATTCTAACTGCCACTAGGTTATTCCCAATGTTTCGCCTATTGCCATTTATCATGGTATTCTTGCTGTTTTCGCTTTTTGTTAGCCTTGCTCTAGTATTATTGGCATGGGTATTCAAAAATTACAGCAAAATTCACCGCACTTTGGCTTGGTTATATCCTATTGGCATGGCAGGGTTAATCGGATTAGGTGTGTATAACGCTTATACGCCACAAATAGTCCATTATCAAATCACCCTTGATAAACCGATAAGACCATTACGTATCGGCATGGCAAGCGATTTTCATTTAGGCAAATTGTTCGGTGCCAAACAGCTTGATCAATTAGCGGAGATTTTTAATCAACAAAAAGTCGATCTCATTTTGCTACCAGGTGATATTATGGACGACAATGTCGATGCCTATTTAAGTCAAAAAATGCAACCGAGTTTAGCTAAATTACAAGCCCCTTTAGGCGTTTATGCGACCTTAGGCAACCACGATTTCTTTGGCGATCAACAACGGATTGCGGAACAGATTAAACAAGCTGGTATCAAAGTATTGTGGGATCAAACAGAAACCATTAATAATGAATTTGTGATTGTTGGGCGTAATGATGATTTAGTCAAAGATCGCCCGAGTACCGCACAGTTAATTCAGTCCGTGGATACTCGTTTACCGATTTTTGTATTAGATCATCGTCCGACAGAAATTGAACAAATTTCGCAATTACCCGTGGATTTACTGGTCGCAGGTCATACTCACAACGGGCAAATTTTTCCTGCTAATTTTATTACTAAATTAATTTACCGCCTTGCTTATGGTCATGAAAAAATTGGCAACGGGCATTTTATTGTCACCTCAGGCTATGGCTTTTGGGGAGTTCCAATGCGATTAGGAACGCAATCGGAAGTGGTGATTATTGATGTGAAAGGGAAAGAGTGAGCAAAGAATAACAGTAGGTGTGTGCAAACACACCTAGCTGATGCAGATTATTATTTTTTCAATACCACCATATCATCACGATGCACCGCTACTGCTCCATATTCATAACCAAGAATTTGTTCAATCTGTTGCGATTTCTTACCTTGAATAAGTTTTAACGCATCACTGTTATAGCGTGGCATACCAAGGGCAATGTCTTTACCGCTTTGAGTGCGGATTTTGACCACTTCACCACGGGAAAAACGTCCTTCAATGGCGACAATGCCAGCAGGTAGTAAAGATTTTTGTTGAATTAACACCGCACTTTCTGCTCCGTCATCAATAATAATGCTGCCAGCAGATGGAGCAGCAAATAGCCATTGTTTACGGCTTTCTAGGTGTTCGGCTGGGATAGTGAATTTGGTACCAATAGCTTGCTCATAGGCTAAATCCACAATCACATTTTCACGATTGCCTGATACGATAATGGTTTCAATACCTGAACGCGTTGCTACATCTGCGGCGGTAATTTTAGTTGACATACCGCCAGTCCCCAAATTTGTTCCACTGCCACCTGCGATTGAGCGAATATGATCGTTAATTTGTGCCACCACTGGAATTAATTTTGCGTCAGGGTTTTTACGTGGATCGCTATCAAATAAACCTTGCTGATCAGTCAATAAATAAAGTTGATCGGCTTGCACTAAAATAGCCACTAATGCCGATAAATTATCATTATCGCCCACTTTTATTTCAGCGGTAGCTACCGCATCATTTTCATTAATTATCGGAATAATTTGATTATCTAACAGAGCATGCAAAGTATCTCTTGCATTGAGAAACCGCTCACGGTCTTCAATATCCGCACGGCTTAATAAAATCTGTCCAACATGAATGTCATAAATAGCAAACAGCTGTTGCCACGTTTGAATTAACTGGCTTTGTCCAACTGCCGCCAATAATTGCTTTGAAGCGATTGTCGGGGGTAATGTGGGGTGGTTTAAATAATCACGCCCAGCCGCAATGGCACCAGAGGTAACAATAACTAGCCGAAAACCTGCTTGATGAAGTTGAGCAAGTTGACGTACAATTTCAATCATGTGTGGACGATTTAATTTTGGCGAACCTTGTGTTAAAGTACTGGTGCCAAATTTTACAACAATAGTTTTTTGATTCATTATAGTAACTCTTAAAAAAATGATGTGCTAAATTAGCATTAAAATCTGTAAAAATCACGTAATTTTGACCGCACTTTATTGATTTAACACAATTCTTTTTACTGGCAAGAAAGCATATAATAAGACAATTCAATATTTATGGAAATTCACTATGGTAGAAAAACAACAACTTGAAGAACATCAGCGAGAGATAACACGGCTTTGTATTTTGGTGGCACAATTATTGTTACAACATGGTGCAGAAAGCACGGTGGTTTCACAAAGTGCCATTCGGTTAGGTAAGGCATTAGGTGCGACAACGGTAGAATGTGCTTTAACACCTAATGCAATTATTTTAACTACGGTATTAAATGAACATTGTATTACCACCACCAGACAAAATGTAGATAAAGGCATTAATATGCAAGTGGTAACGGCGGTGCAACGTATTGTGATTGCAGCGGAGCATCATATTTATGATATTCACTTGGTACGAGATAAGTTAGAACAGATTAAACCGTTAAAATACAACCGTTGGCTGGTGGTGTTTATGATAGGGTTATCCTGTGCTTGTTTTTCCCATCTTTCTGGTGGTAATCATGTTATCTTTGGGATTACTTTTGTAGCCTCTGCGATTGCTATGTTTGTGCGTCAAGAGTTAGCTAAACGACATTTTAATCCGCTTATTGTGTTTAGCGTAACTGCTTTTGTCGCCTCATTAATTGCAGGATTAGCATTAAAATACAATTTAGGCAATAATCCACAGATTGCCCTTGCTTCTAGCGTGTTATTATTAGTCCCTGGTTTTCCATTAGTTAATTCATTAGCTGATATTCTCAAAGGACATATAGGTATGGGCTGGGCAAGATGGACTTTGGCGACAGTATTAACTTTCGGGGCTTGTATGGGTATCGTACTCGCTTTAAATCTATTACACATCACACATTGGGGAAACTAAAATGGATTTAATTTTGTTATTACTTGATGATATGTTTTTTGCCGCCATACCCGCAGTGGGTTTTGCCTTGATTTTTAATGTGCCACCTAAGGCATTGATTTATTGTGGCGTGTTAGGTGCATTGGGACACAGTTTCCGTACGTTATTATTGCATTTTGATGTATCTTTAGTGCTTGCCACAATGTTGGCTTCTGCGTTAATTGGTTTTGCTGGGGTGCATATTTCGCAACGTTATTTAGCTCACCCTAAAGTATTTACTGTGGCGGCAATTATTCCTATGATTCCGGGAATTTATGCTTATAAAGCGATGATTGCGATTGTGCAAATCAACTATCAGGGTTATACCCCAGAATTGTATGAACACATGATTAACGATTTTATTAAAACAGGATTTTTGCTCGGAGCTTTAGTATTTGGCTTGGCGTTACCGAGATTAATGTTTTATCGAAATACGCCAGTGGTTTGATTTTCGCTTAAAAGTGCGGTGTTTTTATTGATAATTTCTGTTGAAATTGTTTTGAAATTTTCACCGCACTTTTTGCTTACTCAATCATTTCCTTATAGTGTCGCCGACAAACGGAGAGATATTTATCATTTCCGCCAATTTCAATTTGTTTTCCGTCTTTTACGACTTCACCTTGTTCATTTAAACGCAACACAAAATTTGCTTTGCGACCGCAATAGCAAATGGTTTTCAGTTCTTCTAATTGATCCGCCCACGCTAATAAATATTGGCTACCCTCAAATAAATTCGCCTGAAAATCCGTGCGTAAGCCGTAACATAACACGGGAATATTCAATTTATCCACCACATCACTTAATTGACGAACCTGTGCTTGACTAAGAAATTGAGCTTCATCGACTAAAATACAGTGTAATTTTTCATGCTCTAAATGTTGCTTGATTTCTTGCCATAGATTACTGTTTTTATTAAATAATTTAGCCGCCTGACTGATGCCAATACGGGAGGTTATTCGCCCTACCCCAAAACGATCGTCAATCGCTGCGGTATAAAGCAACACGTTCATTTGACGTTCGACATAGTTGTAGGCGGATTGTAACAGGGTAGTGGATTTCCCTGCGTTCATCGTGGAGTAATAAAAATAAAGTTTAGCCATAAGTGCGGTGTTTTTTGGTTAAGTTTTTAAATAGACGCTAATTCTGTCATTGCCCAGCGTGGTTTTACCTCAATCGCTAAATCCGATTGTTCGCCATTTTTTAAGCGTAAAAAACCCACGTAAGCAATCATTGCTCCGTTGTCGGTACAAAATTGCGGAGCAGGGTAGAATACTTGCCCTTTGAGTTGTTGCATTAATTGTTGTAAACCTTGGCGTAATTGCCTGTTAGCACTGACACCACCAGCGATGACTAAGCGATTGTAGCCTGTTTGTTTTAAGGCTCGTTTGCATTTAATCGCTAAAGTATCCACCACTGAAGTTTGAAAAGCATGGGCAATGTCAGCTTTGTCTTGTTCGCTCAATTCGCCTTGTTGTTTGATTAATTGATTAATCGTATTGGCAGCAGCGGTTTTTAAGCCAGAAAAACTGAAATCCAAGCCAGGGCGATCGGTCATGGGTTTCGGGAACACAAAGCGTCCTGTCGTGCCTTTTTCAGCTAAACGAGAAAGTGCAGCACCACCTGGGTAATCTAAACCGAGTAATTTGGCTGTTTTATCAAAGGCTTCACCTGCTGCGTCATCAATACTTTCACCTAATAATTGATAACACCCTACGCCCTCCACTTGCACCAGTTGCGTATGCCCTCCCGATACCAACAATGCCACAAAAGGAAACTGCGGTCGATTTTCGGGCAGTTCTAACATGGGGGCGAGTAAATGTCCCTCCATGTGATGCACACCGATAGCAGGAATATTCCAAGCATAAGCAAGCGAACGAGCAATAGTCGCTCCCACTAATAAAGCTCCCACTAAACCTGGTCCAGCAGTATAAGCAATACCATCAATGTCTTGAGCGGTTAAATTTGCTTGTTGCAAGGCTTGCTGAATTAAAGGTAAGGTTTTGCGAATATGATCACGTGAGGCAAGCTCGGGAACGACCCCCCCATAATCAGCGTGCAGATCGATTTGGCTATAAAGTTGATTGGCGATTAAGCCTTGTTGTTCATCATAAATGGCAACACCTGTTTCATCACAGGAGGTTTCAATGCCTAGAATTTTCATGAAATGCTCTTTATTTTGTTATTCTTCTAAAAATTAGGTAAGATTTTACCGCACTTTGGCAAATTTGCACAGAAAAGATCAAATTCAGGCTTTACTTTTAGGGGCAAATTAGATTAAAATTGCGACCTTTATTGAGTAAGTTACTCAGTAATTTTGCAAAATTAACTAAACTTATTTATCAAATTTTAATAGAGGTGATGGCTTATGCCAGTAATTAAAGTTCGTGAAAACGAATCATTTGACGTTGCATTACGTCGTTTCAAACGCTCTTGCGAAAAAGCAGGTATTTTAGCTGAAGTGCGTGCTCGTGAATTTTACGAAAAACCGACTACTATTCGTAAACGTGAAAATATCTCTCGTGCAAAACGTCACGCGAAACGTGTTGCTCGTGAAAACGCTCGTAATACACGTTTATATTAATTAGAAGTTTTAATTAACACTTGAGTTAAACAAACCGTGAAACCTTTTCGGAATCACGGTTTTGTTCATTTAATTAGTTTGCTAATTCATGAGGATTAACTATGGCGGGTTTGATTCCACGTTCTTTTATTAATGATATTATTGCTAAAGCAGATATTGTTGATATAGTTAATTCTCGGGTCAAATTGAAAAAGGCTGGCACCAATAATTATCAAGCGTGCTGTCCATTTCATCACGAAAAAACACCCTCTTTTACGGTTAGCAAAACCAAACAGTTTTATCATTGTTTTGGTTGTGGGGCTCACGGTAATGCGTTAAGTTTTTTAATGGAATATGACAAACTTGAATTTGTGGAAGCGGTAGAAGAATTAGCCAATATACTTGGCTTAGATGTACCAAGAGAGGAAACTCGTGGTAAATCGGATAAGCCTTATGTTAATTATCAGACTAAGAAAGATCTTTATCAATTAATGCAAGAAATTGCTGAACTTTATCAGCAACAACTGCCGAAATCTCAGTTAGCTCAAGACTATTTACAACAACGAGGTTTGTCTAAAGAAATTATTCAGCGTTTTTCTATTGGTTTTGTGCCAGATAGTTATGATTTAGTGGTGCGTCAATTTGGTCATAATAAGGAAGAACAAGAGCGGTTATTTTCCTTGGGTATGGTAAAACGTAGCGAGCGTGGTAAGGTTTATGACACGTTCCGTAATCGAATTATGTTTCCAATCCGTGATCGTCGTGGACGAGTGATTGCTTTTGGGGGACGGGTGATCGGCGATGGTACACCCAAATATCTTAACTCACCTGATACTGTAACCTACCATAAAGGTAATGAACTTTATGGATTATATGAAGCATTGAAAATTAATGATAGTCCTGAACAACTATTAGTCGTTGAGGGCTATATGGACGTGGTAGCATTGGCTCAGTTTGATGTGAATTACGCTGTGGCTTCTTTAGGAACAGCCACTACGCCAGAACAAATTAACCAGATTTTTCGTTCTACCGAGCAGGTGATCTGTTGTTATGACGGCGATCGGGCTGGACGAGCAGCCGCATGGCGAGCTTTAGAAAATGCGTTGCCTTATTTGGAAGATGGTCGTCAGTTGAAATTTGTGTTTTTACCTGATGGCGAAGATCCTGATACCTACATTCGTCAATATGGCAAACAACAATTTGAAGACTATTTACAACAGGCACAATCTTTGAGCGATTTTTTATTTGATCATTTACTCAAAGATGTCAAATTAGCAACCAAAGAGGGTAAAAGTAAGCTGGCAGCATTAGCCGTACCATTAATTGAACGTATTCCTGGAGAAATGTTGCGGATTTATTTGAATAATATCTTAGCCAGTAAGTTAGGTATTATTGATCCTAAACAAATTGAAGCTCTCTTAGCACAACCGCAACAAAAAAGTGCGGTGCAAAAAATGCCAGAAGTAAAGCGTACCCCTATGCGATTGTTGATAGCTTTATTATTACAAAATCCAGAGCTGGCTCAATTAGAATATGATGTGTCGGATATTGCGAGTTTAAATGAACCGGGATTAGCGTTGTTTGATAAATTAACTCGGGTTTGTCGGGATAATGTCGGCATTACCTTAGGGCAAATATTAGAATATTTTCGTGATACAGAAGATTATAAGCCCCTTGAAATTTTATCAACTTGGGATCATTTAATTGAGGAAGAACAGATTAGTACGACTTATATTGAAACCTACGAATTTTTGTTAGCCCAAATTATTGAACGTAGAATTGAGCAATTAATTGCTAAAGATCGTACTGAAAGTTTAGATTCAGAAGAAAAACAGGAACTTTTCAAATTACTCAGTGGACGAGCAAAATAAATAATAGTGAAATAGTCATAACAGTGATAGAATTTAATTCATTTTACCTTAACGAATAAAAGTAAAGGCGGAGGAGCCATTTATGGAGCAAAATCCACAATCACAATTAAAATTGTTAATCGCCCAAGGGAAAGAACAGGGCTATTTAACCTTTGCCGAAGTCAACGATCATTTGCCAGAAGAACTCGTTGATGCCGATCAAATTGAAGATATTATTCAGATGATCAATGACATGGGTATTCAAGTGTTGGATGCAGCACCAGATGCCGATGATCTTATTTTAAATGAAAATATCGACAATATTAATGATGATGTGGTGGAAGAAGCGACCCAAGTATTATCTAGCGTAGAAGCTGAGTTAGGTCGTACTACCGATCCTGTGCGAATGTATATGCGAGAAATGGGCAGTGTAGAACTTCTAACTCGTGAGGGTGAAATTGATATTGCCAAACGCATTGAAGACGGTATTAACGAAGTACAAAGTGCCGTGGCGGAATATCCCGAATCGCTGACTTATCTTTTAGAGCAATATGAAAAAGTCGAAGAGGGTTCCGTTCGTTTAGTGGATTTGATCACAGGCTTTGTTGATCCGAATGTAGTTGAAGAAGAAAGTATCGCTGAGATTGATGATGAACTTGCGGACGATGCTGATGAAGAGGAAAGTACTGAAGTTGCTGATGTTGATTTAGATGATGAAGAAGACGAAGAGGAAACGGAATCTTCTTCCGATGACAGCGATACGGCTATTGATCCAGAAGTTGCAAGAGAAAAATTTGCCGCCTTAAAAGCACAACATATTAAAATCTTAGGGTTAATTGAAAAACATGGGCGTACCCATAAAAAAGTGCGTAGCGAAATTCAAGCATTATCAGAAATTTTTGTACAATTCCGTTTAGTGCCTCGTCAATTTGATTTATTGGTGATGTCTATTCGAGATATGATGAAACGGGTACGTAAAGAAGAACGTCAAATTCAACGTTGGGTAGTGGATTATGCCAAAATGCCAAAAGATGATTTTGTTAAGGTCTTTACGGGCAAAGAAAATACAGATGCTTGGTTAGTCAAAATTTTAGGTAGTAAGAAAAACTATGCCCCTAAATTAGCCGAATATGCCGATAATATTCGAGATTCTATTGCAAGATTACAACAGATAGAACAAGAAACCAGACTTACCATTCCACAAATTCGTGAAATTGGTGATCGGGTAGCTCAAGGCGAATTAAAAGCTCGCCGAGCCAAAAAAGAAATGGTGGAAGCTAACTTACGTTTAGTGATCTCGATTGCCAAAAAATACACCAACCGAGGTTTGCAATTCCTTGATTTAATTCAAGAAGGTAACATCGGTTTAATGAAAGCGGTGGATAAATTTGAATATCGCCGTGGTTATAAATTCTCAACTTATGCTACATGGTGGATTCGTCAGGCGATTACGCGTTCTATTGCCGATCAGGCTCGCACTATTCGTATTCCTGTACACATGATTGAAACCATTAATAAATTAAACCGTATTTCACGTCAAATGTTACAAGAAATGGGACGAGAAGCTACGCCAGAAGAATTGGCAGAGCGTATGGGGATGCCAGAGGATAAAATTCGTAAAGTGTTGAAAATTGCCAAAGAACCGATTTCTATGGAAACCCCAATTGGTGATGATGACGATTCACATTTAGGTGATTTTATTGAAGATAGTACCCTTGAGTTACCATTAGACAGTGCCACAGCACAAAGTTTACGTGCCGCAACCCATGAAGTATTAGAGGGTTTAACTCCAAGAGAATCTAAAGTATTACGTATGCGTTTTGGTATTGATATGAACACTGACCATACGCTTGAAGAAGTAGGTAAACAATTTGATGTTACCCGTGAACGTATTCGTCAAATTGAAGCCAAAGCATTACGCAAATTACGCCACCCAAGCCGTTCAGAAACTTTGCGGAGTTTCTTAGATGAGTAAGTGATATGCCCTGCACTAGCGTACAGGGATAAGCATGGTGACGATGCTCTGCATCTTTTATATGAATGAGATAACGGATCTAACGCTATGGAATAGCGATATTATGTCTAACCCCGTATGTAAGTGCGGGGTTTTTTTGTCTATTTCGTGATTTAAGAGAAATAAAATTATTACTTCATGTGAAAAGGTTGTATAATAATCAACGCTTTTTTGTATCCGTTTTCGTTTTAGCGTGCGGCTATCAAAAATATTTTGCAGATAGACAAAGAGTATTTTTGCTAGTCGCAAATTTGGAACAAGAAAGCAGTGTTTGGGGGAAATCCCTGTGTTAGAAAATGAAAAAGGAAAACATTGTGAATCCAATAGTAAAACAATTTAAATATGGTCAACACACCGTCACGCTTGAAACGGGTGCGATTGCACGTCAAGCAACGGCAGCAGTGATGGCAAGTATGGACGATACCACCGTATTCGTAACAGTGGTAGCGAAAAAAGAAGTGAAAGAGGGACAAGATTTCTTCCCATTAACTGTTGATTATCAAGAACGTACTTATGCTGCGGGTAAAATTCCTGGTGGATTCTTTAAACGTGAAGGTCGTCCATCTGAGGGTGAAACTTTAATTGCTCGTTTAATTGACCGTCCAATTCGTCCATTATTCCCTGAGGGTTTCTTAAATGAAATTCAGATCATTGCGACTGTGGTGTCAGTTAATCCACAAATTAGCCCTGATTTAGTGGCAGTGATTGGTGCGTCAGCTGCATTGTCATTGTCAGGTGTACCGTTTAATGGTCCAATTGGTGCGGCTCGAGTGGGTTTTATTGATGATCAATTCGTACTAAACCCAACCATGGCAGAACAAAAACAAAGCCGTTTGGATTTAGTCGTAGCTGGGACGGATAAAGCCGTGTTAATGGTAGAATCTGAAGCGGACGTATTAACTGAAGAACAAATGTTAGCGGCGGTGGTATTCGGTCATCAGCAACAACAAGTGGTGGTGGAAGCAATTAAAGAATTTGCTCAAGAAGCGGGTAAACCACGTTGGGATTGGGTGGCACCTGAGCCAAATACCGCATTGATTAATAAAGTAAAATCTTTAGCAGAAAGCCGTTTAGGTGATGCTTATCGTATTACTGAAAAACAAGTGCGTTATGAGCAAATTGATGCCATTAAAGCCGATGTGATTGCTCAAATTACCGCAGAAACTGCTGAGGGCGAAGAGATCAGCGAAGGTAAAATTATTGATATTTTCACCGCACTTGAAAGTCAAATCGTGCGTGGGCGTATTATCGCAGGCGAACCACGGATTGACGGTCGTACCGTTGACACTGTGCGTGCCTTAGATATTTGTACGGGCGTATTACCACGTACCCATGGTTCAGCGATTTTCACGCGTGGTGAAACGCAAGCGTTAGCCGTAGCAACATTAGGTACGGAACGTGATGCACAAATCCTTGATGAATTAACTGGTGAACGTCAAGATAATTTCTTATTCCACTACAATTTTCCTCCGTATTCTGTGGGTGAAACGGGACGTGTAGGTTCACCAAAACGCCGTGAAATCGGTCATGGTCGTTTGGCAAAACGTGGTGTCGCCGCTGTGATGCCAAGCATTACTGAATTCCCTTATGTAGTACGTGTGGTGTCTGAAATTACCGAGTCTAACGGTTCTTCTTCTATGGCGTCTGTATGTGGTGCTTCCCTTGCGTTAATGGACGCTGGTGTACCAATTAAAGCCGCCGTAGCAGGGATTGCCATGGGTTTAGTGAAAGAAGACGACAAATTTGTGGTGCTTTCTGATATTTTAGGCGATGAAGATCACTTAGGCGATATGGACTTCAAAGTCGCAGGGACTCGTCAAGGTGTAACTGCACTACAAATGGACATCAAAATTGAAGGCATTACCGCCGAAATTATGCAAATTGCCTTAAATCAAGCGAAAAGTGCCAGAATGCACATTTTAGGTGTAATGGAACAAGCGATTGCCGCTCCACGTGAAGAAATTTCTGATTTCGCACCACGTATTTACACCATGAAAATCGATCCGAAGAAAATCAAAGATGTGATTGGTAAAGGTGGTGCAGTGATTCGTGCATTAACCGAAGAAACAGGTACATCTATTGATATTGACGATGATGGTACCGTAAAAATTGCCGCAGTTGATGGTAATGCAGTGAAAACGGTTATGGCACGTATCGAGGATATTACCGCAGAAGTGGTGGCAGGTGAGATTTACAAAGGTAAAGTGACTCGTCTGGCAGACTTTGGTGCCTTTGTTTCTATTCTTGGTGGAAAAGAGGGATTAGTGCATATTTCACAAATCGCTGAAGAGCGTGTTGAGAAAGTAACTGATTACCTTACTTTAGGTCAAGAAGTGCAAGTCAAAGTGGTTGAAATTGATCGCCAAGGTCGTATTCGCTTAACCATGAAAGATCTTGTGGAAAAACAACAAGCTGCTGAATCAACAGAGCAAGCTACATTTGTTGAACAAGAATAATTTGTAAAATTTTACCGCACTTTGCTAGAGTCTAAGTAGGCTTGAGTAAAAGTGCGGTTTATTTGTTATAAATTTTGTCTAATAAAGGCATTATAGGTGATGATACTGCTAAACAGGTTAATGCAGATCGGCAAGTTTTTACCGAATTTATTGTTTGTTGTCATGCTAACGAGTTGTGTCAATAGCTCTGGTGGCGTGTTTGTATCTAACAATAAGATAACCTTGGCGGAACAATATCCTAATGTGCATTTTGAGCAAGAAGTCATGATTGCTCGTATTCATCAAATGCTGATTATTGGACAACTATCGAAAGCAGAACGAGCAAGTTTACATTTTGAGCGTGGTGTGCTTTATGATAGTTTAGGGCTTTGGGGATTAGCTCGTTATGACTTTACTCAAACCCTAGCACTGCGACCAAAAACGGCGGCAGTTTACAACTATTTAGGTTTATATTCTTTATTAGATGAAGATTATGACAGTGCATTAGAGGCATTTAATGTAGTGTTTGAATTAGATCCTGATTATGAATATTCCTATTTAAATCGTGGTTTAGATTTTTATTACACTGCACGTTACAACCTAGCACAACGGGACTTTTTGGCTTTCTATAATGCGGACCAAACCGACCCTTATCGTGTGCTTTGGCTATATTTAAATGAGCTTAAATTTAAACCCAATGAGGCAAAACAGAATTTAGTGCAAAGAGCTAAACAGCTTTCCACTGAATATTGGGGTACTTCAATCGTCCAATATTATTTGGGCAACCTTTCAGAGCAAGACTTATTAGACAAGGCTCAACAATTTGTTGATCCAGCGTCCCCTCAATATGCGGAAGTATTGACTGAAACCTATTTTTATCTAGCAAAACAAAAACTCAATATTGGCAATGTGAGTGAGGCAGAAACCTTATTCAAATTGGCGATGGCAAATCAGGTGTATAATTTCGTTGAGTATCGTTTTGCATTGTTTGAACTGGCGAAATTGAAAAATATGGAATCCAGTGAACAAACGGACGTGGTTGCACGGAAAAAATAACCGCTCAAAGTGCGGTGCTTTTTAGTAAAGTTTTTCTTAGTGCAATTAAATTATACAAACGAAAGCCAAAATTGAGCTTTCCTAGGGTCAAAGACCCCTAACAAACAGAACAATTCGAGTATTTTAATGACTGAAACAAATATTACATTTGGCGACTTAGGCTTGCCAGAATTTATCCTTTCTGCTGTAACTGAAATGGGCTTTACAACGCCGTCACCTATTCAACAGGCTTGTATTCCACATCTGTTAAATGGACGTGATGTGTTGGGTATGGCACAAACAGGGAGTGGAAAAACTGCGGCGTTTTCTTTGCCATTATTGGCACAAATTGACGTGGAACAAAAACACCCACAAATGTTAGTGATGGCACCAACCCGTGAATTAGCCATTCAAGTGGCAGATGCTTGTGAGCAATTTGCTAAAAATGCCAAAGGCATGCGTAGTGCAACCCTTTATGGCGGACAACGTTACGACATTCAATTACGTGCTTTGCGTCAAGGAGCGCAAGTCGTGGTAGGAACACCGGGGCGTATTTTGGACCATATTAAACGTGGTACGTTAGATTTATCTGAACTGAAATTTATCGTGTTAGATGAAGCAGACGAAATGTTGCGTATGGGCTTTATTGAAGATGTTGAAACCGTGATGGCAGAATTACCAGCAAAACATCAAACCGCTCTCTTTTCTGCTACCATGCCAGAACCGATTCGTCGTATTACCAAACGTTTTATGACCGATCCGCAAGAAGTGAAAATTCAATCCACCCAACGTACTAATCCAGATATTGCACAAAGCTGTTGGTATGTACGTGGATTCCGTAAAAATGATGCCTTATTACGTTTCTTAGAAGTAGAAGATTTTGATGCAGCGATTATTTTTACCCGTACCAAAACAGGTACCATGGACATCACTGAATTATTAGAAAAACATGGTTTTAGTGCAGCCGCCTTAAACGGCGATATGACCCAGCAAGCTCGTGAACAAACCTTAGATCGCTTACGCAACGGTAGTCTTGATATTTTAGTCGCCACCGATGTTGCTGCCCGTGGTTTAGATGTGGAACGTATTAGTTTAGTGGTCAACTATGATATTCCATTAGATGCGGAAAGCTATGTTCATCGTATCGGTCGTACGGGGCGTGCAGGTCGTTCAGGCAGTGCATTGCTGTTTGTTGAACCAAAAGAACGCCGTTTATTGGGTAATATTGAACGCTTAATGAAGAAACCGATTGACGAAGTGGCGGTACCAAATCACGAACAATTACAGGCTTGTCGCCGTGAAAAATTCGTGCGTAATATTACCAAACAATTAGAACATCATGATTTAGAAAAATATCGTAGCTTAATTGAAGATCTATTCACAGCGGATCAAGATTTAGAAGATATTGCGGCAGCCATGTTAATGTTATTACAAGGCAAACAAAAATTGATTCTGCCACCAGATGCACCAATGGAAAAACGTTCAAGCCGTGATCGTGATGATCGCCGTGGTGATCGCCATGACCGCCGTGATAGAAATGATCGTGGTGAACGCCGTGGTTATGGTAATCCAGTGCCAATGGATCTCTATCGTATTGAAGTGGGTCGTGCAGACGGTGTTGATGTGCGTCATATCGTGGGTGCCATTGCTAACGAGGGAGATATTGATAGCCGTAATATCGGTCACATTAAATTATATGATGATTATTCAACTGTGGAATTACCAAAAGGTATGCCGAAAGAGTTACTTCAAGTGTTCAACAAAACCCGTGTGTTAAACAAACAAATTCGTATGACTTTTGTGAGTGAAGCTCAAGGCGGGGAACGTGCTGGACGTGATGATCGCCGTACAGGCAATAGCAAACGCCGTAGTAATGATCGTAGCAACGACCGAGGATCTCGTGGTGAGCGTAAATTCTCAGCAAAAAATGACCGCACTTTTAAGGAAAGTGGTCGTAAAGAATTCAAGGAAAAAGGCGATTTTAAAAAACGTCAACGCTAATTCGTTGAGATAATTTGACAAAATCAAGGGCTGACAACGATATTGCATCGTAGTCAGCCCTTTTAATTGGCATAGTAGAGGAAAAACCTTTCCGCCTAAAGTGCGGTCAAAATTTACAGGATTTTAAAATCTTTTTCTACTTTCATCTGAAAACAGACCATATTTATATTCCGTAATCATATTTTCGTCACGAATTATTTCTGGGTTACGCCCTAGAGATGAAAAATCAATCTTATCGTAAGGAATCAACGGATTTTTATAAATACGTTCTACCCCTTGCGTTAGATTCTGAGCATTAAATACGGGTTCTCCACCGTCCCATTTTAATTTAGCGAAAGTCGAGGTAATACTTTGTTGAGTCATTTCAGGTATCGGTTTTAGTGATGCCAAGGACATATTTAAGTATTGGTAAACATAAGGGAAAACCGATTTAGAAGTATAAAACGCATCATAAGAAGACGTGGTATTAAAATAAATAAATCCGTCTTCTGCTAAATGTTCTTTTGCTAATGTCTGAAATTGTTGGCTTAACAGATTAGACGAATAACTACGCCAGTGAAAGGTGGTATTCATTAAAATGAAATCAAATTTGCTATTCGGGTTTTTATTCAGCCAACGTCGTCCGTCATCGGTGATAAGATGTACTCGTTTATCTGCTAATAGATGCTGCATTTCTGAATACATAGTTACCAATTTTGGATAACCAGGGTTTAATTCCACCACAGTGATCGATTCAATTTCAGGCATCGTGGTCAATACTCGAACCCATGACCCAGTACTCAACCCGATAACCAAAATATTTTTAGCTTTTGGTGCGATAACAGGAATTAAATAAGCCCGTTCAATGCCGTTATGACTATGATTTAAATCCACGTTGAGCATACCATCGTAGGCATTACCGCCCAAGACTAATTTATCGTTATTTTCATTGGTATAAACTTGAATAAAACCGTGTTTATTCTCAATAATCCGTTCCAATGTGGCATTTTCTTTTTGAGCCAACGCAGTAATCATTTTCTCTGGTACAACAAATGCTGTTGCAACAACAATAACCAGCAAAGCGAAATCTGCTACTTTGACAACGGCTTTTTGCAGACAGAAAAATGCTGTAATCAAGGTAATGGCGATAATAATCAGATAAGTTTGCTGCGTAGTGAAAATATCTAATAGATAAAACCCAATAAAAATTGGTGAAATCGTACAGCCCAATACATTGGCGAAATAAACATTGGAGATTGATGCCCCCGTTTTTTTATTTTCAGAACCTAAATGATGAACAATCGGGAAAACGATGCCACGCAATAAAGCACAGAAGAAGATGCACGAGATAAAAAGCCCAAAAGCAAATTTATTGGATAAGAAAACGAATAGAGAAATAGCTAGGCAATCAAGAACAGCCGAGAGTAAAAAGATCTTCCCGATATATTCGATCGTTCCTTTTCCTTCCTTCCTTCCTTCCTTCCTTCCTTCCTTCCTTCCTTCCTTCCTTCCTGACAAACCTGCTTACCAATGAGAGATCCTATTGCAATACCTAATAGAAACAGTGCCAAAGTAATAGAGAATGCTTGCGGAAGACCGCCAGTAAAAAAGCCAAATAATCGAATCCAGATGACTTCAAGCCCTAGACTGAGAAATCCACTTAAAAAAGATAATAAGATTGCTTTTTTAGCTATTTGATTAGATTGATTAAGCATGTTTCAAACCTCTTAGGTTGTATCTGAGAAAAATGACGATGGCGACAAAATAGTTAATCGCAGCAGCCATATAAATAACTTGTGTCAAGGTAAAATGATTAAACAACACAAACCCCGTGGCTAAACAAGCGGAAGCTGCACCTAATGTATTGGTAAAATACAGCCAACCGATATTATCGCCGACATTATCAAGATATTGATTTAAATATTGCGTAAGCAATGGCAAAGTACTACCCATCAGAAAGGTAGGAAACAGTAGTAAGATGAAGTTAGAAAATGCAATCACTACAAGATCAGAATGTAAAAATAACGTTTTGGTCATTTCTATCAGTGTCGGGCTTAATATACCGAATGAACCGATACCTAATTCAGTTAAAGCAAAGAATAAAATAATATGTTTGGGAAATCTATCTGCAATACGCCCACCGTAGTAAGCACCAATGCCAAGCCCAGCCATAAATACGGCGATAATAATTGTAATAGATTCCAAATCGACACCGAATGCGGTAAACAACATTCTTTGCCAAGCAATCTGATAAATTAATGCCGCAAATCCAGATAAAAAGAAAATACTTTTTACCGTTCTCATTTTAGAAACTTCCATATAATTCCTTTTATTAAATTAAATCTTGGGGGGCGTAGTATATCATCATCTTTTTATGGTTAAGAAAACATTTTTATTGATTATGTAGATAAAAGGGATAAGCATTTGCTTATCCCTTTGTCATTCTTCATTTGAATTAAAATACGCCCATATTGCGTAATCCAGTGGTAATAATTTCTACCCCAAGGGACATTAACAATAGCCCCATAATACGTGTAATAACGTTTGATCCTGTTTTGCCTAATTTTTTAATGACGGGTTTAGAATAACGGAATAGAATGTAACAACCTATACCAAATAAAATAATGGTGAGTGAAGAATACAGATAACCAGTTAGGTTATGCTGGGTTGAACCAAATACAATCGTTGCACTAATCGACCCTGGTCCTGCCATAATTGGCATCGCGAGAGGAACAACGGCAATATTATTATAGTCCTCAAAGTTCTCGTTTTTTTCTTCTTTATTGATTTTATGTTCACCGATTTTACCGTTAATCATGGTTAATGCAATCATTGCTACCAAGCCACCGCCCGCAATACGGAAAGAATCAATAGAGATTTTGAAAGTGTCTAAAATAAAGTTACCAAAAAAGAAACTGACCAACAAAATTACTACAATAGAAAAACACGTGACTGCTGCGGTACGATTTTGTTGTTCTTGAGTTTGTTCTCCCGTCATTGAATAGAAAATAGGGGTTACGCCGATTGGGTTGACTAGAGCGATAAGTCCCATAAAAAACTGGAGATAGATAGCTAATTCCATATTTCACCATACGTATAATTATTTGCTGCATATTATAATGGATAGGTGAGCGGATATAAATAAACTTGTAACAAAAAAGTGCGATGAAATTCACCGCACTTTTGCATCAATTATTCGAGAATTAGCGAATGATTACATCATGCCGCCCATTCCACCCATGCCGCCCATACCAGCACCGAGATCGGCTTTGTCGTCTTTTGGTAATTCAGTAACCATACATTCTGTGGTGATCATTAAACCAGCTACAGAAGCGGCGAATTGTAATGCAGAACGAGCGACTTTAGTTGGATCTAAAATACCCATTTCGATCATATCACCATATTGCTCGGTACTTGCGTTGTAACCGAAGTTGCCAGCACCAGCTTTCACTGTATTTGCTACCACAGAACCCTCTTCACCAGCGTTTTCCACGATTTGGCGAAGTGGTGCTTCTAATGCACGTAAAGCAAGTTTAATTCCGACATTTTGTTCTTCGTTATCACCTTGTAACGTAGCAGCTACTTTGGTCGCCGCACGCACTAATGCTACGCCACCACCAGCAACAATACCTTCTTCCACGGCTGCACGAGTAGCGTGTAACGCATCTTCCACACGGTCTTTCTTCTCTTTCATTTCAACTTCGGTGGCTGCTCCCACTTTGATGACTGCCACACCGCCAGCGAGTTTCGCTACACGTTCTTGTAATTTTTCTTTGTCGTAGTCAGATGTGCTTTCTTCAATTTGTTGACGAATTTGACCAACACGACCTTTGATTTGAGCTTCATCACCAACACCGTCAATAATCGTGGTGTTATCTTTATTAATCACCACACGTTTGGCTTGACCTAAATCTTCCAAGGTGGCTTTTTCTAATTCCATACCGATTTCTTCAGAAATTACAGTACCCGCAGTGAGAATCGCAATATCTTGCAACATCGCTTTACGTCGATCACCAAAGCCTGGTGCTTTTACCGCAGCGACTTTTACGATACCACGCATAGTATTGACGACTAAAGTGGCTAAGGCTTCACCCTCCACATCTTCCGCAATGATTAACAATGGTTTACCTGCTTTTGCCACACCTTCTAATACAGGCAATAATTCACGAATATTAGAGATTTTTTTATCCACTAATAAAATATATGGATTGTCTAATTCAACTGTTGCGGTTTCAGGTTTGTTAATAAAATAAGGTGATAAATAACCACGGTCAAATTGCATCCCCTCAACCACGGCTAATTCATCTTCCAAACCTGTGCCGTCTTCCACGGTAATCACGCCCTCTTTGCCAACTTTTTCCATAGCTTGAGCAATTAATTGACCTACCACGCTATCACTATTGGCGGAAATCGTTCCAACTTGCTCAATTTCTTTAGAGGTTTCACATGGTTTAGATAATGCTTTCAATTCAGCCACAACAGCGGCTACGGCTTTGTCGATACCACGTTTTAAATCCATTGGGTTCATACCTGCGGCGACTGCTTTTAAGCCCTCATTAACGATAGCTTGAGCTAAAACAGTTGCAGTCGTTGTACCGTCACCTGCGGCATCATTGGCTTTAGAGGCAACCTCTTTGACCATTTGTGCACCCATATTTTCGAATTTATCGGCTAATTCAATTTCACGTGCAACAGACACACCGTCTTTGGTAATCGCAGGTGCACCAAAGGCTTTGTCTAAAATAACGTTACGACCTTTTGGACCTAAAGTAACTTTTACTGCATCTGCTAATACGTTCACACCCGTTAACATTTTTACACGAGCATCATTGCCAAATTTTACTTCTTTTGCTGCCATTTTTAATATTCCTTCTATTATTCTACGATTGCCAAAATATCATTTTCAGAAACGATTAACACTTCTTCACCGTCAATTTTCTCTGCTTTAACGCCATATCCTTCGTTAAAAATTACGGTATCACCGACTTTCACATCTAAAGGTTGTACTGTACCATTTTCTAAGATACGACCTTTGCCTACTGCAATAACTTTAGCTCGAGTGGATTTTGTTGCTGCACTACCAGTTAAAACGATACCGCCAGCGGATTTGGTTTCTACTTCTTCACGTTTGATAATTACACGATCGTGTAAAGGACGAATTGCCATTTGAATTTCTCCTAAATTAGATTTATAAATAAGTACAAATAATATGGGGAAGTAATTTAGGCTTTCAAGAGGGGAAATAAACTTTTTTTATAAAAAATCATAGATGAAAAATAGGGCAATTTGCCCTATTTTCAGATTTGCGACTATCGTTTTCTAGCCCATACCATATTGTTTTAATTTTTTGCGTAAGGTACCACGATTGATGCCTAACATAATAGCCGCACGAGTTTGATTGCCACGAGTATGTTGCATAATGATGTCTAATAGTGGATGTTCCACTTCTGCCAATACAAGCTCATAAAGATCGTTAACATCTTGACCATCTAAGTTAACTAAATAATTTTTAATGGCTCGTTTAACTGAGTCACGTAATGGCTTGTTAACAGCTTGTGATTGTGCATTTAATTCTGGCACGATAAATTTTGTAGATGGTGTTGTTTGTTCAAACATTTGAATTTCCATTATTACTTATAAAATTAAAAAAATCTTCTAAAGCGATCAGTTGCTCAGTGGCATTGCTAATTGCGTTAAAAGTCCGTTTAAAATCGGAATCTGGTTGAATTCCTTGTAAATACCAGCCAACATGCTTGCGAGCAATTCGATAGCCTTTTTCAGCGCCATAGAACTGATGTAATTCTGCAATATGACGTAAAATTACACCGCACTTTTCTGTTAAACTGGGGGCGATTATATTGGTTGAATTGATTTCAGCTAGTTCTCCTAAAGATTGAAATATCCAAGGATTACCTAAAGCTCCACGCCCAATCATAATTCCATCTGCACCTGTATAATCAAGTACAAACTTTGCTTTCTCTACCGAGATAATATCGCCATTGGCGATCACAGGAATAGAAATTGCTTGCTTAACTGCTTTAATATGATGATATTCAGCTTCTCCTTCAAATAAGCATTCACGAGTACGCCCATGAATGGTTAATGCTTGAATACCACATTGTTCAGCAATTTGAGCGATTTCTACACAATTTATATGTTGTCGATCCCAACCTGTGCGAATTTTCAACGTGACAGGCACGTTTACTGCATTTACCACCGACTCAAGAATCTTTGTGACTAAATCAGGAAACTGTAGTAAAGCAGAACCTGCTAACTTTTTATTCACCTTTTTAGCGGGGCAACCCATGTTAATATCAATTATTTGGGCACCATATTCCACATTGATTTGAGCGGCTTGTGCCATTTCTTGCGGATCAGAACCCGCAATTTGCACAGCGTTTATGCCAGCATCTTGGTGATGAGCCAGACGCAATTTCGATTTTTCTGTATGCCATACTTGCGGATTAGTGGACATCATTTCTGAAAACGTCAGCCCAGCACCATAGTGCGAACAAAGTTTACGAAATGGCTGATCCGTAATGCCTGCCATTGGAGCTAATAAAATGCGATTTTTTAATTGATATTGACCAATTCGCACTTTAAATTCTCCAACACTTAGTTAACTCAGAAAAAATTAAGCCGAATATTGGTTAAATATTCGGCATTAATAACCGACAAGGTTGGCTATGATACGCAAAAAATTGTCATTTGAAAAGCATAATTTTTAAACAAGTAACAGAAAAAGTGTGGTTTTTCTGGTTGACATTTCTAAATTAATCTAATTTACCCGTAATTCTGCAC
Organism: Lonepinella sp. MS14435; assembly: GCF_042485795.1. GTDB lineage: Bacteria > Pseudomonadota > Gammaproteobacteria > Enterobacterales > Pasteurellaceae > Lonepinella. The sequence goes on from NZ_CP169368.1 coordinate 746,486, forward strand.
CATTCTTCCCGTTCAACCACTGGTTCAAGGATAAATTTTTGTTGATAAGATTGGCAAACAGATGGTGCTTGGCTGGCTAAAATACCTGACAAACCTAAATTCCCTTGTGATTTCACTAATTGACTAATCACAGGATAAAGTTCTTTTAATGGACCGGCTAAAATATTGGCAACCACCACATCGGCTTTCAAATCCGTTGGTTTGTCATCAGATAAGAATAATTGCAAACGATCGGCGACACCATTTTGTTCCGCATTATTGCGACTAGCTAAAATGGCTTGCGGATCAATATCAATTCCAATGGCATTTTTTGCCCCTAATTTTAATGCAGCAATAGCTAAAATGCCTGAACCACAACCAAAATCAATTACGGTTTTATCTTGTAAATCAAGGTTATCTAACCATTCTAAACAAAGTGCCGTAGTAGGGTGAGTGCCAGTGCCAAAGGCTAAACCAGGATCAAGCATCACATTCACTGCATTTTCATCAGGCACGTCACGCCAGCTTGGACAAATCCATAAGCGTTTGCCAAATTGCATTGGGTGGAAATTATCCATCCATTCTCGTTCCCAATCTTTATCTTCAATTTGCTCAATTTTATAAGCAAAATCAGCATCTAACAGCTTGCTGTTACGAAGTGCGGTTAAAATTAATGCCATTTCTGTTTCTGCATCAAACAATGCCATCACATCTGTATTGCCCCACAGGCGAGTTTCCCCTGGTAAGGGTTCAAAAATCGGCGTATCTTGACTATCCATAAAGGTCACTGACACAGCCCCGATTTCTGCTAAAAAATCACTGATTTTTTCTGCTTTCTCACTGGTACTGTTTAAGCGAAGTTGTACCCAAGCCATAGTTTTTTCCTTTTTATTGTTATATTCTTACTGCACCACTAATAACCCAATCGCCCCTTTATCTGCCTGAATCAAATCTCCCGAACCAAAAATAAACGGGTGGCTATTGGATGAAAGATTATCAAATTTCACTAAAATACTGGCGTTATTTTCAATCCACAAGGTATCTTTCCAAACTAATTCATTGGCAGGCGTTTTCTTATCATTTTGGCTTTCCAGCACAAATTTTGCCCCTTGAATACGGAAACTGACAGGGGATGAAACGCTGATCTGCCAGCGTTCTACGGAACCATGTTTAGCACTCACATCAATACGACGAGGATCAAAACGTTTTTGGTTGATCATGGCGTTGATATTGTCTAAGTGAAATTGGCGTTGTTGAGTAATTTCTGCGGGTAACGTTGCTATGTTACTAAATTGATAGCTAGGTTTATTGGTAAAAGCAGCAAGTAAACCCTCGGGACGTAATTCCAAAATATGGTTATCCACTAATTCGCCATCGCTATTAAAGAATAATCCGATTTTATCGAATAATCCACGTGGTTTACCCGTAATTAAACTGACATTGCCACCTTCGTTTAAATCCACCAGTATTTCAAGACGTTCCCCTGAACCAAGCATGACGGATTTTACCGTTTTGGGTTCAGGCAAAAAGCTCTGATCTTGAGCGATAATCAGAAAATCACGTTCATCATCAAAACGTAATTCATAAGCACGAGAAAGCGAAGCGTTAAGTAAACGTAACCGCACCCAACCACGAGCCACGTTCAAATAAGGTGATTGTTGACCATTAACAAATAGACGTTCACCCACAAAGTGCGGTTCATTTTGTTGGAATAATTGTGAACCAGCATTATTGAGGCTTAAATCCTGTAAAATCAGCGGAATATCATTGATACCATATTTGTTAGGTAACTGTGATTTACGGCTTTCATCATCTTCCACAATACACATACCCACTAAACCACGATAGTTTTGATAAGCAGAACTGGCAAGGGAACAAGATTGATAATAACAAAGTCCTGCATTTTGCGTAATGGGGACAATCGGCGCCCAACTTTGACCAGCTTTCAGACTATGTCCTATCCCACCAAGTAAGTCGCTATTGACTTGTAAACCTTGAATATTTAAAGCAACTGATTGTGGCAAATTATTACGATAATTTAGCTTAACAAAATCCCCTTGGCGTATTTTGATAGTAGGACCGAGATATTGACCATTAAAGCCCCACACTTCCACTAAATTATTATTGAGTAATTTTACTTGGGTGCTTTCTAAAGATAAAAAAATAGGTTTACCACGCCGACTGTCCATAAGTGGTGGAATTTGTAAAGGTTGATTGGTTGCCGCCAATAAAGCATTTGGCACAGCTGACAGTGCTGTGGCAATAGCGGTTTTTTTAAGAAACTGACGACGAGAATTATCCATTTGATAAACCTTATAATTAACTATGCTTGAGCAATTTCCGCATCAAGTTCAGCAATGCGTTTTTGCATAATTTGATGACAATAATTGGCAAATTCACGCACATTTTCTTTACTAAATTGACGGCTATCAATCGGTTGCAAGATTTCACAAATTACCTTGCCATTGTTCCAACGGTTTAAATCAATTTTATTCTGGGTGGTGGAGCAAACTATTGGCACAATAGGTACGCCTGCTGCAACGGCAGCGTGAAATGCACCAGTTTTGAATGGTAACAAGCCCCGCCCACGACTACGAGTACCTTCTGGAAACATCCATACCGAAAGATTATCTTGATTGATGCGTTGAGCCACTTGTCCCATAGTGTTGTGAGCTTTATTCTTATTATCTCGATCTAACAGAATATTACCCGTTGCCCAGTAAACCAAACCAAAAAATGGGATCCAAATTAGACTTTTTTTGCCGATACTCACCGTACGCGGTTGTACCATATAAGAAATGGTGACCATATCGTAATTATTTTGGTGATTTGCAATATAGATACAAGGATTGAATTGATCTGCATTTTCAGGATAACGGTGTTCAACGGTTAAGCCGAATAGGGGATATAAGCGTCCGAACCAACGTGCTACTACGCTAACGTTATTTGGATTTTTGAAACGAATGAGTGAGTAGATAGTGCCACAAATACAGATAATTAGGCAGAATAGAACGACAATAATAATTCTGGCGAGTTTTAGCATGTTGTTATTTTCCTGTTTGTTTTTTTGGGGGGATTATAACAGATTTTTGTGGTTTGTTTAATATCGGTTTTCGCCGATGGCGACCGTACTTTCTTTTACTCGCTACGCTCGCACTTCGTGCCGTTGGCAAAGCCAACGTTCAAAATCCTTTGGATTTTGTGCTTGTGCAAAAGAAAGTAGGCAAATAAAAGCACACCCCGACTTCACCGCTTTTCTTCGCTTATTTGGTATTTTCTTAACGCTAAATTTTGAACTCGCTTCGCTCAGACAGGCAAAATTTAGCTAAAAATACCAAAACGCTCAGGCGGTTCAGACGGGGACCCCATTCAGGGAAGCTATTAGGTAAGATAGTTTAAAGTGCGGTGTTTTTTTATGTATTTTAGAACAAATAGCTTTTCCTTTATTGAAAATATTATATGGATACCGTATTGCACTAAAATAAAAAGTATTATAATTTCATTGTAAACAATCATAAAAAGGAAAAAATTATGTCAGAACTTCATTTTGAAACCCTACAGTTACACGCAGGACAAGAGGTCGATAGTAGCAGTAAATCTCGAGCTGTGCCGATTTATCAAACCACATCTTACGTATTTGATGATGCACAAGAAGCGGAAGATTTATTTGCTTTGCGTAAGCTCGGTAATATTTATACACGGATTACTAATCCGACTGTGGCAGTGTTTGAGAACCGTATTGCAGCACTGGAGAAAGGCGTTGGAGCGTTGGCAACAGCATCAGGCATGGCGGCGATTACTTATGCGATTTTAGCTTTAGCCCATGCGGGTGATCATGTGGTGGCAGCGAGTACTATTTATGGCGGAACCTTTAATTTATTAAAAGAAACCTTGCCACGTTATGGCATCACAACGACCTTTGTCAATGTAGAAGATCTCACAGAAGTGGAAAATGCGATTCAAGAGAATACCAAATTGGTATTGATTGAAACCCTAGGCAATCCGTTAATTAATATTCCAGACCTTGAAAAAGTAGCGGATATTGCACATCGTCATCGTATTCCGTTGGTGTGTGATAATACGTTTGCCACCCCTTATTTGATCAATGTGTTCTCACACGGTGTGGATATTGCCATTCATTCTGCTACTAAATTTATTGGTGGACATGGTACCACCATTGGCGGTGTGATCGTGGATTCGGGCAAATTTGATTGGGTAGCATCAGGCAAATTCCCACAATTTGTGGATGAAGATCCGAGCTATCATAATATTAGCTATACTCGAGATATTGGGGCAGCTGCTTTTATTGTGGCGGTACGAGTGCAGTTATTGCGTGATACAGGGGCAGCCCTTTCACCATTTAATGCGTTTTTATTATTACAGGGTTTAGAAACCCTGTCATTACGAGTGGAACGCCACATTGAGAATACACAAAAAATTGTGGATTTCTTGAGCCATCATCCGAAAGTGGAAAAAGTCAATTATCCAAGTTTGCCAAACAGTCCATATTATGCCTTAGCACAAAAATACTTACCAAAAGGTACAGGGTCGATTTTTACTTTCCACGTCAAAGGTGGAGCCAAAGAAGCCCGTCAGGTGATTGATAAATTAGAAATTTTCTCAAATTTAGCTAATGTCGCCGATGCAAAATCCTTAGTCGTTCACCCAGCGACCACCACACATGGTCAATTAACCGAAAGCGAATTGTTAGCTTGTGGTGTCACCCCAAATCAAATTCGTTTATCGATTGGATTAGAAAATGTGAATGATTTGATCGCGGATTTAACTGCGGCGTTGGAGAGTATTTAACTTTATACACAAACAAGAGTGCGGTGAAAATTGTGAGAGATTTTCACCGCACATTTCTGAAGCTACGGAGTAGCGTTACTATGCTTAACCTAGTACGTTAGTACTAGGTAGATTATGCACTAATTCTCGCTTTCGCCTCTTCAATCGCCTCCGCCACTCGCAACGGCGACACGCCACCTTTAGCATTACGTTTATCCAAACAGGATTGCAATGATAAAATAGGGTAAACATCTTCGCCAATGACATCACTAAATTGACGAAATTCTTGCACGGTTAAATCTTCTAAGCCTTTTTGAACTTGAATTGCATAAACTACGGTTTCACCCACAATATGATGTGAATCACGGAACGGCACCCCTTTTGCTACTAAGTAATCAGCGAGTTCGGTAGCGTTAGAGTAGCCTTTGAGAGCAGCTTCACGAGTGCGGTCTATATTGACTTTAATATCTTCTAACACAAATGATGCCATGGTTAAACAATCGTGCCATGTGTCTAAGGCATCGAAGATACCTTCTTTGTCTTCCTGCATGTCTTTATTATAGGCTAACGGTAAGCCTTTTACAGTCATCAACATGCCCATTAATGAACCGATCACACGCCCAGTTTTACCTCGAATCAATTCGCACGCATCGGGGTTTTTCTTTTGTGGCATGAGTGATGAACCTGATGTGACTCGATCAGATAATTCCACAAAATCCGCCTCGCCACTGTTGAAAATAATCATATCTTCAGCGAAACGAGAAAGGTGTGCCATACTTAATGACGCAGTGGAAAGCAATTCAATAATATGATCACGGTCAGAAACACTGTCTAAGCTGTTGCGAGTGGCGAAGTCAAAACCAAGATCTTGTGCTAATTGTTCACGGTCGATAGGATAGGCTGTACCTGCTAATGCCCCACTGCCGAGTGGGCAAGTATTCATACGGCGATAGGCATCTGCTAAACGGCTATAATCTCGTTCTAACATTTCTACATACGCCATACACCAGTGAGCAAAGCTGATGGGTTGGGCACGTTGTAAATGGGTATAACCAGGCATTACGGCGTGTTGATTATTTTCAGCGGTTGCCACTAATTTGGCTTGTAGTTCACGTACGCTGTATTGCAATTCCGTGACTTGCTGTTTGCACCACATTTTTATGTCAAGGGCGACCTGATCGTTACGGCTACGTCCTGTGTGTAGTTTTTTACCTAGATTGCCGACTTTATCGATGAGCTTACTTTCTACCCAACTATGAATATCTTCCGCATCATCTTGCAAAATCGCCAGCGGATTTGACCGCACTTCAATTAACAACTGATTTAACGCTTGTTCCAGTTGAGTTTGTTCATCTGTGGTGAGAACGCCGACACTCACTAATGCCTTTGACCAACCCACCGAACCCTCAATATCTTGTTCAGCTAAACGATAGTCAAAACGTAGTGAATCATTAAAATCTTTAAAACGTTTATCTGCCGCTTGGGTAAAGCGACCGCCCCATAATGCCATGTTGTGTTGTCCTTTTGTTTTTATTTCAGTTAAGGATAAATTCTTGTGCCGATAATCTCACCTGCAAAAAGTGCGGTGAGTTTTTCAGGATATTTCCAATTCGCAATATCTACGCCACGTTGTAATAATTGTGCCGCATCGAGTGCTGCTTTTACTTTAACAATCATGCCGTCAGTAATCACTTTATCGATAATTAATTGTTCAATTTGTGCTGCGGTTAATTGTGAAATGCGTTGCTGATTACCATCTAACACACCGTCCACATCAGACAGCATGACTAAATCCGCGTTAATTAATGCCGCAATAGCGGTGGCAGCTTGATCGGCGTTGACATTCATTAAACGCCCTTGATCATCAACAGCAATAGAGCTAATAATCGGTAAAAATTTGTTGGTTAATAATTGCTCTAACAGCGTAGCGTTTTGTGCTTGTACATTGGCGACATGACCTAATTCAGGATCAAATTGCATCGCACTGGTCAAATTGCCGTCAGCAAGACTTAATCCGACAGGATTTAACTGAAATTTTATGGCTTGTGCTAACAGTTTTTTATTGGCAATGCCAGCCAATGCCCCCACGATAATGTCAATTTGATCGCTTGGAGTCACTCGCAAACCATTTTTCTTTTGTACCGGTAAGCCTAATTTTTTCATTAAATCATCCACTACGCAACCGCCACCATGCACGATAACTAAAGGGCGAGTAGCCTGTTGTAGATAATCTGCTAAGGCAAGGAATAAATTTTCCATGGCGGCAGGGGTATCTAATAACACACCGCCTAATTTAATTACTAAAGGTCTAATCATTGCGATAAATCCTTAAAATAAACCGAGCGTTTCATTATAACCGAAACGAATATTGGCACATTGTACCGCTTGCGATGCCGCCCCTTTGAGCAGGTTATCTTCCGCCCCCACAATGACAATATGTCCATTATGGGTAGCAAAACCAATATCGCAATAAGGGGTAAATTCCACCGCTTTAATGCTTGGTAAACCTTGCTCATACACTCGCACTAACGGGCGATTGGCATAGTATTGTTGATAAGCCGATTTAATTTGTTCATCGCTTACCCCTGTATTCAATTTAGCGGTAATCGTGGCTAAAATGCCTCGTTTAAAATTGCCTAAGTGCGGCGTGAAAATCACTTCTGTGCCTAAATGGGTGGCGATTTCAGGTTGATGACGATGGGTAAATACACCATAAGCATTTAAACTGACTTCGCAGAAACTGCTGGTAATTGATGCTTTCCGCCCAGCTCCGCTAACCCCACTGACGGCATTAATAACGGGTAATTGATTGAGATCTAAGAGATTATTTTCAATTAATGGTTTCAGGCTTAACTGTGATACTGTTGGATAACAACCTGCCACGGCGACTAAATCCGTTTGCTGGATTTGTTTATCATTCCATTCCGCTAAACCATAAACAGCACTTGCTAATAATTCAGGATATTGGTGTTCAAAACCATAATATTGGGTGTAAAATTCAGCTTTATTGACACGAAATGCTCCCGACAAGTCAAAAACCTGACAATCTTGTTGTAAAAAAATAGGGGCGAGATCATGGCTAACTTCATGTGCTGTGGCGAGAAATACAATATCGGCATCATTTGCCAGCAAGGATAAATCCTCAGGCAAGGGTTGTAATAGCAAATCACAAAATGTACGCAGTTGAGGATAAAGGTCCGAAATTAATTTGTTAGCATCAGCACTTTGACGAGAAACATAAAGCCCCGCTAATTCAAAATGAGGGTGGCGAGTAAGAATTTGAGCAAGCTCTGCACCAGTGTAGCCACTTGCTCCAATAATGATCGCTTTTTGTGTCATATTATCCTCTTTCGTTTTGTATTATTGTGATTAATTATGCTATTATTCTGCATAAATATTTAAAAAGCAACTATTATAAGGAAAATCGAATGAAAAAACTTCCCGCTTTTCTTGATATGTATTCCCAGTTAATTGCTATTCCCACTATTAGCAGTATTGAAAAAAAATTCGATCAATCGAACCGCACTTTAATTGAATTACTGGCAACTTGGTTACAGAATATTGGCTTTAAAACAGAAATTTTAGCGGTAGAAAATAGTCAGCATAAATATAACCTACTTGCAAACTATGGAGAAGGGCAAGGGGGATTATTATTAGCAGGGCATACGGATACAGTGCCTTTTGACGAGGGACGTTGGACATTTGATCCGTTTAAGCTCACTGAAAAAGACGGTAAATTTTATGGTTTAGGCACCGCTGATATGAAAGGCTTTTTTGCTTTTGTGTTAGATGCGATTGCTCAAATTGATCTGACCAAATTAACTAAGCCATTACGTATTCTTGCCACCGCTGATGAAGAAACCACCATGCTGGGCGCGAGAACCTTTATTCAACATACACATATTCGCCCCGACTGTGCCATTATTGGAGAACCTACTTCGTTACGTCCAGTTCGCGCCCACAAAGGACATATTGGTAAAGGGTTACAAATTATTGGTAAATCAGGACATTCTAGCGATCCTGCCAAAGGCATTAATGCGATTGAATTAATGCACCAAGCCACGGGGTATTTAATGCAAATGCGAAATGAGCTGAAAGAAAAATATCATCATGCGGATTTTGCCATTCCTTATCCCACTATGAACTTTGGCTCGATTCATGGTGGCGATGCGGTAAATCGGATTTGTGCCTGCTGTGAATTACAATTTGATATTCGCCCGTTACCCAATATGCAGTTAGCTGATTTAGAAGATATGTTACGTGACAAACTTGCCCCCATGTTTGAACAATATGGTGATCGATTAACCTTACGCAATTTACATGAAGCCACCCCAGGTTATGAATGTGAACATACTGCTCAAGTAGTACAGGTAGTGGAAAAACTACTTGGGGAAAAATGTGAAGTGGTAAACTATTGTACCGAAGCCCCATTTATTCAACAACTTTGCCCAACTTTGGTGTTAGGTCCAGGTTCCATTGAACAAGCACATCAGCCTGATGAATTTTTATCGAGCGAATTTATTCAACCAAGCCGTGAGTTACTCACCAAATTAATTTATAATTTTTGTTAAAGATTGATGATGCGTAAATTTTTTGTGAACAATTTGTGAAATATTGGCTGTATTTTAATAAATTGTTCATCATTTTGCACTTCAGCTTGGGATTTATCCAAAATAACCTACTTTTTTAATCAACTATTGAGTATAATTTATTAAGAACGATTATCAATAGCGATAGAGGTTATTATGAAAAAACAAACCCTTTTAGGACTTGCGGTATTAGCCACTGTACCATCCGTTTTTGCCAGCGATCTTGCCGATCCCGATCAAATTAAACCCTTAAAAGAATTTTCCCCACCCAAACCCATTGCCCCCAATATTGCCCAAGGCTATATGGTAGAAAACCAATTTGATCGCACCGATCGTTCACAGTATTTTTCGGTGGCGAACAAAGTCAATGAGGGCGTTGCACCGTTAAAATTGAGTTCGGGTTTTTATGGCTCAAGTTTTTATAATTCGCTCTTTTCGGGTTTCCGTGAAGCCAATTATTACGCTTTGTTTAACATTAATCACACCAAAGCCAATCGCTATAAAGACGGGCAAGGTAACAAGGTGAATTTTGGTTATGAACGCTTTAATCAAGCCGCTGTGTTAGGTTGGTTGCCGAATGATCGCACGGAGTTTCGTTTGAGTTTTATTCATGATGATTTAGACGATGATAAACAGCCTGAACATCAAATGGATCCTGTCAGTACCGAGCGTTATGTGGTGCGTTTGAATGGTCGTTTTGGACAAGAAGATTTAAGTAACACATTAAGTACCGAATTAACCTATCGCCATGTGAAACGCCATGCGGATAACTATTCCTTGCGTTCGGTGGCGGGCAATAATGTGTATGTGTTATTACATCGTGAAGTGTTTGATGCCGCAGTTAAATATGATGTAGATTGGAGCAAATTCCATAATCAAATTGGCGTGAGTTATCAACATGATGATCACGATGGCGACCGCTATTTGCATACCGCTGCACGGGATATTTTAAACGGCTATCGTTTTGGTAACGTACATATTGACCGCTATCGGGCGTTTGATAACCTGCATTATACTTTTAATGAACAGCATAAACTGGGCTTAGGTTTGACCTATGAATATAACCGTGCGGATGTGCGAAAATATAACACCAATCTGCCTAATCCAATGATGCAAGGCACGCAATTTGCCAATATTCACACCTTGTGGAAAACCTATTTCGGGCGTAATTCATCCGATGGCAAAATCAAACAAAATGCCTTGTCTGCCGAGTTGAAATATGAATTTACCCCAACCGAATTACAACGCTATGAATTAAGCCTAGGGCATTTAGAACGGGTGGGCGACAATATGGAGCGTTTTAATTCCCTTGCTTCTATTGTGGTGCGTCCGAACGGTACAACCATGAACCAACAGCCCGTCAGTGCCATTGTGGATAATCCTTGGGTGAAACCTGAAGAGCATAATCGGATTAAATTTGATTTTGATCTGAAAAATGAATTTTACAAAGGCTACTTAAATTCTATGTTGGATAACGGCTGGAATGTGGGCGGTTCGTTGGTGTATGACGATGTGAAAAACTTGATTATTTTTGACCGCACTCGTGGACAATCAGGCACTATTGACAGCAGCGGTGGCATTATTACTCGCAACGTTGATGCGAAATTAGTGATTGCCAATCTGTATGCCAACTATAATTTCTTACAAAATTGGGCGGTGGGGGCAAAAGCCTTTTATAACTACGGCAAAAATGACACAGATGATCGTCCGTTGTATCAAATTCGTCCTTTTGAGTTGACGGCTAATTTAGACTACCGCCACTATTTCCAATACGGTAGCTATAACCTTGGCACTGCCGTGCGTTATGTGGCGAAACAAAACAAAGGCGATTTTGACCGCACTTCTGGTTTAGGCATTGACAATCGTTTAGCCACCAAACAATTTACCGTGGTAGATCTGTATGCAGGCTTAAATATTCAGGATAACTATGCGGTGCGTTTGGGGGTGAATAATGTCTTTAACCGCCAATACGCCGAATTTATCAGTGGCGATCATGTATTGGCATTAACCCCAAATTTAGTCAATGCCCCGGGTCGCACCTATTGGTTAAGCCTACATGCTTCATTCTAATTACACATTGGGAGAAAAAAGATGAATCTTGAAATGGAACGTAGAACCTTTCTGAAATTAACTTCCGCACTGGCTTTGGCAGGCGTCGCACCTTCGGTTTTCGCCACAGCCAAAGAACCGTTCACAGTTTACGGGGCACCAGCATTACCGAGCCTGACTATTGCGGTAGCTGGATTACAGGGGCAACTCGCTAAACAAAGAGAGGTCATACTGAAAGTCTGGCGTAATCCAGACCATCTGCGGGCAGGTATTGCCAGCGGTGAATTTAAGGTGATGATGAGTCCGAGCAATGTCGGGGTTAACCTACGCAATCAGGGACAAAAGGTCGGCATGATCAACATTCTGACTAACGGCATTACCCAATTAGTCAGCAAAAAACCACTCAATTCACCAGAAGAATTGCCGAATAAGAAAGTCATCATACCATTTAAAAATGATATGCCCGATATTGTATTCCGCGCCTTACTGAAACAACGTGGTATCAATGCAGAGCGAGTGGACATCACCTACGCAGCGGCACCTGCTGAAGCCGTCAGCCTCTTTTTGAGCAAAGAATTTGATGCAGTGTTTGTCCCCGAGCCGCTTGCCAGTGCCTGTATTCTGAAAGGTAAAAAAATGGGCGTAGAAGTGGTTCGTTCCTTTAATTTCGGGCAGGCGTGGGCGGAAGCATTCAATTCTAAACCAGTTACACCGAATGCTGGTATTATCGCCGATGTGGATTTCTACCATGCTCATGCGGAGGAATTTGAAATCTTCCACCAAGATTTGCAAAATGCCTTGGTTTGGGTAAAAAACAACGCTCAGAGTGCTGCGGAAATCGGTACCAATTACATGCCGGCACCCGCTCCCGCTATTGCAAACGCCATTCCGCATGCTAATTTGACGGTGGCGAAAGGCTCCGAAATGAAAGAAGAAATAATGCGTTTCTATGAAATCATTCTGCGTTACAACCCGAAATTATTAGGCGGAAAATTGCCAACAGATGACTTCTTCTTATGTTAAAAGTCGATAAAGTCCGCAAGCCACAAGCGAGAATCTTCTACATCTTGGATTATTTATGGGGTGGTTTTGCCACCCTTGGCGTAGTGGCAGTGCTACTGGCGATTTGGCAATGGGGAAGCAATAGCGTGGGGGAATTTTTAATTCCAAGCCCGTTGAGCGTTTTCCAACAAGCCGTTGCTTTGTTGCAGGATTTTCGTGGCAATCAAATTGATCTTTCACTGTGGCGAGCCATAGTGGGTGTGAGCAGTGCTTTATTGGTCGGCATTGTTACAGGCTTAATCGCAGGCACATCAAAAACTATTATGGCAATGCTCAACCCCTTAATGACGATGTTGCTCGCTACACCGCCGATTATTTGGGTGGTGATGGCATTATTTTGGTTTGGTTTTGGCAATGCCAGCGTGCTGTTTACCATTATTATCATCGTCACACCGCTGACCTTTGCCAGTAGCTCAGTGGGCATTGCGACCTTAAGCAAACAAATGCAAGAGCTGTTTGATGTGCATCATCTCGGTTGGGCGAAGAAAATGCGTTATCTGTATATTCCCCATTTAACCAGCTATATTATTGCCAGTATCAGCGTTGCGGTGGCATCAGGTATGCGAGTGGTGGTGATGGCAGAATTACTTGGGGCAAGCGATGGCGTGGGTTCACGTATTGCCGATGCTCGTGTGATGTTAGATACACCAACCGTCATGGCTTATGTGGTGTTGGTAATTTTATTGGTGGCATTATTTGAATACTTGATTATTAAGCCATTGGAAATTTTGTTTATGCCGTGGAAAAGGTAAAAAATAATATGCTGAAATTATCTCATCTGCATTTTGCGATTTTAAACGATGTCATTGTGCAAGACTTTAGCCTTGAATTGCAACGGGGTGAAATCAAAACCCTATTTGGACCCAGTGGCTGTGGCAAAACCACGGTGTTACGTTTAATTAGTGGGTTAGAAAAACCAAAATCAGGCGATATGATAAATCAATTCCATAAAATCGGTTTCCTATTTCAAGAAAATCGTCTATTAAACAATCTAACCGCGGTGAAAAATATTGAAATTTTTATGCCAATCCCTGAACGCCAGAAAATTTATGCCTTGGCGGCAGAAATCGGCTTAATCCCAGCAGATTTAAATAAATATCCTACCGAACTCAGTGGCGGTATGGCAAAGCGAGTGGCATTTTTGCGTTTATTATTAAGCGATTGCGACTTAGCGTTATTAGATGAACCGTTTGTGGGATTAGATCGGGATTTACGCCATAAATTAATCAGCCTGTTACAAGAGCGAGTACAACAGAAAACCTTGGCTTGTTTGCTGGTTACGCACGACCGCTTTGAAGCGGTACGTTTAAGCCATGAAATACTCTTATTGAGTGCCAAAGGCATGCTTATTCAACAACGTATTTTGCTCAATGAAGATTTTGCCTTGCGTGATACCCATTACGAAGAAAACGCCGTTAAGCAGTATTTGCAAGGGGCAGTGTATTATGAGTAGTTATATTATGAATAATCTGTATGACTTAATCCACCTTGCCGTATTGGCGACCCTTGGGGAGAGTTTCAAACTCAGTATGATACTGAGCAAAGTCGCATTAAAAAACAGTTCGCTCAACAATCCGATTTTTATCCCTAATCTGATTTACCGTAATTTATTGGCGGTATGCTTGGTTTTTTATTTGTTAAGCGAAATTTTTCTCACCGACAATGTGAGTGGTTTTATTGCGATGGGTATCGGTTGCCTGTTTATGGCGAATTTGAAAGAATTTCACTATTGGGATTTACTGCGTTTTTCACCGCTTTTTGCCTATTATTTGCTCCAATTTATCGCCAGTCTAGGCTATCTTTGTTTAGGTTTTAGCCAAATCAGCCAGCAATCTTTAGAAATTGTTCAATGGCTTATTGGGTTGGGTTATTTGGGTGGTTTTGTTATAGTATATTGCAGATATAAACCTTTTTTAGGTCGCTAGCTCTTTAGCTCGGTGGGAAATTAGTGATAAAATAGATCAAGTATTTCTGTTAAGATGGTTAATTAAAAAATATCTATCATTATGTGTTTAAAATTAGATATATTTCAATAATGTATTTTATTTGTTAAAATTAAATCATGATATGATTGTTATTTTTAAATCGTTTTGCTATTTTATATACGCAACCACATTGCAAGAATTTACTTACTATTAAAATTAACTTGGAAGGAAGTTTCTTATGTCAAAAACACAAGCCATTGCTAACGTATTTAAACTTATCGAAGAAAACGATATCAAATTTGTTCTTCTTCGTTTTACCAATATTAAAGGAAAAGAACACGGTGTATCACTGCCAGCTAGTGTCATTGATGAAGATTTCTTTGAAGAAGGTAAAATGTTTGACGGTTCTTCAGTAGAAGGTTGGCGAGCGATTAATAAAGCGGATATGCTATTAATGCCAATTCCAGAAAGTGCGGTGGTAGATCCATTTGCACAAATCCCAACCCTATCTATTCGTTGTAGTATTTATGATCCGAACACTATGCAAAGCTACGATCGTGACCCACGTTCTATTGCCTTGCGTGCAGAACAATATATGCGTTCCACTGGCGTGGCAGATCATGTCATGTTTGGACCTGAACCTGAATTTTTCTTATTTGATGATGTACGTTTCTCCACTGAGCCAAATAAAGTGTCTTACGCCATTGATGATGAAGAGGCCATGTGGAACACCGATCGCAAATATAAAGAACAAGGCAACAATGCTTATCGTCCATTGAAAAAAGGCGGTTACTGTGCCGTTGCTCCGATTGATAGCGGACATGATATTCGTTCTGAAATGTGTTTATTGTTAGAAGAAATGGGCTTAGTGATTGAAGCTCATCACCATGAAGTAGCGACCGCAGGTCAAAATGAAATTGCAACTAAATTTAACAGCTTAACCTTAAAAGCGGACGAAACTCAAATCTATAAATATATCGTGCAAAACGTGGCATTAGAACATGGCAAAACCGCTTGCTTTATGCCAAAACCATTTGCTGGTGATAATGGTTCAGGTATGCACTGTAATATGTCTTTAAGTAAAGACGGCAAAAACGTATTTATGGGAGATAAATATGCTGGTCTTTCCGAAACGGCACTTTACTATATTGGTGGCGTGATTAAACATGCGAAAGCCTTAAACGCATTCACTAACCCAACCACTAACTCATACAAACGCTTAGTACCAGGTTTTGAAGCTCCAGTATTATTAGCTTATTCTGCAAGTAACCGCTCTGCATCTATCCGTATTCCAGCCGTTACTAGCCCGAAAGCGACACGTGTAGAAGCTCGTTTCCCAGATCCAATGGCGAACCCATATTTGTGTTTCTCTGCCTTATTAATGGCAGGTCTGGACGGTATTATCAATAAAATCCACCCAGGTGATGCAATGGATAAAAACCTTTACGATTTACCACCAGAAGAACTAAAAGAAATTCCAGCGGTATCCAGTTCTTTAGGCGAAGCATTGGATAATTTGGAAAAAGACTATGAGTTCTTAACTCACGGTGGTGTATTCACTAAAGACTTTATTGATACCTTTATCGGCATGAAACGTAAAGAAGTAGAACGTTTGAACATGACCCCACATCCAGTGGAATTTGAAATGTATTATGCTTAATGTTTGATTAAGTGGAAAAAAACAGGATTAGAGATAATCCTGTTTTTTTTGTGTGTTGTTATACTGACGAAAGAGAAAGTGCGGTGAAAAATATTTGATATTTTTTCACCGCACTTTGAATCTAACGATTTAAATTACACATCTAAATACTCTAAAATCCCTTGAGCGGCATCACGTCCTTCGGCAATAGCTGTCACCACTAAATCTGAGCCACGGGTAACATCACCGCCAGCAAAGATTTTTGGATTGGCGGTTTGTTGTTTCAATTCGCCGTTGGATTTAATGCGACCACGATTATCCACTTCCACGCCGACTGCGGCTAACCACGGCATCGCATGTGGAGCGAAACCGAATGCTACAATCACTGCATCGCAAGAGATGATTTCTTCGCTATTCGGAATAATTTCCGCACGCTGGCGACCGTTGCTATCTGTGGCACCTAGTTTGGTTCTGACAATTTTAATCCCTGTCACTTTACCTGATGTGTCCGTTTCAATGGCAACAGGATCGGCTTCGATTTCTACTGGTTGAGCGTTAAATTCAAAATCGACACCCTCTTCTTTAGCGTTATGATATTCTTTTTTCGAACCAGGCATATTGGCAGCGTCACGGCGATAAACACAAGTTACTTCCACCGCACCTTGTCGAACCGAAGTACGCACGCAGTCCATAGCAGTATCACCGCCACCCAGTACCACCACACGTTTACCCTGCATATTAACAAAATCAGGGGCATCAAAGCCGAGTAAATGTTGCGTATTGCCGATTAGAAATGGTAAGGCAGAATAAACGCCAGTGGCATTTTCATTGGGAATATCTGCTTTCATGCCTTGATAGGTACCGACACCTAAGAATACTGCATCATACTGTGCGACCAGTTCGTCTAGTGTGATATCTTTGCCAATTTCTACTCCTAAGTGGAATTTTACGCCTAATTCGGTAAATAGCTCACGGCGACGTGTCATCACGCTTTTTTCCAGTTTGAATGCAGGAATACCAAAGGTAAGCAAACCACCGATTTCTGGCTGGCGTTCGTAAATACTGACTTCTACACCATTACGAAGTAATACATCGGCACAACCTAAGCCAGCAGGTCCAGCACCGATAATAGCCACTTTTTTACCCGTTGGAACGGCATTAATAGTTGGTTTCCAGCCCATTGCAAAGGCTTTTTCAGTGATATATTTTTCCACATTACCAATGGTGACAGCGCCAAATCCGTCATTTAAGGTACATGACCCCTCGCATAAGCGATCTTGTGGACAAACGCGACCACAGACTTCTGGCAAACTGTTGGTGGAATGGGCTAATTCTGCCGCTTCAATAATGCGTCCCTCATGGGCTAAACGTAGCCAGTTCGGGATATTGTTATGTAACGGACATTTGTTTTGACAATAAGGATTGCCACACTCCAAACAGCGATCCGCTTGAGATTGTGCCTGTGTATCGCTAAATACATTGTAAATTTCCACAAACTCGGTTTTTCTTACGTTAAGTGGAATTTTCGGTGGATCCACACGTTGCAAGTCGATAAATTGATAGACGTTTCCACGACCCATAGTTTATTCCTTCAAATCTTTAAAAACTTTTTCTTTTTCCACCGCACTTTGGTTTAAATAAAGTGCGGTGAAAATCCCACAAATTTTTATTACTGAGCTAACGCACCTAATTCATTCACGGTACGGCGTTTATGCCCTAATAACCCATTAACATCATTGGCTTTTGGTTTTATTAACACAAATTGCGAAACATATTGTTCCCAGTTAGCCAAAATACGTTCACCGATACCACTATGGGTTAATTCTACGTGGCGAGAAATTAAGCCACGTAAATGCTCTTGATGAGTTGGTAAATCCACAATGCTTAAACCCTCTACTAATTCAGGGTTAAGCCGTTGTTTAAAACCGCCATCTGTATCAAGCACATAAGCGAATCCACCCGTCATGCCAGCACCAAAGTTAATCCCCGTTTTGCCTAACACGGTGACGATACCGCCAGTCATATATTCACAACCGTTATCGCCGATACCCTCAACCACTGCAGATGCACCAGAGTTACGCACCGCAAAACGTTCGCCAGCACGTCCTGATGCAAATAATTCACCGCCAGTGGCACCATATAAACAAGTGTTGCCCGCAATGGTGGCATCTTCCGCCTTGAATGAAACACCTGCGTGCGGTTTGATCACAATACGACCACCAGCCATACCTTTACCCACGTAGTCGTTAGTATCACCTGTTAAGGTCAAATTTACACCACCTGCCAGCCATACCCCTAAACTTTGTCCAGCGGTACCGGTTAAATTAATATTAAATTCTTGCAATGGATTACCACGATTGCCGTAACGTGCTGCCAAAATACCAGAAAGCGTTGCTCCAATAGAACGATCTAGGTTGCTCACGTCAAAATTCATTTCACTATTCAAGCCATTTTCTAATGCCTCTTGAGCTTGTTCTACAATCGCTTTGTTTAACAAACCTTTGTCAAATGGTGGATTGTGTTGCGTACAATATCTTGCACTGCCAGCTGGCACTTGTGGCGAATAGAGTAATTTAGTTAAATCTAAACCACGTTGTTTACCCGTATGACCATCAATAATTTCCAATAAATCGGTGCGACCGATTAAGTCGGTGAGTTTTTCTACGCCTAATTGGGCTAAAATCTCACGGACATCTTGTGCAATAAATTTAAAGTAATTCATGGCTTTTTCTGGCAAGCCAGTATAATGTTTACTGCGTAAGGTTTCGTCTTGGGTCGCAATACCTGTGGCACAGTTATTTAAGTGACAAATACGCAAGTATTTACAACCTAATGCCACCATTGGACCTGTACCGAAACCAAAACTTTCTGCCCCTAAAATGGCGGCTTTGACAATATCTAAACCTGTTTTTAAACCACCATCCACTTGCAACCGCACTTTATGTCGCAAATTATTTTCCACTAACGCCTGTTGTGCTTCGGCTAAACCCAATTCCCACGGTGAACCTGCGTATTTCACGCTGGATAATGGGCTTGCCCCAGTACCGCCGTCATAACCTGCAATGGTGATCAGATCGGCATAGGCTTTGGCGACGCCAGTGGCAATCGTACCCACACCTGGTAAAGACACTAATTTCACCGAAATTAACGCTTTCGGGTTAATTTGTTTGAGATCGAAAATTAATTGCGCCAAATCTTCAATGGAATAAATATCATGATGTGGTGGTGGTGAAATCAAGGTTGACCCTGGCACCGCATAGCGTAATTGTGCAATATAAGGGGTCACTTTATCCCCTGGTAATTGACCGCCCTCACCGGGTTTTGCTCCTTGTGCGACTTTAATTTGAATCACTTCTGCACTCATTAAATAAGCAGGCGTTACCCCAAAGCGACCAGAGGCGACCTGTTTGATTTTAGACACTTTTTCAGTGCCATAGCGTTTCGGATCTTCACCGCCCTCACCTGAATTTGAATAACCGCCTAAACGGTTCATTGCAGTGGCTAAGGCTTCGTGTGCTTCTGGACTTAATGCACCGATAGACATGGCGGCACTGTCAAAGCGTTTATATAGATTTTCCGCTGGTTCAACTTGTGCGACATCAATCGCATTATTGGGGTCTGTTTTGAGCTTTAACATATCACGAATGGTCGCCACAGGACGATGATTCACAGCATCACGATAGGCTTTGTATTGCTCATAATCCCCGCTATTGACGGCTTTTTGCAAGTTCATCACCACATCTGGGTTATAGGCGTGATATTCCCCTTGCGGTTTGAATTTCAAAAATCCGCCCATATCCAAATCTTGACTTGGTCGCCATGCCCGTTTGCGTAATTGACTAAGTTGCTGGTCAAAATCCGCAAAGCTGGCACCCTCAATTCGACTAGTAATCCTAGGGAAACAAAGATCAGTAATTTCTGAACTCATACCCACTAACTCAAATAATCTGGCACAACGATAAGATGAAATGGTGGAAATCCCCATTTTCGACATAATTTTGTACAAGCCTTTATCAATGCCATAACGGAAATTTGCCGTAACTTGACGTAAGGATTTTTTGATTGAACCCGTTTTCACCATTTGCCCTAAGGTTTCATAGGCAAGATACGGATAAATAGCGGTTGCCCCTAAACCGAGTAACACCGCAAAATGATGCGGACTGCGAGCTTCGGCAGTTTCGACTAAAATATTGGTATCACAACGTAAATTGGCAGACACTAATTGATTTTGTAATGCCCCTACTGACAAGGCAGTTGGAATCGGTTGATAGAATTTACTAATATTGCGATCCGACACGATTAATAAAACTGCACCATTTTGCACCGCACTTTTAGCTTCTTTACACAGATTTTCAATGGCTTGTTTTAAGCTCATTTCATCGGGGTTATAGGTTGCGTCTAAAATTTGGTGTTTATAATATTGTTGTGGCAAATCCAAAATTTGTTGCATATCGGAATAGACCAAAATCGGTGATTTAAAACTGACTCGATGGCTCATTCCTTCCGCTTCAAAGAACACGCTCATTTCACGTCCGATACTCGTGTTTAATGACATCACATGAGCTTCACGTAATGGGTCAATCGGTGGGTTTGTTACCTGTGCAAAATATTGACGGAAATAATCAAAAATTACTCGTGGACGTTCAGATAGCACCGCAAATGGCGTATCATCACCCATCGAACCGACCGCTTCTTGCCCGTTCTCACCCAGTACACGAATGATATTCTCAATTTCTTCGTTATCGTATAAGAATTGTTTTTGATACACCAATAATTCTTGCTCGCTTAAGGTTGTCGCACCAATTTGGCTATCATCTACTTGATCAAATGGCACTAAGCGTTTGACGTTTTTATCTAGCCATTGGCGATAAGGATGTCTGGAGCGAACTTCATTATCAATTTCATCGGAATGAACTAAACGCCCTTTTTTGGTATCAATCACTAATAATTGCCCCGGCCCAACCCGTCCTTTTTCTACCACTTCATCAGGTGCATAATCCCAAATACCGATTTCTGATGCGATAGTAATTAAGCGATCTTCGGTGATCACATAGCGAGCTGGGCGTAAACCATTACGATCTAGGTTACAAGCGGCATAACGACCGTCAGACAGCACAATTCCAGCAGGACCGTCCCAAGGTTCCATGTGTATAGAATTAAAATCATAAAAAGCTCGCAGATTATCGTCCATGTCAGGGTTATGTTGCCACGCAGGTGGTACTAATAAACGCATGGCACGGAATAAATCCATACCGCCACACACAAACAGCTCCAACATATTATCCAACGAGCTAGAATCCGAACCACTTTCATTTACGAATGGTGCAGCAGTTTGTAAATCTGGAATTAACGGTGTGCGATATTTATAACCCCTTGCTCTCGCCCAAGCTCGGTTGCCTGAAATGGTATTAATCTCACCATTATGGGCTAAATAGCGGAATGGTTGAGCTAATTTCCAACGGGGTTGGGTATTGGTGGAAAAACGTTGGTGGAATAAACAAATCGCAGATTGCATGCGTAGATCGGCTAAATCTGTATAGAATTTCGGCAAATCTTTCGGCATACACAAACCTTTATAAATCACGGTCTGATTAGAAAAACTACAAATATAAAAATCATCATGGCTGATACGTTTTTCAATACGACGACGAGCCACAAATAAACGACGTTGTAAGTCTTGATTTCGCCAACCGCTCGGTGCATTAATAAACACCTGTTTGATCGCTGGCATATCTGCAAGAGCGATTGAACCTAAAACCGATGGATTGGTTGGCACATCACGCCAATAGGCAATGCCTAAGGTTTCTTCGGTCAGTTCTTGATTAATAATCTCAATAAATTCGGCTATTAATTTCTCATCTTGCGGTAAAAAAATCTGACCCACCGCAAAATTTTTAGCTAAGGAAAAGCCATTCTCATCGGCGATATGGCGAAAAAAGGTTTCTGGCATTTGAATAGATAAACCGCAACCATCGCCAGTTTTACCGTCTGATAAAATCGCCCCACGATGTTGCATCCGAGATAAGCCTAAAATGGCATTACGTACGACTTTGTGGCTCTGCACGCCGTCAATATTGGCGATCAGCCCAAAACCGCAGTTTTCACGCACTTCACTGCGATCATATAGCGTTGTCATAAGTTGTCTTCCTGCAAATAGAGTAAAAGTAAAATCGTTTTAGCTAACAAGGTGGGAAAAATAACAGATTTTACACCGCACTTTGTTATTTCGTTATATAGGTAAAGTTATCTTAGATTGAATAAGGGTTTATGTAAATATATCAAACATTGTATTTATATAAACGGCTTAATTATTAAATAAAATATAAATAATTGTTATTTATTTTAAATCTTATCTAATTTTATATGAATGAATAATTGTATCTATATAATTTCATGATTACTAACGTGTTATTTTAAACAAAAATCGACGATTTTGTCATTTATTTAGAAAAAATATAATTTTTGCACTTATTAACTGAATAAAAATAATTTTCATTTAGTTGTGTTGATTTATCTTTTGAGAAGATGAAAAAAAGCATTGCATTTTGAATTGTGTTTTTGCATAGTAGAACCCGAGCTGTTCAAACAGCGATTGCAAACAAACATATTACTCATATTAAAAAAGGAAACATATTATGTCTAACTCAGTATCATCATTAGAAGACTTTCTAGCTTACGTTGCACAGCGTGACGGTCATCAACCTGAATTTTTACAAGCAGTGCGTGAGGTATTTACCTCTATTTGGTCTTTTATTGAAAAAAATCCAAAATACCGTTCACAAGCATTATTAGAACGTTTAGTTGAGCCTGAACGTGCATTCCAATTCCGCGTAGCATGGACAGATGACAAAGGTCAAACCCAAGTCAACCGTGCTTTCCGTGTTCAGTTCAATAGTGCGATTGGTCCATTTAAAGGCGGTATGCGTTTTCACCCATCAGTTAACTTATCTATCCTAAAATTCTTAGGTTTTGAACAAATCTTCAAAAATGCCTTAACAACCTTGCCAATGGGCGGGGCGAAAGGCGGTTCCGACTTCGATCCAAAAGGCAAATCTGATGCGGAAGTGATGCGTTTCTGCCAAGCATTAATTGCAGAATTATATCGTCATATTGGTCCAGATACTGACGTGCCAGCAGGCGACATTGGTGTAGGTGGTCGTGAAGTAGGATATCTTGCAGGGTATATGAAAAAATTATCTAACCAAGCTGCTTGCGTATTCACGGGTCGTGGGCTTTCCTTTGGTGGGAGTTTAATTCGCCCTGAAGCCACAGGTTACGGCTTAGTTTATTTTGCACAAGCCATGTTAGCGGAAAAAGGTCAATCTTTCCAAGGCAAAACCGTTTCAGTTTCAGGTTCAGGTAATGTTGCTCAATATGCGATTGAAAAAGCGTTACAACTTGGTGCAAAAGTTGTTACCTGTTCAGATTCATCGGGCTATGTTTATGATAAAGACGGTTTCACAGCAGAAAAATTAGCTGCCTTAATCGAAATTAAAGAAGTGAAACGTGGTCGTGTGAAAGATTATGCGGAACAATTCGGTTTAGAATATCATGCAGGTCAACGTCCTTGGGGAGTAAAAGTCGATATTGCATTGCCTTGTGCAACCCAAAATGAAATTGAATTAGCTGATGCACAAAAATTAATTGCCAATGGCGTACAATTAGTGGCTGAGGGTGCTAATATGCCAACCACTATTGAAGCGACTGATGCGTTCTTAGCGGCTGATGTATTATTTGGACCAGGTAAAGCTGCCAATGCCGGTGGGGTAGCGACATCTGGTTTAGAAATGGCACAAGGTTCACAACGTTTATACTGGAGTCGTGAAGAAGTCGATGCTAAATTACACAGCATTATGTTAGATATTCATGCCAACTGTAAAAAATATGGTTCAGGTGAGGGCAAAAATATTAACTATGTGGTGGGTGCAAACGTAGCTGGTTTCGTTAAAGTCGCTGATGCCATGTTGGCACAAGGTGTCTATTAATTTTTTACTGCTTTGACTAAAATAGAGTAGGGCGAATCGAATGGATTCGCCTTATTTGTTTTGTGGTCTTTGATCGTATCCAGTTTGATACTGCTTTATTTTCCTCGACAAAAACAGTATGCTATTAAGCAATTTTTTGCTTAAAGAAGTATCAATATGTTAATGTTAAACCAACAAATCTCTCAAATTATCGCTGATGAACTAAATGTTCATCCGCAACAAATTCTGGCTGCGATTCAGTTAGTCGATGATGGCAATACGATTCCTTTTATTGCTCGCTATCGTAAAGAAGTGACGGGTGGCTTAGACGATACCCAGTTACGCCATTTTGAAACCCGTTTAATTTATTTGCGTGAATTGGAAGATCGCCGTCAGACGATTCTGAAATCCATTGAAGAACAAGGCAAACTCACCGCTGAACTGCAACAAAAAATTCAACAAACTCAAAGCAAAACCGAACTCGAAGATCTCTATCTTCCTTACAAACCAAAACGCCGCACTAAAGGACAAATTGCCATTGAAGCAGGTCTTGAGCCGTTGGCGGATTTATTATGGTTGCAACCTACTCACGATCCCGATAGCACAGCAGAAACCTTTGTGAATGCCGAAAAAGGTGTGGTCGATAGTAAAGCGGCGTTAGACGGTGCGAAATATATTTTAATGGAACGCTTTGCCGAAGATGCACAATTATTGGCAAAAGTCCGTCAATATTTACAACAAAGTGCGGTGTTAATTTCCAAAGTTTTTGAGGGAAAAGAAACGGACGGGGCGAAATTCCGAGATTATTTCGATCATCAAGAACCGTTAAAAAATGTACCCTCACACCGTGCTTTAGCGATGTTGCGTGGACGTAATGAGGGTTTTCTGCAACTGAGCCTTAATGCCGATCCTGATGCAGCAGAAGGTAGTCGTTCAAGCTATTGTGAAGAAATTATTCGTGAGCATTTGGGTGTGCGTTTTAATGCTCAACCTGCGGATAAATGGCGTGAGCAAGTGATTGCATGGACATGGAAAATTAAACTGGCGTTACATTTAGAAACGGAATTAATGGGGGCTTTACGTGAAAAAGCAGAACAGGAAGCGATTGATGTTTTTGCCCGAAATTTAACCGCACTTTTAATGGCAGCCCCTGCTGGAGCGAAAAATACCATGGGACTTGACCCAGGTTTACGCACGGGGGTGAAAGTCGCCGTGGTGGATAATACAGGAAAATTGCTCGATACCGCCACGATTTATCCACATACAGGGCAAACGGAAACCGCTTTGGTAACGTTGTTTAAATTGATTAAAACCCATAATGTCGAATTAATTGCGATTGGTAACGGGACGGCATCACGTGAAACAGAACGTTTTGCCAAGGAAGTGATTAAACAAATTCCGCAAAATACACCACAGATTGTGGTCGTCAGTGAAGCAGGGGCATCGGTTTATTCTGCGTCTGAATTGGCGGCACAAGAATTTCCGAATTTAGATGTATCTTTACGTGGAGCGGTATCCATAGCTCGCCGTTTGCAAGATCCGCTGGCGGAGCTAGTGAAAATTGAGCCAAAAGCTATTGGGGTAGGGCAATATCAACATGATGTGAATCAATCCCAACTGGCTCGTAAACTTGATGCGGTGGTAGAAGATTGTGTTAATGCTGTCGGGGTGGATTTAAATACGGCTTCATCTGCCTTATTGGCTCGTGTAGCTGGCATGAGTAAGACGCTTGCCCAAAATATCGTGGATTATCGTGATGAGAACGGACGTTTCAACAGTCGAACTGAATTGAAAAAAGTACCACGCTTAGGACCAAAAGCCTTTGAGCAATGTGCAGGTTTTATGCGAATTAATCAGGGCAAAAATCCCCTTGATGCGTCTGGAGTTCACCCCGAAGCCTATGCAGTAGTAGAAAAAATTTTACAAGCCACAGAACAATCCATTCAAGATTTAATGGGCAATGCTTCTGCTATTCGTCAGCTTGAAGCAAAACAATTCACCGATGAAAAATTTGGTTTACCAACGGTAATGGATATTTTTAAAGAGCTAGAAAAACCAGGACGCGATCCACGGGGTGAATTTAAAACGGCGACCTTTATGGACGGCGTGGAAGACATCACGGATTTGAAAGCAGGTATGATTTTAGAGGGAACCATTACTAACGTGACCAATTTCGGGGCATTTGTGGATATTGGTGTACATCAAGACGGCTTAGTACATATTTCATCGTTGGCGGATAAATTTGTTGAAGATCCCCATCAAGTGGTGAAAACAGGCGATGTGGTAAAAGTCAAAGTGCTTGAAGTCGATGTGGCTCGCAAACGGATTGCCTTAACCATGCGATTAGAGGAAAGTGCGGTGAAAAAAGAGCAAAAATTTGACCGCAGTTCTGAACGAAATTCATCGCCCAAAGGTCGCCATGAACGGCATAATCAATCTTTCACCAATAATGCCTTTGCTGATGCGTTAAAAGGTTGGAAAAAATAATTTTTAAGTTGTAGAAGATCGATCTCTGATCTTCTACATATTAGAACATTTCATCCGCATCTTTTCATTGCTGTTTTTACCACTAATAAAATATCTTAACTATTATTTTATCTATTTTATTAAAAATTTTTGTAAGGTTTCTGCTACTCGTTCGACTAATGCTAATGAAAGGATAGTGAATATATTCTTTCGCTAACAATTTATCTTAATCAAAGGAGAAATCTATGAAATCTTTAAATATTTTAAAAACCTTAAGTGCAGTATCATTACTTTCTATTTTTGCCGTGAACGCAAATGCAGCTGATATGAAAAAAGATCAGATGAACAAAGACCAAATGCACTCAGAAATGATGAAAGCTGACGAAATGAAAAAAGGTGATATGAAATCAGATATGATGATGAAATCTGATGAAATGAAAAAAGGAGACATGCACTCAGACATGATGAAATCTGATGAAATGAAAAAAGGAGACATGAAATCGGGCATGATGAAATCCGACAATATGAAAAAAGGAGGTACAAAATCGGACATGATGAAATCCGACGAGATGAAAAAAGACAAAATGTAATTGTAATTAGAATAAACTGCAATGGTGGTGTCATTAGTCTATGTATAGTATAGCGAGTTTGATACCACCTTAATTCATTGTCGCAAATAAAGAAAATTAAAACTGATCTTCTACACCTGAACCAAATTTATCACTGTTATTTTAATGAGATTAATTGCCATAAAAAAAGCCCCATTAAAATAATGGGGCGAAAGGATCAAATGATAAAAAACATTAGCAATTTCGTTAGAGATTAGAAGAAGATACGAGTACCTAAAGCGATTTGTTTATTTTTAGCTTGAGCGCCTGTGTCACCACCTTTAATTTTTAATGAACCACCTTCAACATAAACTAATACATTTTTGTTGAAATGGTGATCTGCTCCCAAGAACCAACCGCGTAATTTATCGTTCGCCATACCTTGAGTTTTACCTGTACCAAATAAATATTCAGCATAAACAGCATTATTTGGTGTAACGTGGTATTTTAAACCAACTTCAAATTGGTCAATTTTCTCATAGTTGATAGAGCTACCAGCTGAGTCTTTAAGTGCAGGACCTTTAAGAGCCACAACTGTTTTACCTTTTGGAGCTTGTTGATGAGCCCAATCAAAACCAAATTCTACAGGACCATAAGATAAGCCAATAGCTGCACCTGCACTTTTCACTTTATAATCATTAGTTGCTAAAGTACCTTTAGTTTGTTCGCTATAACCACCTTCTGTAGAGAAACCGAATTCACCCACTTTTGTGCTATAGAATGCACCAAGTGCAAAACCTTGGTCTGCATCAGCAGTGTGACCTGATGTACTTTCTTTTGTTGCATCACCGAACAAGTAATCTGCACCAAAATGGAAACCGCCAAATTTAGCAGATTCAAAATGAACTGCTTTATTATGAGAATCTACTACTTTAACGATTGCCCCTAATTCATAAGTATAGTCAGATAAACCAATAGCATCACCAGTGGTTAATTGACGACCGAATGTTAAAGTACCGATGTCTTTATGTTCAAATCCACCGAATAAACGTTTAGTATGAATACCATCACCAATCGTACCATGTTGAGTAAAACGAATTTCCATATTAGCTAATGCACTGAAACCGTTACCAATTTCTTGATAAGCACGAACACGTACACGAGAACCTTTGTCCACTAAATCTGTACGTTTACCAGTTTCGTTTTTAACTTGCATTGAAATACGACCATCAACATCAAGTTTAGTACCATCTTGTTGATAAACCACAGTTGCATTGGCAGCACTAGAAGCTAAGGCAGCGACGGCTAGAGCGATAAGTGTTTTTTTCATAATAATGTTTCCTTATTTTGGTTAAGTATAACAAATCGATTATTTCGACTAGAGTTTAGCAAATTCCTTTGCTATTTGAAGTTTTACTTCTTGATGCGAAATTTAAATGAATTGATTTTTTATGTCAATATAGGGAACTTTTTTGAAGAAAACATGATTTGTAGATTAATCAATATGTTATGAAATTTCATTAGATTGAAAAAATGAGATCTAGATCACAAATTTGAAAGAATTTTTCTATATTATTATTTTTTGTGAATTTTCAATTAATTGATTTAAAAGGAATAATTAAATTTGTTTATCTTTTATTAAAGTAAATATTCAAAAATAAATATAGACAGGAAAGTTTATTTCAAAAATGTGAACTAGATCACATTTTTAGTGGGAACTTTTTGAGAAATGACAAAGGATTAGTCAAAAAATAGGATAGATTGCAGGGTGACAAGACATCCGCCCCGCACTGGCGTACGGGGCTAAGCATGGTGACGCCACGCTGTGGCTTGGGTTCGGGGGTGGATAGATGCGGAGCATCGTGACTATGCTTAGCCCTGTACGTGAGTGCAGGGTGACAAGCCTTATTTTCCTTGTAACACCTGTTGCTCAATTTGTTGGGCTTTTTGCCAACTTGGAAGTTGATGTAAATCGGCAAGATAGCGATCAATATGCGTGAATTTACCTTGATATACCATTTTCATAAAGATTAGAGCAAATGCTAGGGCAAAATCGGCTCCCGTAAGTTTGTCGCCCATAATATAACGTTTATTGGCTAATTGACGGTTTACATAGTTATAAACTTTTTCTATTTCACTGTCTGCATAAGCTAAGGTGTTTTGTGGTGGAGTGGGTTCTCTCGCAGCAATAAATTTAAGCACTAAGGGAATCATTGCGGTGCTTTCACTAAATTGTAGCCATTGTAAATATTCGGCATATTCAGGACTATCTGTCGCTGGAGCGAGTTGTGGGGCGTGATTTGCGATAATCCATTCCACCATAGCCACTGATTCAGTGATGACTTTTCCGTCAATTTCAAGTAACGGAACTTTGCCTAACGGGTGAATATCTTTCAGTGCTTCTGGTGCGTGCATATTTTCTTGACGTTTATGCGAGATTAATTCATAAGGCAAGCCAATATGTTCCAATAACCAAGTCACTCGCATAGCACGAGAACGGTCGAGATAGTGTAGTTTGAGTTTCATGTTTGTTTCCTTTGAGTTCTATAACATTGCAATCAAATAAGTTTCTATCGTAAGATTATTAAATTTAGTTATCAACATTAACATTCTTATAGCCCCGATTAAACAGTGCAACCATTTCTGGGTGTGGATCAGGTTCAGCGTCTAATATCGCCATTGCTTTTTGCCATTGTTGAGCATTTAAACGAATTGTTTGATGTTTATTAATGACTTTAACGGCTCTTTCAAAAGCACTTTCTAATATTGTTGGTTTGTCTGATTGTGCTATTTGAGTTTTATGTTTACTGCATGGGTAATCAGTTTTCATCCAATTTTAAAACCTTTCTTAAATTTCTCATTGCTTCTTCATGCGTAATAGTTTCTTCTAACCCATTTTGCATTTTGTAGATTAAATCAAGTTCCATTTCAACATCTGCTAAGCTATGTAATGATTCTTTACCCATTTTCACCCTATTTAAAACAGCTTCTGCCAATATGATTTCTTGTAAATCATCATGTTTCTTTTTATGAAAGTATGTACTTCTTAATCCATCAATATGCTCATTAAGTTGGTCAGGGATATTTTGATGTATAGGATCTAAAATAAAGTCAACACCTTCTCTCCTTGCCAACTTTGCAGCGGGTACAAAATCAGAATCACCAGCAATAAGTACTATTTGATTAACTTGTTTTTTTAAAGCTAGTGTGGTTATATCAATACCTATTCGCATATCAACACCTTTCTGCCGAGTATTAATAATCACATCATTTTCTTGCAATGGAGATTTTGATAGATCACGTTTTCCTTTTAAAATAGCTTGTTCAATATCTGGTTTAATAATCCATTCTACGGTTTGAGATAAATCACCCAATCGCAATGCTAATTTTCTTTTTTTTAATAAACGTTGGTGTAGTTCGGTTCTGAATATGGCTTCATTTGATTTCGAGAAATCAAATGCCTTTTTGCTGATAGGATTGTGCATTTTCTTTTCCAATGGAGCACAATCGTAGAAAAAAATACGATAGAGTTCTTGTTTAACTTTTCTTTTGTCCGATAAATGTAACATAGCACAGCGAACAGCGAGATCTGCTATACGTTGTGCATTAAAATAGTTATTTGGTTCAAAATGCCTGATACGTTTAATAAAATAAGCACCATCAATTAAAATTGCCGTCGCCATTTTCTTTTCCTTATATAGAAAAAAACCCTAAGGTTCGGCATAATGTCTGGATAAGTGACAAAAGCGTACAACTAAGGGTCGGATTATTACTAAGTATAAATTTTTGTCTGTTAATGTCAAGTGGATATTAATAAAAAAACAACGACATCATCCTTGATATCGTTGGTTGATTAAAATTAAGAGGAAATCACACCGCACTTTTACACCAGTCGCATCTGGGAAACGCAAAAGTGCGGTCATTTTTTTTGAAGATTTTTATTCTTCAACGACAAGTTTTTTGCCGTCATAGCTTACAGTACGAACTTCGGTTAATGCTTTACCGCCGTCTGTTTCACCCCCGACAAATAACACTTTATTTTCATACGGTAAAGCTACACCGTAAGCAATATTGTGCGGATAGTTACCGATAATTTTCCAAGTACCGCTTTTAGCATCTAAAGTATAGAAGTCGCTATGATAGGTTTTTTTCAAGCCACCAGTACGGTGAGCATCGTTGATGCCTTTGGCATAGTTCGCTCTTGCACCTGGGAAGTTTGCCCCACCTGTCACGATAAAGTGACCGTTGGTATAACCGCCCATACCGCCTGCGATACCGTCTTGTTGATCATAACCTTTCGGTGCTGGTAAGTTGCCAAGTTTTTTCCAGTCTTTTACGCCATCTTTGGTGATAGTACCTTGTGCGGTGCCATCAGTACGAAGACCTGCTTTGATTTCACCGTTGACCACTAACAATTTGCCATTGTTAATACCCACAGATGCTCCTGCACGACCTGAATATGGGAAGTAACCTTCGTTACGCCATGTGTTAGTCGCAGGTTCGTAACTCACAATTTCAGATGAGAAGAAGAAGTCTTGCGCACGTAGGTTAAAGTACGCATCAAAGATTGGTGCGGTTTTTTCTTTGATTTTATCTTTGTCGGCTTCTTTGTCTAAACCTGCACTAGCTTTTTTCACGTCTTGGAATAAGCCGTTCCAGATTTCTTGGTTGATACCACCCACGAAGTAAACTTTGCCGTGATCAGTCACGCCAGTTGCACCCACAGCTGCACGAGGCGAACGTGTATCTAATTTTGTCCAAGTGTTAGTGGCTGGATCATAAGAATAAGCATCGTTGATTACTTGGTTATCGGCTACATCGTTATTTTGGAAACCACCGAAAACATAAAGTTTGCCATCAATGCCAGCTGCGACTGGTTGGTTACGAGCACCGCCCGGGAATGCAGCTAATTCTTGCCATTTTGCATCTTTCTCTTTTAAGTTAAGAGAATAGAATTTGTCACCGCCTGAACCTAATCCCACATAAACGGTGTCGCCGATCAATGCACCTGCACCGCTTTTGATCCCAACGGGTAAATCAGGATATTGTGCCGCTTGGGCAGCGAAAGCCGTTAAGCCTAATACAGATACAGCTAATAAAGATTTAGTGAATTTCATAATAGAACTCCTTAATATGTATTTTTAAATGTTAGCCATTTGGCATTAATAAGTTTGGAATAAAGGTAATGATTTCAGGGAAAATTGTAATCAATACCAGCGTAATAAATATTGGTACTAAGAATGGCAGTACCCCTTTGGTTACGGTAGATACCGACATATTACCTACACGTGCTACCACAAACAACGCCATTCCCATTGGTGGTGTTAAGATACCAATCATCATGTTCATTAAGGTCATTACTCCGAAGAACACTAAATCAATACCAAAATGTTGAGCAATTGGAATTAACATTGGTAATACTAAGAATTGCAATGCAAGGGCATCAATAAACATACCTAAGAATAATAACAATAAGTTAATCATGACCAGTACGGTTAATGGTGAATCCGCTACGGTTACAAACACTTCAGCTAAACGCATTGCCACTTGTTCGCGTGCGATCATATCGCCGAAGAACGTCACGGTCATCACCATTAATACGGTTACGCCCGTAATGGACACCGCTTCAACACAGCTTTTGAACAATAATTTTAAGGTTAATTCTTTATAGACAAAACGGCTGACAATGATGGAGTATGCCACAGCGACTACGGCAGCTTCCGTTGGGGTAAACATGCCTGAGAAGATACCGCCAATAATGATAATCGGGGTTAAAATTGCCCATACGCTGGATTTAAAAGCGGCACAAAGTTCTGGCATAGTCGCTTTTGGTGTTCTTGGATAACCGCGTTTTTTACACACGAAGTAGTTCATAACCATTAACGCAATGGTGACCAATACGCCAGGTACAAAGCCCGCCACGAACAATTTGGCAATGGATTGGTTAGCGATAACACCATAAATAATCATGGAGATACTTGGTGGCACTAATGGACCGATAATACAAGAGGCTGCGGTAATACCACCACTGATGTCATCATCATATCCCGCATCACGCATGGCTTTAATTTCTAATTGACCTAAACCACCCGCATCGGCAATGGCAGAACCTGACATACCAGAGAACAGTAAACTTGCCCCGATATTCACATGTCCCATACCGCCTGTGTAATGACCTAACAAGGCTTTGGCGAAGTTAAAGATCCGTTCAGTGATTCCGCCGCCGTTCATTAAGATCCCCGTTAAGATAAAGAACGGTACACTTAATAATGAGAAACTGTTTAGGCTATCGACTAATTTATTGGCGGCACTGTTGACAATATTCCAGCGTGTCATAGAGAAATAAAGCAAGGTGGCAATAAACAATGACCAACCTACTGGCGTGCCTAAGAACATGATTACCAGCCAAACTACAAGTACTAAATAAACGGCATTGTCGCCAAGTTTCACATATTGCGAAATACGAAGCACTTTGAACACATCAGGGGCGAAGAATAAAAGAGCTAATAAAATCACCGCACCTATGGCAAACACCGTGGAGGATAAATAGGAAGTTTGATTGGTAAAGTTTTCAGTTTGTGCTTGTAAGAAACGGATTAGCACCAGCACGGAAATAAAGGCTTGAGCCGCATATAACCATTTATCACTGATTTCTAACGCCACCAATTCAAAAGATGCCCCAATCCAGACTTTAAAGCCTAAATGGATAAAAATAATGATAGAAGCAAAAATCAACAGTTGCACAAAAGTATTAGTGGCTTTTTTTACTTTTGGTGGCATGAGATTGGTGATAAAGTCGAGATAAATATGTTGTTGGCTACGCACTGCCATACTGATCCCGAACATACTCACATAGATAAACAGCAATCTTGCCAATTCTTCTGACCAAATTAATGGTGAATCAAAGATTTGACGTGCAATGACTTGGGTAAGAAGAATTAGGAACACAATGAACAATAATGTTCCGCCAACCCATTCTTCTATTTTATTAAAAAATTTCATAAATACCTCGATATGTCGAGTAATACAAGGAAATTAAAACATTAGGTTTGCCCTATCCCCACCAGAGGAAAATGAGAATAGGGCATTGAGGTTAATTATTTGATTTTTGAAAATTCATCAAAGGCATCTTGACCTACTTTGCCATTCTTTTTCAAGTATTCGTCATAGTAAGGTTTTAATGCTGCTTTGAACGGTGCTAAATCAGGATGAGTTACTGTTACACCTTGTTTTTCAAAGAAAGCGATATCGTTTGCTTCGCCGTCGTGGAATAATTTACTGTGGTATTCCGCTGCTTTTTCTGCCGCATCTTTCACCACTTTTTGTAAGTCAGCAGGTAAATCTGCAAAGGTTTCATTACTGACTAAATAAAGTTGGTCATTTAAGATATGGTTAGTGATTGCTAAATATTTTTGCACTTCATAGAATTTTTGCGCCCGAATAGTTGGCAATGGGTTTTCTTGACCATCTACAGAGTTAGTTTGTAAGGCTAAATATACTTCAGAGAACGCCATTGGAGTTGGTGCTGCACCCACATATTTTGCAAAGGCAAGGTTAGTTGCTGCATTTGGTACACGTAATTTCAAGCCTTTCATATCAGCAATAGAATTAATCGGACGGTTTGATGAAGTTTGACGTGTACCGTTATAAGCTACTGATAATAAAGTCATACCTTGTTCATCATGGACTTTACGTAATAATTCTTTACCAAAATTGGTTTCTAATAACGCTTTTTTGCTGAATTCAATGCTTGGCACCACATAAGGTAACGCAAAAATTTCTGCTTCTGGGTAGAAAATTTGGAAACGGGCAGATTCTGCAAAAGTGAAATCCAACGCACCATCTTTTAATTGTTTCATCATGGTACGGTCATCACCTAATTGAGATGATGGGAAAAGTTTCACTTCGATTTTGCCCGCAGATTTATCTTTCACTTCTTTAGCGAAAAATTCTGCTGCTTTATATTCGTTTTGGCTTGTACCTGCATTCATACCGAATTTTAAATCGTAATCTGCTGCCAATGCAGAAGTTGCAAAAGCAGATGCCGCAACGCCAGCACAAAATGTTGCTAAGAATAGTTTATTGAATTTCATAAGTACGCTCCTGTTAAAAAGATTGTCAGAGTTTTTGAGTTTGAGATGTAATTAAACCTGTGTGGTTTTAATATGCTTTGCATTCTGGATCAAAAAAATCAAAAAATAAATATATTTTTGAAGTTAAATTTCAAAAATGAGAGGTAGATCACAAAATTAAAAAATTCTTTTAAAATTTTTGGATTTTTACTCCACTTTTGGAAATTTTTAGGCATATAATGAGTCATATATATGGGACTTTTTGATTAAAGTGTGAAAATTTCCTATAAAGTATCTCAAAAAGTCTTGCCATTTTATTCGTTAGAGCGTAATCTAACGAATAAATGAAGCATTAATTCTAAAAATAGAAAATAAACGGAGTATATATGTCAAAATTATCTCATTCCGACGTGCTTACTCAAATCTCAAAAGGATTTATTTCTTCTTGTCAGCCCGTGGATGATGGTCCAATGGACAAACCTGAAATTGTTGCAGCTATGGCTCAAGCCTCACAAAATGGTGGTGCATCTGGTTTACGTATTGAAGGTGTTGAAAATCTAAAAGCAACACGCCCATTTGTTACTATTCCTATTATAGGGATAAAAAAACGTGATTTACCTGATAGCCCTGTGCGAATCACCCCTTTTTTGCAGGATATTGAAGATTTAGCTGCTGCTGGTGCGGATATTATTGCTGTAGATGGCACCAATCGCCCTCGTCCTGTGGATATAGAAAGTGCGGTGAAAAAAATCCATGAGTGTGGCTGTTTGGCGATGGCGGATTGTTCTAATTTAGAAGAAGGTTTGTATTGTCAAAAATTAGGTTTTGATATTGTGGGTAGTACAATGTCTGGTTACACTGGTGGAGAAATTCCGAAAGAACCTGATTATCAATTAGTCAAAGATTTAAAAGCTGCGGGCTGTTTTGTGATGGCGGAAGGTCGTTACAACACCCCTGAATTGGCGAAAGTCGCCATTGAAATTGGGGCAGATGCAGTGACAGTGGGGTCAGCGTTAACCCGTTTAGAGCATATTGTGAGCTGGTTTGCGAATGCGGTGAAATCAGCGAGATAGGGGTATTGGGGGATTGCCCCCCTCAGTCCTGCGGACAGCTCCCCCCGCAAGCAGGGGGAGCAAAGTGTAGAATAAAACAATAAAGTACATTTACCCCCTGCTTGTGGGGGAACTAGGTAAAGCCCTGATGGGCGTTGTAACGGACAAATAAAAAAGTTCGCTCCCCCTGCTTGCGGGGGGAGCTGGGCGAAGCCCTGAGGGGGGCTTTGTAACGAAGACGAATAAAAAGGAGCTTAATATGCGTTGTTTAGCCCTCGATATTGGCGGTACAAAAATAGCGGCAGCGTTAGTGGAAAATAACCAAATCCAACAACGTCAGCAAATTGTTACCCCACAAGATAATGCGGCTCAGGCTTTACATCAGGCTTTAGCAAGTTTAGTCGAGCAATATGCAGGACAGTTTGATTATGTGTCTGTTGCCTCAACGGGCATCATAAATAACGGTATTTTAACCGCACTTAATCCGAAAAATTTGGGTGGCTTGGCTGAATTTCCATTGAAAGAAAGCATTGCCCGTCATACCGATAAACCGATTTTCTTATTGAATGATGTGCAAGCCGCCGCTTGTGCTGAATATCAAGAAGTTGATTCGAAAAAAGTCCCTAATTTTGCTTTTATCGTGGTTTCCACGGGAGTTGGGGGCGGAATTATTTTAAATGGTGAATTGCAAACAGGACCAAATGGGGTAGTAGGGCATATTGGACACAGCCTTGCAGATCCGAATGGTGAAGTTTGTGGGTGCGGTCGTCGTGGTTGTGTCGAAGCTGTTGCAGCTGGGCGAGCCATTGAACGTGATGCACAAAAATGGGATAAACCTTGTTCGCCAAAAGAAGTGTTTGCGTTATTTCGTGAAAATGATGAAAAAGCCACCGCACTTGTACAGCGTTCTGCCAAGGCTATTGCCAATTTAGTGGCTGACTTGGTGATATCACTTGATATTCAACAAGTTGTGCTGGGCGGTAGCGTGGGATTAGCTGAGGGTTATTTACCTTTAGTGAAGCAATATGTACAAGCAATGCCACATTTTTATCATTGTGAATTAACCACAGCAAAATATGCAGGTGATGCTGGTTTAATCGGTGCTGCATATTGGGGAGGCATAGCATTAGCTAGAACGTAATTAGTTTAGGAATTCAGGGGAATTAACTATGGTCACTACACCTAATGAAAGCAGTAAAATTTTAGATACAATCGGTGCATTACAAAGCAGTTTAACCAAAACTGAAAAACGTATTGCCGAACAAATTCTTATTACACCAGAATTAATTGCACAATCTTCTTTAGCTGAAATTGCAAAGTCGTTAAATGTAGGCGAAGCGACCTTTATTCGTTTTTGTCGAACACTTGGATTTAAAGGATTTAGCGATTTTAAATTGGATTTTGCTATTGAACTTGCGACACAAAGTCAACAGTCATCAGATTTATTAGATACAACTATTACGGCAAAGGATAGCCCAAAAGAAATAGCTAGTAAGTTGCAAAGTGTTATTAATAACGTGGTCGGTGAAACCATTAATTTGTTAGATTTTGATGCGTTGAGTAATGTCGTAAAAGAACTGCGTAAGGCTAAACGAATTTATTTGTTTGGTGTAGGTTCGTCAGGTGTTGTGGCTGACGGAGCAAAAAATAAATTAATGCGTATTGGTTTTCAGGTTGATGCTGAAACAAATAACCATTTTATGTATATGCAGGCTTCGTTAATGAGAAAAGGGGACGTGGTCATTGGTATTAGTCATTCTGGTACTTCACCTGAAACTACTAAAGCCCTTGAAATTGCGAAACAGGCAGGAGCAGTAACGGTTGCAATTACCCATAATTTGCGTTCGCCGATTACTAAAGTTTCGGATTATGTACTCAATAATGGTAATCGCCAAGGTCAGTTACAAGGCGACTCCGTGGGTACACAAATCACTCAGTTATTCGTACTTGATCTGATTTATGCGTTATTAGTTCAAGCCGAAAAAGAAAAAGCAAAACAATCTAAACAAAAAACTGTTGCAGTTATTGAGCAACAACAGAATAAATAGGAGAAAATTTAATGAAAAACTTAAAAGGTATTTTCAGTGCATTATTAGTGTCTTTTAATGAAGATGGTTCAGTGAATGAAAAAGGTTTGCGTCAAATCATTCGTCATAACATTGATAAAATGAAAGTAGATGGCTTATATGTGGGTGGTTCTACTGGTGAAAACTTTATGCTTTCTACCGAAGAGAAAAAACAAATCTTCCGTATTGCTAAAGATGAAGCCAAAGATCAAGTCGCCTTAATTGCTCAAGTAGGTAGCGTAAACTTAAAAGAAGCGGTGGAATTAGGTAAATATGCCACAGAATTAGGTTATGACAGCTTATCAGCAGTAACACCTTTCTACTACAAATTTAGCTTCCCAGAAATTAAACATTACTATGAAACTATTATTGCTGAAACTGGTAATAATATGATTGTTTATTCTATTCCGTTCTTAACTGGCGTGAATATGGGCGTGGAACAATTCGGTGAACTTTACAAAAACCCTAAAGTGTTAGGTGTGAAATTTACTGCTGGTGACTTCTATTTATTAGAACGTTTAAGTAAGGCTTATCCAGAAAAATTAATATGGGCTGGTTTTGACGAAATGATGGTACCTGCTGCATCTTTAGGTGTGCATGGTGCGATCGGTTCAACTTTCAACGTGAACGGTTTACGTGCAAGACAAATTTTTGAATTAACTCAATCAGGTAAAGTAAAAGAAGCATTAGAAATTCAACACGTTACTAACGATTTAATTGAAGGTATTTTGGCGAATGGTTTATACCTAACGATCAAAGAAATCTTGAAATTACAAGGTGTAGATGCGGGTTATTGTCGTGAACCAATGACAGCGAAAGCCACTGATGCACAATTAGTTCGTGCCAAAGAGTTGTATGAAACGTTTCTTAAATAAAAATAAGAAAATTTAGACCGCAGTTTTTGGGGTAGCCCCCCTCAGGGCTTCGCCCAGCTCCCCCCGCAAGCAGGGGGAGCGAACAATAAAACAAACGAGTGGTTACGTTCTTCTCCCTTTTGCAAGCAGGGGAGCGAACAATAAAACAAACAAGTGGTTACGTTCTTCTCCCTTTTGCAAGCAGGGGAGCGAATAATAAAACAAACAAGTGGTTACGTTCTTCTCCCTCTCGCAAGTGGGGGAGCGAACAATAAAACAAATAAGTGTTTATGTTTTTCTCCCTCTCGTGAGTAGGGGGAAAGAACAATAAAACAAGCAAATATTTTTCGCTCCCCCTGCTTGCGGGGGGAGCTGGGCGAAGCCCTGAGGGGGGCTAACCCCAAATATCTTAAGGAGCTAATATGCGTTTAATTCCATTAAAAAATGCTGAACAAGTAGCAAAATGGTCTGCACGTCATATTGTGGATCGTATCAATCAATTTAATCCGACCGAACAACGTCCATTTGTTTTAGGTTTACCAACGGGCGGCACCCCTTTAGCTACTTATAAAGAACTGATTGCTTTATGCAAAGCTGGAGAGGTGAGCTTTAAACATGTGGTCACATTTAATATGGACGAATATGTTGATCTGCCAGCAGAACACCCTGAAAGCTACCACAGTTTTATGTATAATAATTTTTTCAATCATATTGATATTCAAGAAAAAAATATCAATATTCTAAATGGTAACAGCGAAGATCATGATGCGGAATGTCGCCGTTACGAGGAAAAAATTAAGTCCTATGGTAAAATTAATCTTTTCATGGGTGGTGTCGGTAATGACGGTCATATTGCGTTCAATGAACCAGCATCGTCACTCGCATCACGTACAAGAATTAAAACTCTCACTCAAGATACACTGATTGCCAATTCCCGTTTCTTTGATAATGATGTGAATAAAGTACCAAAATATGCCTTAACTATCGGTGTAGGCACATTATTAGATGCGGAAGAAGTGATGATTCTCGCCACTGGGCATAATAAAGCTCTTGCTGTACAAGCAGGCGTGGAAGGTTCAGTGAACCATTTCTGGACAATCAGTGCGTTGCAACAACATCGTCATTATATTTTGGTGTGTGATGAGCCAGCGACTCAGGAATTAAAAGTAAAAACAGTGAAATATTTTACTGAGTTGGAAGCCCGAGCTATTCATTCAGTAGTCAATGACTAACTGATTAATAACTACATATTTTTACACCCTAAACGCTTTTAAGGAATATAAAATGAAATACGCTTTAACGAACGCCGTGATCTATACAGGCTATGATGTGTTGTATGGTCACTCAGTCATAGTTGACAATGACAAAATTGTGGATATTGTTCGCCAAGAACATTTACCGCATGATATTCAACATTTTGATTTAAAAGGTAATAACCTTACAGCTGGATTTATTGATTTACAATTAAATGGTTGCGGTGGTGTGATGTTTAATGATCAAACTAGCGTAGAAACCCTTGAAATTATGCAACAAACTAACGTTCGTTCAGGGACCACCAGCTATTTACCAACGTTTATTACTTCACCAGATGAAGATATGAAAATTGCGGTGCAAATTATGCGAGAATATTTGGATAAACACCAAAACCAAGCCTTAGGTTTACACTTGGAAGGTCCTTATTTAAGTATTGAGAAAAAAGGTGTACATCGCCCTGAATATATTCGTGAAATCTCCCCTGAAATGAAAGATTTTCTTTGTGCTAATGCAGATGTGATTACTAAACTTACCTTAGCAGCGGATAACCCAACTGTAAATTATGTGCCTGATTTTGTGAAAGCTGGTATTGTGGTGTCTATCGGTCACTCTAATGCAACTTATGATGTGGCAAAAGATTCTTTCAAAAAAGGGATTACTTTTGCAACGCACTTACATAATGCGATGTCACCAATTAGCTCTGGTCGTGCTATGGGTGTAGTTGGTGCGGTGTTGGATTCTGATGATGTTTATGCTGGTATTATCGTGGATGGTATTCATGTTAATTTTGGTAATGTGAAAATCGCTAAACGAGCTAAGGGGGATAAACTTTGTATTGTGACAGATGCTATTGCAGCAGCAGGTTCAGATATTAAAGGATTTACTTTTGTAGGAAAACCTATCTATGTTCGTGACGGTCGTTGTTATGATGCGAATAATACCATTGCAGGGGCATCAATTACGATGATTGAAAGTGTCGAAAATGCCGTGAAAGAAGTGGGTATTTCGTTAGATGAAAGTTTGAGAATGTGTAACCTTTATCCTGCTCGAGCAATCGGTGTAGATGATAAACTTGGTTCTATTGAAGTCGGAAAAATTGCTAACTTGACTGTATTTACGAATGATTTTAAAGTAGAAAATACAGCGGTAAATGGGGTTTGGCAGTTGGATTAATGTAGATAAGATACATCACTATATAACCCCGTACTGGCGTACGGGGTTAGGTATAGTTACGCCACTCTGTGGCTTATTTTTACAGAACCGCTAATGCTTTCTCATAGTTTGGTTCATTTTTAATTTCACTCACCAATTCAGAATACAATACTTTGTTATTTTCATCTAACACAATGACTGAACGAGAAGTTAATCCTGCTAAACCGCTACTGGCAATATCTACGCCCAATTTAGTGTGTAAAGATTTATCACGGAAAGTGGATAGCGTTTGCACGTTTTCAATACCTTCCGCTCCACAAAAACGAGCGTGAGCAAAAGGTAAGTCGGCAGAAATACAAAGCACTACAGTATTCGCTAAATTTGCTGCTTTCTGATTAAAAGTGCGTACTGATGTAGCACAAACACCTGTATCAATACTTGGAAAAATATTTAAGATTTTGCGTTTGCCAGCAAAGTCGCTTAAAGCAACGTCTTCTAGTTTAGTGTTAGTAAAAACTAAATTTTCAACTGTTTCACCAACTTGTGGGAAATGTCCTTTTACTTCAATGAGAGTTCCTGCTAATGTTACTTGTGTCATTTTATGCTCCTATAATAAATAATAATACTTAACCATAAGTCCAAATTCATTCATAATAATGGGATATTTTAATCAAGAGTTCAAGGATTTTATATGAATTTACCTAATTTAAGCGATCAAATTAAAATCGTATTTTTTGATATTGACGAAACACTCATTGTTAAAGATAAAGATTTCTTACCTGAAAGCGTATTGCCTAGCATTCAAAAATTACAACAAAAAGGGATTATTGCGGCTATTGCCACAGGGCGATCACCTTGTAGCTTTCCACCTAAAATCAAAGCATTAGTCAAACAAGCAGGAATGAATACTTTTGTCACCATGAATGGACAATATGTGGTACATCAGGGCAACGTAGTGGATAAGCTACCGATTCCACCACAAAAGATTACAGAAGTAGTCGCATTTTTTGAATCTGTTGGGTTTGATTATACCTTTGTGTCAAACGAACATTTAGCTGTATCAGCAATTACTGATCAAGTGCGTAGTGCGTTAGATCCATTGCAAACGGATTACCATATTGATAAAAACTATTACCAGACACATGATGTATTTCAGATTTTGCCATTTTATGATGAAAGCAAAGATCAATTAGTGGCAAATTCTGGGGTTCTAAAGGGGCTAAAAACGGTTCGTTGGCATGAACAATCAGTCGATTTATTTGATGCTCAAGGTTCTAAGGCACGTGGTATCTTGCATTTACTTAAACATTTGAATTTATCTATCGAAAATGCGATGGCATTTGGTGATGGTTTAAATGATTTGGAAATGTTAAGTACCGTTGGTGTAGGGGTGGCAATGGGCAATGCTTGTGATGAATTGAAAGCCGTTGCGGATTTCGAAACCGATCAT
This sequence comes from Lonepinella sp. MS14435, assembly GCF_042485795.1. GTDB lineage: Bacteria > Pseudomonadota > Gammaproteobacteria > Enterobacterales > Pasteurellaceae > Lonepinella. The sequence goes on from NZ_CP169368.1 coordinate 789,395, forward strand.
ATTGAACGAGATGGAATTTATCGTTTTCTTCACCAAACAGGGTTAATTGATTAATGGTTTAGCTCCCTTGCTAGGGAGCTAAATTAATTGTTAGACTTGATATTTTCCCTTATCTCCGATATCAAAATGCAATGGCATACGCCATTTTTGAATCGCTAATACGGCAAAAAGTGCGGTGCAAATAACAGACAAAATTTGTAATCCGATAGTTATTTCAGCGACTTTAGTCAACCATAATAATGCCACAAAAATCGGCATTAGATTTAACGCAAAAATGCGGAAGCAAAAATATTCTTTAAAACAAAGCCCACCTAGTGTTACTAATGCCGCTCCCAATGCGAGTTCTGTTTGCCCGATAATCTGGAAAAATAGTGCTAACCACGTGGCAAATTGCAATAACAAGCGGAATTTCTTGAGATAAATATGCAATGATGAAGCACAAAGCAACGCCGCCGCTAAAATACCAATTTGAGCAAATTCGTAGTAGGGGAGAAGTGCGGTGAAAATTGCCGCCAGAATAAATCCGGTGCGATATAAACATACTGTGAGATAGTCTAAAAAGTCCATTGGTGACTTGATATGTGGATCAGCCATTTTATACTCCTTTATATTAATAAAATAAAATTTTTGTGATTTGTATTCCAAATATTTCAGTTGCTATTTGTGATTATTTGGATTTTTAACAAGAATATCACAAATTAATATCAAGAATAAAATAAAATGAACTGGTTTGGCTTTAGTTGTGTGAAATGTCAGCAAAAATTAGCAATAGGTTGCCATGGTTTATGTAGCCGTTGTAATGCAGAGATTTACCGTTTTGCGTATTGTGGTTGCTGTGGGGCGGAATTAACTCGTGATGAATTGCGTTGTGGTAGATGCTTACAGCAAGAACCAGCATGGCAACAGATGGTGATTATCGGACGTTATTCCGAACCTTTATCTACCTTGATTCATCGTTTCAAATTCCAAGGGCAGTTTTGGTTAGATCGGAGTTTAGCACGCTTGCTTTATTTAGCTGTACGAAATGCAAGACGTACTCATGCTTTATCTTTGCCTGATGTGATTTTACCCGTTCCATTACATCATTTTCGCCACTGGCAGCGGGGTTATAATCAAGCAGCATTACTGGCAAAATGGCTGGCTCGCTGGTTAAATATTCCCGTGCGAGAAGATCTTTTGTTACGCACTAAAAACACTCACAGCCAGCGAGGTTTAACCGCTAAAGCTCGGCGTAACAATCTAAAAAATGCGTTTATGGTGCAAAATAAACTAAAACAATGCAATTATAGATCGGTCTGTATTCTTGATGATGTGATTACCACAGGTTCAACCATGAATGAAATTGCTAAACAATTACGCAAAATGGGCGTACAACATATTCAAGTCTGGGGATTGGCACGCACATAAAATTTGCATAAAGAGCGATCTCAGCGTATCATTTCCGACAAAATCGCTTAGATTAAGGAAAGAACATGGAGCAACAGATTACTATTTCAGCAGCCGCACAGGCTCATTTTCGTAAATTATTAGATCAGCAAGAAGAGGGTACTAATATTCGTATTTTTGTGGTTAATCCTGGTACACCCAGTGCAGAATGTGGCGTGTCTTATTGTCCAGCCAATGCGGTAGAAGATACAGATACAGAATTACAATATGATACCTTTTCTGCCTTTGTGGATGAAGTCAGTTTGCCATTTTTGGAAGATGCAGAAATTGATTATGTTACAGAAGAATTAGGTGCTCAATTAACCTTAAAAGCACCTAATGCCAAAATGCGTAAGGTATCAGATGATGCACCGCTAATTGAACGCGTGGACTATGTCATTCAAACTCAAATTAACCCACAATTAGCCAGTCATGGTGGACGGATTACCTTGATAGAGCTGACAGATGACGGCTATGCAGTGTTACAATTCGGCGGTGGTTGTAATGGCTGTTCAATGGTGGATGTCACCTTAAAAGACGGTGTAGAGAAACAATTAGTAGAAATGTTCCCGAATGAATTAAAAGGGGCAAAAGATGTGACTGAACACCAACGTGGTGAGCATTCTTATTATTAATTTTATTCGTGATTAGAGATAAAAGTGCGGTGAAAATTTTTGTATTTTCTCGCACTTTTATTTATCCACTTATTTTGAATAAAAATAAGCTCTAGCAATATCTGCATCTTGCTGAATTTGTTGTTTTAATGCCTCAAGAGAAGCGAATTTTATTTCATTACGCAGTTTATAGCAAAATTCCACTTGAATATTTTGTCCGTACAAATTTTGGTCAAAGTCAAATAGATGAACTTCTAATAATTGTATCAGACCTTGTACAGTTGGACGTTGCCCGATATTGGCAATACCTTGCACAATTTGACCGCAGTTTAATTTCACTTGCACCGCATATACCCCTTTAATGGGATTGACTTGGCGATGTAAGTGAATATTTGCCGTAGGAAAACCTAGGGTACGTCCGAGTTTTTGACCATGGATCACTTTTCCCCAGATACAATAAGGTCTGCCTAGCAATTTTTCTGCATCAGCTAGTCTATCTTCCGCTAACGCTTGTCGAATGGCAGAACTGCTAATACGTAATTCATTTAAGCAAAAAGTGCGGTTATTTTCTACTTCAAATCTGTATTTTTGGCTTGCTTGTTGGAGTAAAGCAAAATTGCCTTGTCTGGCTTGCCCAAAGTGGAAATCATCGCCAATGCTTAAGAATTTTACGTTGAGTTTATTGACTAATAATTCACTAATAAAATCTTGTGCGGTTTGTTCTGCGAAAGTGCGGTCAAATTTAGCACAGATTACATAATCTATGCCAGCTTGTTGAAAGTAATGTAACTTATCTCGTAATCGCATTAATCTTGCTGGTGCTTTTTCCCCTTGAAAATATTCCCGAGGCTGTGGCTCAAAAATCATCACGACAGTGGGTAAATTTAACGCCCGAGCTTTTTCTTTCAGATGTGTTAAGATTTTTTGATGCCCTAAATGAATGCCGTCAAAATTGCCGATGGTTAAGGCACAAGGGGAAAAATTACGTGGAAAATGATGAATACTGCGTATTAGTTGCATAGTAAATGGATTTATATCTTTAAATTATTGGGTTTATTATACGCATAAATAGCAAAAAAGCCTAGCACTGGCGTACTAGGCTAAGCATGTGGTCGTTACTACGTAGCTTATAATCAGATGCGGAGCATCGTCACTATCGTAACCCTGCACACAAGTGCAGGGCTTTGCTGTGATTACATCGCTTCCGTAAACGTACGAGTAATCACATCTTGTTGTTGTTCACGAGTCAATGAGTTGAAACGTACCGCATAACCTGAAACACGAATGGTTAATTGTGGGTATTTTTCAGGGTGTTCAACCGCATCTAGCAATGTTTCACGATTTAATACGTTCACATTTAAGTGTTGACCGCCTTCCACAGTGGCTTCGTGGTGGAAATAACCGTCCATTAAGCCCGCAAGGTTACGTTTTTGTGCTTCATAATCTTTACCTAACGCATTTGGTACGATAGAGAAAGTATAGGAAATACCGTCTTTCGCATAAGCAAATGGCAATTTAGCCACAGACGTTAAGGACGCTACCGCACCTTTTTGGTCACGTCCGTGCATTGGGTTTGCACCTGGTCCGAATGGCGCACCTGAACGGCGACCGTCTGGGGTGTTACCTGTTTTCTTACCATAAACCACGTTAGAGGTAATGGTTAACACAGATTGTGTTGGTACTGCATTGCGGTAGGTTTTATGGGTTTGGATTTTCTTCATAAAACGTTCAACTAAATCCACCGCAAGATCATCTACACGGCTGTCGTTGTTACCGAATTGTGGATATTCACCTTCGATTTCAAAGTCGATTGCCACATTGCTTGCTACTACGTTACCGTCTTTATCTTTGATATCGCCACGAATTGGTTTGACTTTGGCATATTTAATCGCAGATAAAGAGTCTGCTGCCACAGAAAGTCCAGCAATACCGCACGCCATGGTACGATAAACATCACGATCATGTAATGCCATTAATGAGGCTTCATAAGCATATTTATCGTGCATAAAGTGAATGATATTTAATGCAGTTACATATTGAGTGGCTAACCAATCCATAAAGTGATCCATACGATCCATTACTTCATTAAATTCTAAGTATTCAGAGGTAATTGGTGTAGTTTTAGGACCTACTTGCATACCTGATTTTTCATCAATACCACCGTTGATCGCATAAAGCATGGTTTTTGCCAAGTTTGCACGCGCACCGAAGAATTGCATTTGTTTACCGACCACCATTGGTGATACACAGCACGCAATCGCATAGTCGTCATTGTTGAAGTCAGGACGCATTAAGTCATCGTTTTCGTATTGTACAGATGAAGTATCAATAGACACTTTGGCACAATAGCGTTTGAAGCCTTCTGGTAACTGTTCAGACCAAAGAATAGTTAAGTTTGGTTCTGGTGACGGTCCCATGGTGTAAAGAGTGTGTAAAATACGGAAACTGTTTTTAGTCACTAAGGTACGACCGTCTAAGCCCATACCAGCTAATGTTTCAGTTGCCCACATTGGGTCGCCAGAGAATAATTGATCGTATTCTGGAGTACGTAAGAAACGCACCATACGTAATTTCATCACTAAGTGGTCGATTAATTCTTGTGCTTCTTGTTCAGTAATTTTACCTGCTTGCAAATCACGTTCAATATAAATATCTAAGAATGAAGACACACGACCGAATGACATTGCTGCACCGTTTTGTGATTTAACCGCCGCTAAATAGGCGAAGTAAGTCCATTGTACGGCTTCTTGTGCATTAGTTGCTGGGTTTGAAATATCAAAACCATAACTTGCTGCCATTTCTTTGATTTTGCCTAATGCACGATGTTGTTCAGCAATTTCTTCACGTAATTGAATAGTGGCTTGAATGTCTTCGCCTGCTTCTAAACGTGGTTGTAATGAATTAAATTGTTTAAATTTATCTTTCATTAAGAAATCAATACCGTATAAGGCAACACGGCGGTAGTCACCGATAATACGACCACGACCATAAGCATCTGGTAAACCAGTAATTACACCTGATTTACGGCAACGTAGAATATCTGGTGTGTAAACATCAAATACCCCTTGGTTGTGGGTTTTACGGTATTCAGTAAAGATATGTTCAACTTCAGGGTTTAATTCACGGCGATAAACTTGGCATGAACCTTTAACCATTTTGATCCCACCGTAAGGGATAATCGCACGTTTTAAAGGTGCATCAGTTTGTAAACCCACGATTTTTTCTAATTTTTGGTCAATATAACCTGGTTTGTGTGAAGTAATGGTGGACGGAGTGTCACAGTCGATGTCATACGGCTCGTGAGTGGCATTTTCCACTTTGATTTTTTCCATCACATCTGCCCATAGGGTCGCTGTTGCAGGGGTAACTTCTGCTAAGAAAGATTCGTCACCTTCATACGGAGTATAGTTTTTTTGGATAAAATCACGTACATTTACTTCAGTTTGCCAGTCACCTGCGACAAAACCTTGCCACGCTTTTTGTTGATTTTCTGTTAATTGAGTCATTGGATAATTTCCTTCTCTAATAAATAAACTTTTAACAATATAAAAATAATTTTAACTGCGATTATTTTTACCACGAAACTACTATAAACATAAACTACCACAAATTACAGCTTAATGTGAATGTGGTCGATTGGTAAACCATTGCATTAACGCAATACAAATACCACCACCCACAATGTTACCTAAAGTAACGGGAATTAAATTCTTCACTATAAAATGATAGACATCTAAATCAGCAAATAGTGCTGGATCAATGTTAATCATTTGCCAAAATTCTGGCGAAGAATAATGAGCAGTTAAAATACCTAAGGGAATCATAAACATATTCGCCACACTATGCTCAAAGCCTGATGCCACAAATAAACCGATCGGTAAAATCATAATAAAGGCTTTATCCGTCAGGGTTTTGCCAGCATACGCCATCCATATTGCAATACATACCATAATATTACACAAGATACCTAAGCAAAAGGCTTCAATCCAAGTATGATGAATTTTATGTTGCGCCGTTTGCAAAATGGTTAAGCCCCACTGACCGTTTGCCGCCATTAACTGACCACCAAACCAAATTAACGACACGATAAAAATCGCCCCTACAAAGTTACCACAATAGACCACAATCCAGTTGCGTAACATTTGCAAGGTATTAATTCTGCCTCCAACACGAGCCACTATTGTCATCGTAGAAGAGGTAAATAATTCAGAACCACACACCACCACCATAATAACGCCGACAGAGAATACCAGACCACCGACTAATTTGGTTAAGCCCCAAGATGTGCCAATATTACCAGTTTGCGTAGTAGTATAAAAAACGAATGCTAGAGCAATAAGTGCACCTGCGGAAATGGCAGATAAGAAAGAATAGAATTGATTTTTGCTGGCTTTATACGCCCCTGCATCTTCACCTATTTGAGCCATTTGAGCAGGACTTGCCATTACTGTTGAGATATTTTCTTCAGATTTCATCATATTATTTTATTATTTAACTCGCTTACTAAATAAAACAGCAACTTAAACATTTTTTGAAATTTTATCAATTTTGTTAATTATACGAATAAATCCTGATGAAAAGCAAAGAAATTTCATGAAAGCTGATAGAAAATTTGTTTTAGATCAAAAAGTATAACAGCCTTGTAACAAACCATTAACAAAACCGCTTAAAAATTGCTATTTTTTCCATTTTCTGATAATTTTTTGGTGAAAAGTGCGGTACAATTTTACCCAATTTTATAGAGGACAAAACTATGCCACAAGAAACCATTTTCAGCAAAATTATTCGTAAAGAAATTCCAGCGGATATTGTTTATCAAGATGAATTAGTCACCGCTTTCCGTGATATTTCACCACAAGCCAACACCCATATTTTAATCATTCCGAACAAATTGATTCCAACCGTCAATGATGTAACCACAGAAGATGAAATTGCTTTAGGACGGTTATTTACCGTAGCAGCCAAAATTGCCGAACAAGAGGGTATTGCGGAAGATGGCTATCGTTTAATTGTGAACTGCAATAAACATGGCGGACAAGAAGTATTTCATATTCACATGCACTTAGTTGGCGGTGAACCGCTCGGCAGAATGTTGGCAAAATAGGGCGAGTACATGAAAAAAATTCTGTTAATTTGCACCGCACTTTTTTTAGTCGCCTGTAGTTCAAGCCAGCCGTCATTAGTTTATACTCATGCCCCGATTTTAAATATTACGGCGGAACTTAACCCATTGATTGATGCTAATGCAACCGCTCAATCCGCATGGGTAAAAAATAAATCAAATCAAAATATTAACGTTCAATATGACGTATTTTGGTATGATCAAAACGGCGTGACGCAACCTGTGAGCTTACAACAAGAACAATATCGGGCAAATTTATTGCTTGCTCCTGAACAAAAGCAAGCCATTAATTTGAGTAAGCCAACACCTGAAAGTGTGAATTATCGTTTATATTTACAATTAAAATAACTATGTCAACTTTACTTATTGATTTAAAAGGTCAACAGCTTACCCAAGAAGAAGTGGAACTGCTAGAACACCCCTTAGTCGCAGGCTTAATTCTATTCAGTCGCAATTTTTACGACCGTGAACAAATTCAAGCCCTGATTAAAGATATTCGGCAACGAGTGAAAAAGTCCTTATTGATCACCGTGGATCAAGAGGGCGGTCGGGTACAGCGTTTCCGTGACGGTTTTACCCAACTACCTGCCATGCAATCTTTTACCGAAATTTGTTCTAATCATCAAGAACAACAACATCTTGCTTTAGAAAGCGGCTGGCAAATGGCAGCAGAAATGACGGCACTGGATATTGATTTAAGTTTTGCTCCAGTGCTAGATTTAGGGCATCAATGCAAAGCCATCGGCGATCGTAGTTTTAGTGGTGATATTGAACCTGCCATTCGCCTTGCCACGGCATTTATCCAAGGTATGAAACAAGCAGGCATGGCGACCACAGGCAAACACTTCCCCGGGCATGGTCACGTTATCGCTGATAGTCATTTAGAAACGCCTTATGATGAGCGTCCAAGTGCGGTGATTTTTGAGCAAGATATTCAGCCTTTTCAACAGTTGATTGCCAACAATTTGCTTGATGCGATTATGCCAGCCCATGTTATTTATACGCAATGTGATAACCAACCAGCCAGCGGTTCAAGTTACTGGTTACAGACCATTCTTCGCCAACAATTCGCTTTTCAAGGGGCGATTTTCTCCGATGATTTAGGCATGAAAGGGGCAGGCTTTATGGGCGATTTTGTAGAGCGTAGCGAAAAAGCCTTGCAAGCAGGTTGTGATTTATTATTGTTATGTAACGAACCTGATGGCGTGGTGCAAGTGTTAGACACGCTAAAACTGCGAGAAAATGCACCGCACTTTGAGCAACGTCAACAGCGTTTACGTTCACTATTTAAGCAAAAATCTTTTTCGTGGAATGAACTGACTAAAACCGAACGTTGGTTAAGAAATCACAAAGTATTGACTGCATTTCAACAGCGTTGGTTGGAATGTAAAATCTAATGATGATTAATTGTCAGCATTATCAAGCTCAACAATGTCAGTCTTGTCAATGGATAGCGAACGACTATCCATTACAATTACACCAAAAACAAGAGCATCTAAAACAACAACTGGCTAAATTAGATCTGTCAAAACTCGCTTGGTTTGCACCTTTTCCATCACCACTGACAGCGTTTCGCAATAAAGCCAAAATGGTGGTGTCAGGGGCGGTGGAACGCCCGATTTTAGGCATTGTCAATGAGCAAAATCAAGCGGTAGATTTAACGGATTGTGAGCTTTATCCAGCCCATTTTGTCAATATTTTTCCTATTCTCAAAGACTTTATTGGACGTGCAGGGTTAGTGCCATACAACATAGCGAAACAAAAGGGCGAACTGAAATTTATTTTACTTACCGAAAGCCGTTATAACGGCGAATTGATGTTGCGTTTTGTATTACGCTCTGAAAACAAGATTGCGTTAATTCAACGAGAATTAGCGAAATTACAAGCAAAATTACCGCAGTTAAAGGTAATTACCGCGAATATTCAACCCCAGCATGCGGCGATTTTAGAGGGCGAAAAAGAAATTTTTCTCACTGAACAGCAAGTGTTAGAAGAACAATTTAACCACATTCCGCTATTTATTCGTCCACAAGGTTTTTTCCAAACCAATCCAACCGTGGCAGAAAACCTCTATGCGACAGCTCAACAGTGGATAAAAGATTTTCCCGTTAATTCGCTGTGGGATTTGTTTTGTGGCGTAGGCGGATTTGGTTTACATTGTGCGAAAGCACTTAGCGAGAAAAATCCGCATGTTGAATTAACTGGCATTGAAATTTCACCGTCTGCCATTCAAGCGGCGAAAAAATCGGCAGAAAAGTGCGGTCTAAAAAATGTCAATTTTCAATCCCTCGATGCGGCTAATTTTGCTCTAAAGGATCAACAAACGAAGCCTGATTTAGTCATCGTCAATCCCCCAAGACGAGGTATTGGCAAGCCGTTAGCCCAATTTCTCAATCAAATGCAACCGCCATTTATTCTCTATTCCAGCTGTAATGCGGTGAGCATGGGAAAAGATTTAGCCGAATTAAGCCATTACCAACTTCGTAAAATACAACTATTCGATATGTTTCCACATACTAGTCATTATGAAGTGTTGGGGTTGTTGGTAAGCATTTCTTCTGGTGAGATTGAAGAATATGTATAGAAAAATGCACTTTTCTATACATATCCCATTTGCTCATTGTAACTTCGGACTTGTCCATTTTCTAAACCAAACAGGTAATAGCGTGGATCCCATGGCGGAGAAAATAACCAAAGCGACACCGACTGCAGTGACCAAAGAAAGATGTTCGCCTAAAATCAGCAAAGCAAGAAAAACCCCAAACACAGGTTCTAACGCACTGAAAATAGCGGAAATATTGGCACTGACATCTTGTAAGCCTTTATTCCATAAAATATAGGCTAACCACGTGCAACCTACGGATAAATAAAGAATCCCCCAAATACCCTCGCTACTCGGATTAATCTGCCAATTTTGGGTAAATAATAAGGTCATCGGAACACAGGTTACGGTGCCTAATACAATTAAAATATTGGTAAATTCAACCGCTTTGAGTTCTTTCATAACATCTTTGCTCATATATAAACAAAACGCAAAAATGAAACCGCCAGAGAGAACCATTAAGCAACCTAATAGGCTGACATCGCCTTGTTCTTCAGAACCTAATACCACTAAGGCAACCCCGATAAAGGCAACGATACCAAACAAAATGTCGATTAATTTAAGCCGTTGTTTGAAGAATAATACGCCAACTAGCACGGTAATTAAGGGTTCTGCCCCGAGCATTGTGACGGCACTGGCAGCGGAGGTGAAAGATAGCCCGATAAATTGCAACATAAATACCGTTGGAAACACCAAACATGCAATCAGCCACATTTTTTTGACTAAATGGCTTGGAATTTTGCGATAAGCAGGAAAAAAGGCAGGCAAAGAAAAAATGGCTGCAATGGCTAAACGTAATTGCACGGTAATGGCAGGGTCAAACATCGCATAACTGTATTTTCCTGCAATAAATGAACTCCCCCAAATAAGGGCAGCTAATAAGAGATAAATCATGGTTATCCTTAGCTTTTGGCTAATAAATCCTGTTTGCGGATACCGAGTAAGATTAACATAGCAAAATAGCTTACTGCAGCAAGGCAGATTAACCAAGCTAACCAATGTACTCGTTTAAAAAATGTCATGGCATGCCATGTCATTAATTCAGGACTAAAATACCACACCAACGATCCCATTACCACGGCAGAAAGCAAAACTTTGACAAAAAATACCGCACTTTTTTTCGAAAAATGATAAACATCGGCTTGGACTAGACCACGATAAAGCAAATAAGCATTCAGCGTAGCCGACATAGCAGAAGCAATGGCTAAACCCACATAACTAAACGGAATAGCCAATAGATTAAAGCCCATATTGCTGACCATGGCAATAATCCCAATTTTCACGGGTGTTTTGGTGTCTTGTCTAGCGTAGTAACCGTTCGCCAGAATTTTGATTAGCATAAAACTCAATAAGCCAGCATTAAATCCCCACAACGAAAGGGCAGCGGCTTGCACGTCATTGAGCAAAAATTGCCCACGCATAAATAAAGTGAGTAACATGGGTTCAGCTAATACCGCAATACCGATCATGGCTGGCACGCCGAGTAATAAAATCATTCGCACGCCCCAGTCCATAGTTTGACGGAAATCTACCGCACTTTTTTGTGCATCATCACTACGATTCACATGATGACGAGCTAATGTGGGCAAAATCACGGTAGAAATCGCAATGCCAAATAAACCGAGCGGAAATTCCAGTAAACGGTCGGAATAATACAGCCAGCTAATCGATCCAGTCATCAAAAAACTGGCAATAAAGGTATCAAGCAATAAATTAATCTGACTGACGGAAACCCCAAATAACGCAGGAATCATTAGGGTACGGATTTTTTTCACACCGACATCATTCCACGCCCATTGAGGTTTAACTAATAAGCCAGCTTGACGCAAAAAGGGAATTTGAAACAGAAATTGTAGCAAACCACCGACAAAAATACCGATTGCCAACGCAAGATCGGGGCTATCTAAATGTGGTGCTAATAAAAGTGCGGTGCAAATCATGGCAATATTCAGCAATACAGGCGAGAAAGACATCACGCCGAATTTGCCAATGGTGTTTAAAATCGCCCCTGATAACGCCACAAACGTAATAAACCATAAATAAGGGAAAGTAATTTTAAGCAATAATGACGCTTGGCTAAATTTTTCCGCATTGGGTCCATCGTTAAGCCAATCCACAAACCAACCTGTACCGAAAATGGCAGCGACAATCGGTGAACCAATCATAGCGAATGCAGTAACAAGAGTCACTAAACCGCCTAAAGTACCCGATACTTTGGCGATAAATTCCCGAGTTTTACTGATGTCGCCTGATTTTTGATATTCCGCTAAAACTGGCACAAAGGCTTGCGAAAAAGCCCCTTCTGCGAACAAACGGCGTAAAAAATTCGGAATACGGTTAGCAAATAAAAACACGTCTGCTGCTGCTCCCGCCCCAATAATATTGGCAATCACCACATCTCGCACTAAACCGAGTACCCGTGAAAGTAATGTCATGCTGCTGACGATAATGCCTGATTTTAAAAGTCGTTTACTCAAAATGGTTGTTCTCAATGTAGAAATCGGAAAAAATTAGCTTAATTTTATAGAAATTTCATTTTAATGCTATATTAAAACAAAAAAAACTGATAAAATCTCGCCCTACATTGTTTAAAGCGTTGCTTAACGGCTTATAGCAACCGAAAAACGGTGCCAAGATTCGGTTGTGTCTCACCGAAAACAACAAATTTACAGACAGCTCATTCTAATTTTGAATGAAAGAGCAATATTGATTAATTAACAGAAATTCTTAGGAGTTTGACCTTGGCTAATATCAAGTCAGCAAAAAAACGTGCGGTTCAATCTGAAAAACGCCGTCAACACAATGCAAGTCAACGCTCAATGATGCGTACTTACATCAAAAAAACTTATGCAGCAGTAGCAACTGGCGATAAAGCAGCTTCAGAAGCCGCTTTCGTTGAGATGCAAAAAGTCGTGGATCGTATGGCATCTAAAGGCTTAATTCACGCTAACAAAGCAGCTAACCACAAATCTAAATTAGCAGCTCAAATTAAAAAATTAGCGTAATTGTTGATTTAAAAATTAATGAAAAATAAACCGCACTTTTGTTTAAAAAGTGCGGTTTATTTGTTGTTTATAATCGGTGAAATAGTTGCGAATAATGTATTTCTACTTATTTGAACCCTCAGGGTGCAAACCAATTCCTGCGTGGCGTTGTTTTAATTTATCCATCACATTTGCCCAATTTAAGTTGGCATCTTGCAATAACACAGTTAAATGATAAAGCAGATCTGCTGTTTCAGACACCACTTCATCAGGATCTTTCGCCATTGCCGCTAAGGCAGTTTCAACCCCTTCTTCACCTACTTTCTGAGCAATCTTCTTCGTCCCTTTCGCATATAGTTTAGCAGTATAAGAACTGTCAGGATCGGCATTTTTGCGTGATTTAATCAGGTTTTCTAATTTGCTGAAAAATACCCAATCAGGCAACGTTTGCAATTCACTAAAACAACTTTCTGTGCCTTTATGGCAAGTGGGTCCAATAGGATTAACTAAAATTAACAACGTATCATTATCACAATCCAACGCCATATCCACCACATGCAAAAAATGCCCCGAAGTTTCGCCCTTTGTCCATAGCCGTTGTTTGGTGCGGGAATAAAAAGTCACTTTCTTTTCAACCAGCGTTTTATTTAATGCTTCTGCATTCATATAGCCCAGCATTAATACTTCGCAAGTTTGGGCGTTTTGTACGATAACGGGGAGCAGGTTATCAACTTTTTGCCAGTTGATGTTTTGTGTATTAATCATTATTTTCTCACTTCCACTTTTTCTTGTTGTAAGTACTCTTTCAATTCCCCAATATCAATAATCCGTTTATGAAACACACTTGCCGCTAAAGCTCCATCTACATTGGCTTCCACAAAGGCATCACGAAAATGCACCATTTCGCCTGCACCGCCTGATGCGATTAATGGCACATGACAAATTTCACGCACTTTTTTTAACTGCACCAAATCATAGCCGTTACGCACGCCGTCTTGATTCATCATATTCAACACGATTTCGCCTGCACCACGTTGTTGTACTTCAGCGATCCAGTCCAATAATTGCCAGTTAGTTTGGCGAGTACGATGTTCATCGCCCGTATATTGATTAACCCAATATTTCCCCGTTTCCTGTTCAAACCAACTATCAATTCCCACCACAATGGCTTGCACGCCAAAACGTTGAGAAAGTGCGGTGATTAATTCGGGATTTTCCAAAGCAGGCGAATTAATGGAAATTTTATCCGCCCCAAAGGCGAAAAGCTGTTCTGCATCGGCAATGGTTTTAATGCCACCTGCCACACAAAAGGGAATATCAATCACTTTGGCGACACGTTCCACCCAGCTTTTATCCACGGTGCGACCGTCTGATGAAGCGGTAATATCATAAAATACCAACTCGTCTGCCCCTTCTTCGGCATAACGTTTCGCCAATGGCACAATATCACCGATAGTTTCATGATTGCGAAATTGCACGCCTTTCACCACTTGACCGTTTTTTACGTCCAAACAGGGAATTATCCGTTTTGCCAACATTCGATCGCCTCAGCTACATTAAATTTACCCTCTAACAAGGCACGTCCTACAATTACACCAGCTACGCCAGTCCCTTTTAATGCTTGAATATCCGCCAATGAGCCAATACCGCCCGAAGATTGAAAATTGATTACGGGGTATTTGGCACAAATTTCACGATATAAATCCACATTAGAACCAGCTAAGGTGCCATCTCGAGAAATGTCGGTACATAAAACATGTTGCAAACCAACGGATTGATAATCTTCAATTAATGCTTCCAACGACACCCCACTGGCTTCTTGCCAACCACTGATTGCGATGATTTTATTGCCTTTTTCATCAATATTGACATCTAACGCCAAGACAAATTTTTCCGCCCCATATTTTTCAAACCAACCTTTTACAAGGTCTGAATTTTTCACCGCAGTTGAACCGATCACGACACGATTCGCCCCTACGGCTAATAAATCCGCCACATCTTGTTCGCTGCGAATACCACCACCGACTTGAATTTTACATTGCGTGGTTTCTATGATGTTGCCAATTAGCTTGGTTTGACGTTTGGCAGGATCTTTCGCTCCAGTTAAATCCACCAGATGCAACTGTTCCGCCCCTTGAGCGAGATAGCTGGCAAACTGCTCAACAGGGTTATCACTATATGTGGTTTGTTTGGCGTAATCACCCTGATGTAATCGCACCACTTGATCATCAATCAGGTCAAGTGCTGGGATTATGATAGATTTCTTCATTAGGTTTTCCTAAAGTATTGCTTAACGTAAGCGTAAATTTGAACCGACAGTTAATTTTGCTGTTGATGAAAGACCATTCAAGCTCACAATTTCATTGATACTTTTACCGCTTAAGTAGCTGATTAAATAAAGTGTATCGTATTTACCCACAGTATAAGTTGCCCCCGTGTAACATCCTTTCTGAATTTGGCTATAAACAGGTGTATTTGTACCATCACGCACCACCGTACAATTACCTACCTGTTCAGCATTTCCACTGGCATTATTGCTGGCTGGTTGGTCATAAGTTGGTTGGTTATAGGTTGGCTGTTGATATTGAGTGTTTGGCTGTCCCATGGTGCTAGGCATTTCGGTTGGTTGAACATTTGCATAAGGCTCACTCACATCAACCACTTCAGAGCTTGAAGTAGCGTCTGTGGTAGATGAGCTATTAGTACAACCGATTAATGCAAAGGTGGCTAAAGGTAATACAAAAAGTGATTTTTTCATTTGAGAATCCTATTTATTAAACAAAATATAAATTAATTTACCTTAAAAAGGTATGCTATAGCCTATCATAGATTTGTCATCAGCGTAATAAATTACCCTGATGAATCATTAGATATTTTCCACAAAATTTCGTAATAATTGTGAGCCATTTTTGCCTGAACGTTCAGGGTGAAACTGTACGCCGTAGAAATTTTTACTCGCAATGGCAGCCGAAAAATCTACCCCATATTGACTGGTGGCAATGGTATTTTTATTCGGCAATACCGCATAACTATGCACAAAATAAAAATGACTATCTTGCTCAATATCAACGAATAACGGATGATTGTCGGCATAATGCACCTTATTCCAACCCGTATGTGGCAATGGCAAACCTGTATTAGGAATTAATTCCGTATGCCCTGTCATTAGATTTAAGGTTGATACATTGCCTTCGGCGGAATATTCCGTCATTAACTGCATGCCTAAGCAAATGCCTAACATCGGTTGGGTCGCATGTTGAATGGTTGCGATAAGTTGGCGTTGTTCTAAATTTTGCATCGCAGCAATCGCCGTGCCAACACCAGGTAAAATCAGTTTATCGGCAGATTGGATTTTATTCAGATCGCGGGAGATCTCGGCAGTGTAACCCAAACGGTCAAAAGCGAATTTGACTGATGATAGGTTGGCACAGCCAGTGTCGATGATGATAATATTTTTCATAATTTATAGTTTAACCGTAAGTTATTGCCAATCTTCAAAGCGTAATTTATTTACACGTGCAAATTCTTTAGTATTATGGGTAATCAAGATTAAATTACGATTAATTGCTTGTCCTGCAATCTGTACATCATAAGTACCAATAGGTGTCCCTTGTTTAGTTAATTCTGCTCTAATTTTGCCAGCTTGTTTGGCATCATCTAATTCAAAGGGCAAAATAGTAAACGGCAATTTATCTAATTTAGCTAAATTTTCTGTTTTACGCTGACTTTTTTCCGCACCATAATAAAGCTCAAACATAACAATACTAGGTAAAGCGAAGTCAGTTGGAGAGTAACGTTTCAAGTGAGTAATAAAATCTATATTGTTATTTAAAATGGCAATAACGGCATTGGTATCTAACAAATATTTCATTCAAAACTGCTCCAATCTCTTTCTTGAGCGGTAGATAAACGACCATCTTCAATAGAGCGTACAAAACTTTCATCTAGTTTACCCATTTCAGTCAGTTCGTCTAACCACGACCAATCATTTACAATCGGCTCAAGGATCACCTTTTGACCTTGTTTTCGAATACTCACTTCTTTACTATTAAAGCGAAATGCTTTGGGTAGGCGTAAAGCCTGAGAATTACCTGTCCAAAATAATTTTGCTGTTGTCATTGTTTACTCCCAATTCTTGTTTGTATATATTAAAAGTATATATAAATAGATCAATATATTCAACTAATATGAGAACTACAACACCCCTTTACTACTCGGCAACACATCACTTTCAATCCGAATCGCTTGTCTTAACGTCCGTCCAAACACTTTAAACAAACTTTCAATTTTATGATGATCATTCTCACCTTGCACACTTAAATGTAAAGTCGCTAACATTGTAAACGCAATGGATTGAAAAAAATGTTCAGTGAGTTCGGTGCTAAAATCGCCTACTTTGTCCCGTTTAAACTCGGCATTAAATTTAATAAACGGACGACCCGATAAATCCAACGCACATTCCGCCTTACATTCGTCCATTGGTAACACAAAGCCAAAACGTGCAATGCCACGCTTGTCACCAATCGCCTGTTTTAATGCTGTACCTAAGGCAAGTGCGGTGTCTTCCACACTGTGATGTTCGTCAATCCATAAATCGCCTTTACAAGACACATTCATACGAAAACCGCCGTGGGTGGCAATTTGATCCAGCATGTGATCAAAAAAGCCGATGCCTGTTTTAATCTGATTCACCCCTGTTTCATCAAGCCATACTTGCACTTTAATATCGGTTTCTTTGGTTTTACGCACCACTTCGGCATAGCGTGGTGGACGTTCACCGATATTGGTCACTGGTTCACCAAGTAATTTTTCGCTAATTAAATCCCAATTCAATTTATCAGGGTGATATTGCAAGGCTCGAATACCTAAATTTTCGGCTAACTGCACATCAGTGGCACGGTCGCCAATCACAAAACTACTGTCAGGATCAAAAAGCTGTCTGACAATATATTTTTCTAATAATTTGGTTTGCGGTTTACGGCAATCACAATGATCTTCTGGTTTATGCGGACAAATCAGCACATCATCAAATTCAATCCCTTGCGAACGAAAAATTTCCATCATCGCATTGTGCGGTTTATCGAAACTGTCTTGTGGAAAAGAATCCGTACCCAACCCGTCTTGATTACTGACCATCACAAAACGATAACGATCTTTCAGTTTAAGTAAGGCAGGAATCACATTTTTTTCCAGTTTTAGTTTTTCCAGACTATCAATCTGAAAATCGGTTTTCGGTTCGTCTATTAATGTACCGTCACGGTCGATAAATAAGGTAGGTTGTGCTGTCATCATATTTTCCTTGTGGCTTTTGTTTTTATTAATTAACAGATAAGTTATCAAAATCACGGATTTTTTGATAGGTATCTTCTAATCCCGAACTAAAATTAATTTTTTTCAATTCAAGTACCGCATTAGATTTTACAATCATCCGCAACGGCTGAAATTGCATATTACACATATAAAGCTGTTGATGTGGCAACATGTGTTGCACAAAACGGGTTAATGCGTGAATTCCCCCCGTATCTAGCACTGTCACCGCATCACATTGCAACACAATATGTTTGATTTCGTGATCGGTATGCACAGTTTTCTCGTGTAAATCGGCAAATAGATTATCCGCCGCAGCAAAAAACAACGGACCACTAATGCGATACACTAACACATCATTTAAATCTTCGGGGTGAGTTTGTTCAATGGATTTAGTCATTTCCGCAATGGTACGAATAAACAATAAACTTGCCAACAACACGCCCACCGTAATGGCAATCACCATATCGAAAATCACGGTTAAGAAGATACAAGTTAATAACACCGCAATTTCATTCGCTCCCGAACGGCGAACTAAATGAATGATATTACGTAGATCTGCCATATTCCACGCCACCATTAACAGCAATGCTGCCATGGAAGCTAAGGGCAAATAGGATAAAGCCTGAGCAAATAATAGCAGAGAAAATAATACCAACAAGCCATGTACCATACTGGAAATTGGCGAAAACGCCCCTGATTTTACATTCGCAGCTGAACGTGCAATAGCCGCTGTTGCTGTGATACCACCAAGAAACGGCGTAATAATATTGCCGATCCCTTGGGCTAATAATTCGTTATTAGAATGATGTTTAGTATTGGTCATATTATCTAATACCACCGCACACAATAAAGATTCAATCGCCCCTAAAACCGCCATTGAAAATGCTGCGGGTAGCAAAGATTGAATCGTACCAAAGTTCCATTCCACTAACTTCCCTTGAGCATTCGGAATATTCCACGGTAAGGCAAATTCAGGCAATACATTAGGGATACCTTGCCCGACTGAACCATCTGCCAGTTGATATTGGAAAGCCGAACCAATGGTCTGCACATCATAACCAACCGTAATCAAAACCAGCGATAAAACCGTACCTATGATGACTGCGGGTAAATGCCCTGGAAAAGGTAAACGAAAACGATGCCATTGGGATAAAGTTAATAAAGTAACAACACCAACTGCCGTATCCGCCCAGTTAATAGTCGGAAGTGCGGTGAAAATAGTATAAACTTTTTCTAAATAATGGGCTGGCATGACATCAATATGCAAACCAAGAAAATCTTTAATTTGCAAAGTTGCTATCGTAATCCCGATGCCACAGGTAAAGCCCAAAGTGACTGGTAACGGAATATATTCAATTAACCGTCCTAGACGAAACAACGCCATTAGCACTAAAATTATCCCAGATAACAGGGTCGCCATGAGTAATCCGCCCAAGCCAAATTGTTGCGTTACAGGATATAAAATAACCACAAAAGCGGCTGTCGGTCCTGAAATATTAAAACGAGAACCGCCCAATAAAGCAATCACAATACCTGCTACAATCGCCGTATATAAACCATGTTGCGGTGGCACGCCACTGGCAATCGCCAATGCCATTGACAACGGAATGGCAATAACCCCAACCGTCAACCCAGCAATAATATCTTTAATTAATTGCGTTTTCCCATAACCTAAGCGAAACGCATCTTGTAATGCACTGAACGGCTTAACTGCTAACAGGGCATTTTTGGTAAGAAACCATTTATTTAACATTGTTCTATCTCGAAAATTAAAAGCTACAGACTATTTTAACCAAAATTCTTACAAAAAACTTTGCGTTTTCGCAAGAAAAGCGAAAAAAGACTAGACGAAAGGGAAGTTAATTCTTATAATCACGCCCGCTTGCTCAATGAATCCATTGAGTGTCCAGAATGGTAAGGTGTCCGAGTGGTTGAAGGAGCACGCCTGGAAAGCGTGTATGTGGGAAACTGCATCAAGGGTTCAAATCCCTTCCTTACCGCCATTTCCTTTTATTTTCCCTTTAAATACTCCAAAAAGATTTTTAATGGTGCTATTTTAGTTACTAGAACAACCCACAAAATGGAATAAAAAATGACAATACACCAAATTTACACTGGCACAACCGCAAGTATAACCGATCTAAAACGTGATCCAATGGGGACAATCAACACAGGTACAGCAATTAATGGCACAATGGCGATTTTAAACCGTAATCAGCCTGCATTTTATTGTGTAACCCCCGAATTGTTTAAATATCTACAAAATGCGATCGAAGATTTTGAGCTAGGTAAAACTGCCCTAGAACGCAAAGCAGATGGTAAATTTATAGCGGTAAATCTTGATGACCTATAAACTAATATTCCACGAACAAGCCCTGAAAAAACGGAATATTAAATAAATCACAGCTTTTTCTATTAATCATGACATATCCTTTTTAATCTTAATTATACAAATTCATAATCCCCACGAAATTTTTTCACCCCCACTTTTCCCCTCATTTTTTATTATTTTTGTGATATGTATTCCAAAACTGCGGTGAATTTCTTGAGAGTTTTAGGGTTTTGCTTGAAATTACACCCCGTTGAGTTTATTTCCAATATGCTCAACACAAAAAATCAATATTTATTTTCAACAAGGAAACCTTATGAAATCCATTAAAGCATTATTCGGCACAGTGGTACTAGCTGGCTCATTATTAGGCAGTGCAAACGTATTCGCAGAAACCGCACAACCAGCCACAACACCCGTTCAGCAAGTTACTGCACAAACGGTTGCAACTGAAACACAAGCTACTGTAGTTGGTGATAAATTAAATATTAACACCGCTTCCGCCACAGAAATTCAAAAAGCCTTAACGGGGATCGGAACTAAAAAAGCTGAAGCCATTGTGCAATATCGTGAAACGCATGGTGCTTTCACTTCCGTAGATCAATTATTAGACGTACAGGGTATTGGTCAAGCTACTTTAGATAAAAATAAAGATCGGATTATTTTCTAGTTATTTGCCAATCATTAATTAAAAGTCATTGCAATGTAGTGGCAATGGCTTTACAATTTCGGTACTTTATATCAAAAACTGAAAGGATAAAAAAATGACTAGCATTAACTTTAATATTCGTCTGGACTCTCGCTTAAAAGAACGTGCATTTTCGGTGATCGAAAGCTACGGATTAACTCCGTCACAAGCGATTAAGCTATTTTTAAATCAAATTGCAGATACTAAATCGGTGCCATTATCATTTAATCATCATGCTGATATGCCAAATGCAGTGACCAGATTGGCTATGTTAGAAGCGATTGAAAATCGTAAGACTAACCATCTAAAAACCTACAATAGCTTTGAAGAAATTGTACAAGATAGTTAATACGATTGATCAGACTAGGCACACACGCCGAACTATTTTAAATTTTAGTCTATGGCATACCCTTGTGGCGAAAGTAATTGACCATCTAAATAGGCTTGTCCGTCAATTTCTTTCAAGCGATCATCAACAAACCATTTCACCACCAAAGGATAAATTTGTAATTCTTGTGTTTTCACTCGTTGTTGAATATCTTCTATGCTATCGTCAGGGAAAATCGGGACTTTAGCTTGCAAAATCAAGGCACCGCCATCGACTTTCTCATTCACAAAATGCACCGATGTACCATGTTCCGTTTCGCCAGCCTCTAAAGCCTGTTGATAGGTGTTTAAGCCACGGAATTTTGGCAATAATGACGGATGAATATTTAAAATCTTGCCAGCAAAGCGTTGGGTAAATTCAGCGGTGAGAATTTTCATATAGCCAGCTAACACAATCAAATCTGCCCCAAGATCAGCAATAAAATCCGCAATGGCTAAATCCATTGCCAGATTATTGGGATAATGTTTACGTTCAAAAAGTGCGGTGGGAATATTGGCATTTTTGGCACGTTCTAAACCGTAAGCATTGGCTTTATTGCTAATCACAGCCACAATTTGCCCATTAATCATTTTATTTTCGCAAGCCTCTATAATCGCTTGTAAATTGGTGCCTGAACCTGAAATAAGAATAACGATTTTTTTCATAAAGATAGGTATTAAATTGAAAAATTAAGGGCGGACATATCGATCCGCCCCGAATATTATTGAATAATCACTTGTTGTTCGCCTGCTTGTAACGGTTCAATTTGACCGATTAACCAAGCGTCTTCACCTGCTGCACGCAACACTGCCAAGGCTTTTTCCACATCTGCTTGTGGCAAGGCAATCACCATGCCCACACCGCAGTTAAAGGTGCGGTACATTTCATAGGTTTCAATATTGCCTTTTTCTTGCAACCATTTAAACACAGGCTGCCATTGCCAGCTTTTTTCATTAATGACCGCTTTCAGATTCTGTGGCAAAACTCGTGGAATATTTTCCCAGAAACCGCCACCAGTTAAATGAGCAATCGCATGCACATCAACATTTTCAATCAATTCTAACACCGATTTGACATAAATTTTGGTCGGTGCAAGCACTTGTTCGCTTAACGGACGACCTGCCAACTGTTCTGTGGCAGGGTTTACACCTGATACTTCAATCACCTTACGCACTAAAGAATAACCATTGGAATGTGGACCACTTGAAGCTAATGCAATTAACGCATCTCCCGCTTGTACTTGCGAACCGTCAATAATTTTAGATTTTTCCACCACACCGACACAGAAGCCAGCTAAATCGTAGTCACCTGCGTGATACATACCTGGCATTTCCGCTGTTTCACCGCCAACTAAGGCACAACCTGATTGTACACAACCCTCCGCAATGCCTTTCACCACATCGGATGCCACATCTACTTCCAATTTTCCCGTGGCATAATAATCCAAGAAGAACAACGGTTCTGCACCTTGCACCACTAAATCATTAACGCACATTGCCACCAAGTCAATCCCAATCGTATCGTGTTTTTTCAAATCAATCGCTAAACGTAATTTGGTGCCAACACCGTCTGTACCTGAAACTAAAATCGGTTCTTTATATTTGCTTGGCAACGCACATAACGCACCGAAACCACCTAAACCGCCAATCACTTCAGGGCGAGTAGTGCGTTTTACGTGCGGTTTAATCCGTTCAACTAATTCATTACCAGCGTTAATATCCACGCCAGCATCTTTATAACTTAATGATGGTTTGCTCACGATGTTGTCCTTTTGTGTTCAAAAATTGGGGCTATTATACCGACTTTGAGAATTGAGGTAAACGTTTGCTATAAGGTATTTCAAACAAAAAAAGCCGTAAAAAATTCCCCAATTTTGCAATCGGGGAGTGGGGGAGAGCTTTATGTAACAGATTTATTTTATAAAGAATACACAAAAATCACCAAAATCAACACGGGAATTACATATTTCACATAATTAAACCAAATTGCAGTGAGTTTTTTGCTTGCATTTAATTCTTGCTTGGCTTCATCTTTTAACACAAATCCAACGAATACGGCACAGCCAAGTGCGGTTAAAATAAACAGAATATTGCCACTAATGTAATCAAAGGCATCAAAAATACTTCGCCCGATAATGGTTACATTCTGCCATTGGTTATCACCTAACACCGATGGGATATTACCTAATAGAAAAATACCGCTCAATACTAACGCAATCGATGCTTTACGACCTAAGCGAGTCTTTTCTTGTAACGTGGTAATCAGCACTTCATAAATGGTTAATGAAGTCGTTAATGCCGCAATGATCAGCAAACTAAAGAAAATCACGGCGAAAATTGAACCTTGCCATATATGAGAAAATACGATCGGCAAACTTTGGAACACCAAAGTTGGTCCTGAATTAGGGGCAACGTTAAAAGTGAATAAAGAGGGGAAAATCATAAAGCCAGCGGCAAGTGCGATTAAAGTATTCATCACGGCGGTAATCGTGGCGGTTTTGACTAGATTTTCTTTTTTATCTAAATAGCTTGATAGCGTGATTAACACGCCAAAACCAAGGCTTAAGGCAAAGAAAACTTGTCCCAACACAAACACAAATAACTCTTTGCTGATTTTGGAAAAATCAGGCACCAAATAAAATTCAATTCCCTGTGTCGCCCCTGCTAAGGTGATATTGCGTACAATCATCACCAACAAGAAAATAAATAACAATGGCATCAAAAATTTTACCGAACGCTCAATCCCGTCCACAATGCCTTTTGCCAAAATAATATAATTAGCCAACACAAACACAGCCGTATAGCCCAAAATAGTCAGTGGACTGTTATGAATATGAGTGGTGAAAAAATTTGCGGTGGTTTCAGGGCTAACGGGAGCAGATAAATCCAATGTGCCATTAATAATGCTACCAATATAAGTCAGCACCCAGCCACCCAGCACCATATAATAAGCAAGAATACCAAAAGCCCCTAATAATCCCATATAGCCGACAATCTTCCAAGCAGGGTGAATTGGCTTGCCGTTGGCTGTTCCTGTGAAAGCATCGACAGCATTTTTATGTATGCGGCGACCAATCACATTTTCTACCAAAATCATCGGGATCCCAATCACAATCATCGCAATGCAAAATAACAACACATAAGCACCGCCACCATTTTCGCCGACTAAATAAGGAAATCGCCAAGTTGCTCCAAAACCGACAGTGGCTCCCGCTACTGTCATCACATAGGTTAAACGGCTCGACCACGTTTGGCGTTGTTCTGTTTCATTCATTGACATAAAATTTTTCTTCCATGTATTATAAAAAAAGCACACTTTCGGTTATCTCGAAATAAAGTGCGGTTAAAATTTGATTAATTTTGCTCTGTTAAACTCTGCGGCGGCGGCGATGAAAATTTTTACTCGCATTGGTTTTCTGAATTAACTCATGAGCAGAGGATAGTTCCAGCCGTTTGGTACGGCGATATTGGGTTAAAAAATAATGTATAGAACTGGTTAGCATTATACCAGCCGCAAGAACAATCAACAATTCAGCGTATAAACGATGAAAAAGTTGATCGATTTTACCTTGTGTGGTTTGGACATGTTTGGTATCAAACGTAATACGCAAAAAACCCTCCACGCCATTGGTAGAATAAATCGGTTCAACAATTTGTTGGGTGGTCATATCATTATTTTTGGCTAAACCTAATTGCTGTTTTAAATTTAATCGGTTACTACTTTGGGCTAATAGCTCACCATTGCTGGCATATAAAGACGCATCGAGAACAAAACGTTCTTTGGTTAAATTATCTAAACTTTCCGTTAATTTTTCCGCTTTGGCATTGTTTAGCAACAGCAGAGAAAGAATGTTAGTTTGTTGCCGCACTAACAAATGGGACAAATTTGCCACCTGATTCATACTGGCTAACTGCGAACCAAGGCGGAATTGTTTGACCCCAAATAAAATAACCGCCACCATAGCCACACAAAGCAGGCAGATAATGAGTAACATACCCAGTTTTGTTAGTTTTTGTTTGATTATTTGCAAGTTGTTTTACCCAAATATTTTGTAATAATGTATGATTGTAGCACTACAATAAAAAATTAACAGGATTTCTTATGCAAACTATTTTACAAAAATTTCCCCATTTTCCCACCGCACTTTTCACTGAACAGCCTATTGTCGCCAAACAAGGCTATTCTATTTTATTCAGTCCGCAGTTAAATCTCGAAAAATTAATGGCTTTCCAACAAAAGTGCGGTGAAAATTTTCAGATTTTTGACTGCTGGGAAATTGCCAACAATGTGGTGATCCTAATCCAAGGGGAATTTAGCCCTAATTTTATTGCGAACGCTCACCAATTACAATTAGACGCAGCCGTAATCAATTTTAACGCAAAATTAAGTCAAGCAGGCTTGTTAGTGATGGATATGGATAGCACGGCGATTAAAATTGAATGTATTGATGAAATTGCCAAACTTGCTGGCACGGGCGAACAAGTGTCTGCGATTACGGCGGCTGCCATGCGGGGCGAATTAGATTTCGCCCAAAGTTTACGCCGCCGTGTAGGCACGTTAACAGGGGCAAAAGAAAGTATTTTAGGCGAAGTTCGCCAACACTTACCCTTAATGGACGGTTTAACAACAACTGTGCATGAATTGCAAAAACATCATTGGAAAATCGCCATTGCCTCGGGGGGATTTACCTATTTCGCTGATTATCTCAAACAAATGTTGCAGTTAGATTATGCCATTGCTAATCAATTTGAGATTGACAATGGCATGCTCACGGGCAAACTGCAAGGCGATATTGTAGATGCACAATATAAAGCCAATGTGTTACAACAGCTCACCCAACAGTTTAATATTGATCCGAGCAACACGGTCGCCATTGGTGACGGAGCGAATGATTTAGCCATGCTGAAAATTGCCGATTTGGGTGCCGCATTTCACGCCAAACCAAAAGTGCAACAACAGGCTCAAGTTGTGGTAAACTTTGCAGATTTAACGGGATTACTGTGCTTGCTAAGTGCCAGTGATCGGATTGCTAATTTAACTAAATAGGAGAACAAAAATGCCATCATTTGATATTGTGTCTGAACTCACCATGCACGAAGTGCGTAATGCGGTGGAAAATGCCAACCGAGTATTAAGCTCACGTTATGACTTCCGTGGCGTAGAAGCGGTGATTGAACTGAATGAAAAAAACGAAAGCATAAAAATCACTTCAGAATCAGATTTCCAATTAGAACAATTGTTAGAAATCTTAATCGGCTCTTGCATTAAACGTGATATTGACAGCACATCGTTAGATGTACCGCCCGAAAGCGAGCATCACGGTAAATTGTATTCCAAAGAAATCAAATTAAAACAAGGGATTGAAACCGACATGGCGAAAAAGCTGGTTAAATTGATTAAAGACAGCAAAATCAAAGTACAAACCCAAATTCAAGGGGAACAAGTGCGTGTTACAGGCAAATCTCGAGATGATTTACAAGCGGCAATTCAATTAGTCAAGGGAGCAGAATTGGGACAACCATTCCAATTTAATAATTTCCGTGATTAATAAAAGCTAATTTAACCCGAAGTGCGGTCGAAAAATACTGAATTTTCAACCGCACTTTTTTTCTAACTGCAATTTGTGGATTGTGCTTAATTTGCCCCCTTACCAAAGAAAAAATTGAATTTATCACAACCTTTTAACAAATTTGATCGATTTTAACAGAATGTTATTCCCCTTATAAATATCATGGCTTTATAAATATTAATTAAAATCAATGAGTTACTAAAAGGGGGGAGAGGCTGGCGTGTTCCTTTTAGTGAGATTTTTCATATTTTGGAGCATATATTTAACAATTTGTCAACTTGCTATCTTGTGGTAATTGTCTAAGTATTAAGCTATTGCATTCAAAATGAACAAAAATAGTTGATAATCATTCTTTTTCAACTGAAACCGTTCAGCAAGCATGTATTCTATTAATTAATTGAAATTTAAGGGAAAGTTATGTATATTAATTAAGCAAACGATTGCTATGGTTAATATTTAATCTATCTAGTGGTTAGAGGTCTGACCAGTTGTGGTTTTGAAAAAATTAACTGTACTTCAAAAAAAATTTATGGATAATTCGCATCCATATTGGAGCTGAAATTCAATATACCCGTATTTTTGTAATAATAATCCAGTGCAGGATTGAAGATTGAATCTGGTTGAATGAAGTGCAATGTGGTTATTTTTATAGCAAAAAATACACGAAATAATCGAATCTGACTTAGACTAATTTAAGTTGGGTTCAAAAGTCCTAAACATATTTTTTCATAAACAAAAGAGAGGAAATTGAAAGATGTTATCAAACATTTCAAGAAAAGCTAATATGGCAGTAACTGAAGGGTTACGTAACTTTAAAAATGATCAAAAAGGGGTAACTGCTATTGAGTATGGTTTAATTGCTATCGCAGTTGCAGTACTTATTGTTTCTGTATTCTATGGTAATACTGGCTTTATCAAAACATTACAAGGTAAATTTGATAATTTAACTACTACTATTAGTAGTGCTGTAGTCACAACAGGTACAGGAGGTACAGGTACAAATTCAAGTTCAACTACACCTGGCACTAATCAGCAATAATAAAAATAATAAACACCAGTATCTAACTCAGTTTAGATACTGGTTTTAAATAGGACAGTAAAGAATGTTATCTAAGCTGACAAGCGAGATTTATCTTGTGGTAGCGGAAAAGTTATATAAATTCAAGCGAGATCAAGTGGGAGTAACAACTACCGAATATGCCTTAATGGCGGTAGTTATTGCGGTCTTTGTGGTAGCAGTATTTTATAGCAAAAATGGTTTTGTGGCTGAATTGTCATCTAAATACAGTGGCTTAACCAGCACCGTGACCGATGCGGTGGTAACAACTCAATAAGTTAATTTTAAAAAAGTAATAAGGGGAAATGGATTTCCCCATTCTTATTATTATAAAGCATAAAGTAGTAAAGTGATGTTTAGAGCAAATCTCATAATATTTTTTGATATCCTGACCATTCTTTTATTAATCAATGTTTCTTACTCTGATATTAGACGTAGGATTATTGAGAATAAAATCGTTGTTATTTTATGTTTTATATTAATAATGTTAACTTGGTTGAAATATGAAACCATTTTTATTTTAACCCCAATATGTGTTTTACTGATAGGATTTTTATTATTTAGCCTGAAAGTCATAGGCGGTGGCGATGTAAAACTGATTGCCGCATTAACCTTATCTTTACCAAATGATCAAATCCCATCACTTTTCTTTTTTATTACGCTCTCAGGGCTACTTGTTATTATCTGGGGTTTTCTGTTTCACAGAAAATCTATTACAAACAACGGTGTACCTTATGGTGTTGCCATTAGTTTGGGTTATTTAGTCAATATGTTTTTGTATAGTACATAACCCCTTGCGTTATGACTATATTAACTTTATTAAATTTAATTTAAGGATTAAAAATGAATTATAGAATTCTTTTTTTCATTTCATTTCTTATTCTTGCCGTTGGTTTAGGTGGATTATTCTTGATTCCATCATCAAATGAATCTGATTCTGATGTAGGACTTGAGAACCAAACCACCGAAATCAAAGAACAAGGGAAAGAACAAAAATTAATTACCACTGCGGTATTAACGCGTAATGTAACCAAAGGATCATTACTTCAAGCAGAAGATTACACCCTTTCTGATTTAACCGTTGATATAGATAGCCCTTTAGTTGATAAGGATGTGAAAAGCTGGATTGATAACTCGGCGAATCATTCTTTACAAGGTTTTTTAATGTCTGAAAACTTAACCAAAGATTCTTTCTTATCAAAAGATAATATCATTTCACCTGACGACACCAGATTTTTACTTTCTAGCGTAGATGGCAAACGTGAAGTTGCCTATCGTATTTATGTTAAACCAGAAGATGCTTATTTGTTAGATACTGTGTTGGCAGGTGGTTCAGTGTCTATTTTTGGTCAACAAACTGCCAAAGGATTTGACAGTGCGGACAGAAATGAATTAATCAAAGTGATTGACAATGTGTTGGTGTTATACACGAAGAAATTTTCCGATAACGAAATTCAAAGATCGGATAGCAAAGATTTCGCTGGTTATATTACAGTGAAAGTCGAAGCCGACCAAGTGCAAAACGCTTATTCCGTTGCCAAGGAAAGCAAATTAATCGTTTTACCAACCAATACAGAAGCCTCCACGATTAATCATCGTGGCATGTTTATTAGAAAATTAAGAGGACAATAAGAATGTTGACCAGTAGAAAAAAATGGCTAGCTAAGTTTATTGGTGTAGCATTAATCTGTTTATCATATAACGCTTTTTCTCAAACCTTTAATTTGGAAAAAGGACAATCTCGTTTAATTAAATCAGATCAAAAAATTGATACGGTGTTTGTTTCTTCTCCGAATGTGGCGGATTATGAAATTTTAGATGATCACAGTTTTATGATTTATACCAAAGCAGAGGGTAAATCAGAAGTGGTTGCCTTTGACGAGCAAGGTAATCAAATCAAATCCGATATAATTAATGTGAATAACGCATTAAATAACATTTCTGATACTAACAATCAAATTAAAACACGTTTCCCAAATAGCAAGCTTTCAGTTAAAAAAGTCGGTAAGGCTTATGTAATTGAGGGTGAAGCCAATTCAGAAAATGAACGTGATGAAGTAAATCGTATCGTGGGTGCTTCATTAGGTTCTAGCCCGAAAGTGACGGAATACAAATTGCAACATACTAATGGTAGTGATGATAAAGTATCGTTTTTAGATAAATATAGCTATGACGATGTGATTAATAATTCTCAAGTTGCTGATAATGTGCAAATCAACGTGAAATTAACCGTAGTTGAAGTGAATAAGAAATTTTCTGATGCGTTAGGAATTAACTGGAATAATCTACAAGGCAATCTGATCAATAACTTGGGTAAAAGTTTTTCTGGCAGTGGCAGTTTTAATGGTACAACGGGCGGAACCTTGACCCTTAATGCTGAAGGACTAAGTATTTTTATTAATGCGTTAGATAATCAGAACAACGGTAAAATCCTTGCCGAACCGAATATTTCCATGTTATCAGGTGAAACAGCGGATATTTTAGTTGGGGGCGAGATTCCTTTTGCTCAACGTGACCGTGATGGTAATCCAAGTATTATTTACAAAGATTTCGGGATTAAATTGGGCGTGGGTGCGAAATTACAAAAAGATAATCGCATTCGTTTAGCGTTGGCTCAAGAAGTGAGTACCTTAGCGGGTAACTATACCTATGACGGTATCGGTGAAGTGCCATATTTCAACACTCGCCGTTCTAAATCAACCTTTGAAATTGCAGACGGAGAAAGTTTTATTATCGGTGGTTTACTCAGCCAAGATGATATTGAGGGTTTATCTAAAATTCCTGTGTTAGGCGATATTCCAATTTTAGGTGCATTTTTCCGTAGTGCCTCAACTAGCCATGACAGCAGAGAGTTAGTGATTGTGGCAACAGTTAATTTGGTGAAAGCCGTGAGTGAAGATCAAATTGTTTATCCATCATTTGAACAAACTGGTACTATGGAACGTTTCTTCAATGTAACACCGTTGAAAAAAGTTTACCACAAAACACTGACTTCTAATTTCTTGAGAAATGGAGGATTTATCCAATGAGAAGAATTTTAGCAGGATTATTATTAGGCGTGTGCTGTCAAACAGCATTCGGACAAATGAATGAGTTGGTGAAAAATACCGCTATCGCACAGCCAACCCAAAGTAAATATGCACCGCATGCTCAATTAGTGAACCGTCATGTATTAGCCAATAATACAGATTTAGCCGTCCACAATGTTGTGCGTGATGTAGTACGTGATGTGGGCAGCGATAAAAGCAAAAAGGTCAATATTATTTGGGCAAATTCATCAGCAAAACATAATGCGGAACATATTCAAAAAGCCTTGATTGTGAAAGGAATTAAGAAAAATAATATTCAAATCCAAAATGGTAGCAAAAATCAGATGCTTTATCCGCTCTATGTTGAAGTCGCACATTGGGGTGCGAAGAAAACAAATTGCCGTTTTGATACCGCAGAGGACCACATGAGTTATGATCCTTATAACCCTTGTGCTACGAAAAATAACTATCGAATTCAATTAAAAAACTAATCGGGAATTTATTAAAGGTCAATTTATGTTGTTACTTGATAAAGAAAATGTTGTTACAGATAGTGCAAGAAAAATAATTATTCTATCTGAAAGAGAAGAAATACAGACTCATGTTGCACAATTACTGCGTACTCGTGGTTTAGAACGAATTGAAATTGTCGAGAAAGATTTTTTAACTGATGATGATATAACTTTTAACGCAGAGGAAACTGTAGGGATCATTGCTGATATCCATAATGCCTCTAATGTCAAAGTTATTTCTGAACGTGTCAATGCAGTTGTGCCACAACATATTTGGTGTTGCCTAATTGGGACATGTGACTCTATTTCTATTGCACAAAAATTATTGAATAAAAATATTCTTTATTTCAATAGTGATTCTCAATTAATCCAAATGGCAGAGAGAATTATTTCTGCTGGGGTAAGTATTCCACAAGTTAGAAATACCATTAAAGTCTGTGTGTTAGGTTGTAAAGGCGGAATTGGTGCAAGTTTTATTAGTTCGCATATTGCCAGTAATATTGCGGCAAATAAAAAAGTTCCTATTTTATTAGCACAGGGTTCAAATGGATCACAAGATTTGGATCTGTTGTTTGATAAAAAAGTACAAGATATTGTGGAATATGAATCAAATTTGCATTTATTCAAAGGCGAACCACAAAATTTAGATGTGGCACTCACCGAAAAATACAATTTTATTATTTATGATCAACCTATTTTCAATGTACACCCTGAGCAATTTGCTAGTTTCATTGATTATAGTAACAATTTTGTATTGGTGGTTGAACGCCGTATTAGCTCATTACGTGTGGCTAAACAATTTTTAGAACAATGTGATCGTATTTCTGGCACGACAGGCAAAGCAATTCGTACGTTTATTTGTATTTCAGATAGTTCGTTGGAAACTTCCAAATTAATGGCAAGAACTGATATTGAATCTTTATTAGGCTGCCCTGTTGATGCGGTAATTCCATTTTTGAAACAAACTGAAAGCCGCACTGTTTTATCAGTGAAGTTGCCAAAAGAGGGTCAAACTGAAATTAATAGTTTAGCAATGAAAGTGCTTGGTACGATTTCACGTACCACATTCCGCCGTAATAAAAAGAAAAGTAGTTTATGGACTTCTATACTTGATGCCTTTAAATAAGTAGGTGAATTTAGATGTTAACTAAAGAACAACAAATCTTTTTTCGAAATGAGCTATTAAGTAATTTAGATATTGAGAAACTTGATCAGATACAAGATGAAAGAAATGAAGTTATTGATGAACTAATTCAGGTTGTATCTCAAGTTTCTGCGAATCATAACCTTTATATTACTTCTGCGGATGCCCGTTTTATGGCGGAAGTCATTGCTGATGAAATTGATGGTTATGGACCCATGCGAGAATTAATGGCTGATGATACGGTCAATGATATTTTAGTTAATGGTCCTGATGATGTTTGGGTAGAACGTGCGGGTTTATTGGAAAAAACTAATAAATCCTTTATCGACAATAATCAGCTAACGGATATTGCAAAACGTTTAGTGGCAAGAGTGGG
The DNA here is from genome assembly GCF_042485795.1 of Lonepinella sp. MS14435. Taxonomy (GTDB): domain Bacteria; phylum Pseudomonadota; class Gammaproteobacteria; order Enterobacterales; family Pasteurellaceae; genus Lonepinella. The sequence goes on from NZ_CP169368.1 coordinate 822,523, forward strand.
TCGCCGTATTGATGACTCTTCACCTTTGGTGGACTCACGTTTACCAGATGGTAGCCGTTTAAATGTGGTGGTACAGCCGATTGCGTTAGATGGTACTTCTATTTCTATTCGTAAATTTAGTAAGTCAAAAAAATCACTACAGGAATTAGTGAATTTTGGTTCAATGTCACGTGAAATGGCGAACTTTTTAATTATTGCTGCCAGATCTCGAGTCAATATTATCGTTTCAGGTGGTACAGGTTCAGGTAAAACAACCTTGTTGAATGCCTTATCTAACTATATTTCGCCACAAGAACGGGTAATTACATTGGAAGATACCGCTGAATTACGTTTGGAGCAACCGCACGTTGTTCGGCTAGAAACACGTTTAGCGGGGGTTGAGCATACTGGTGAAGTAACCATGCAAGATTTGGTGATTAACTCTTTACGTATGCGACCAGAACGTATAATTGTCGGGGAATGTCGTGGTGGGGAAGCCTTTCAGATGCTACAAGCAATGAATACGGGACACGATGGTTCTATGTCAACCCTGCACGCCAATAGCCCGCGAGATGCTTTAGCTCGTTTGGAAAGTATGGTGATGATGTCAAACGCTTCACTGCCACTCGAAGCAATTCGCCGTAATATTGCTTCTGCGGTTAATATTATTATTCAAGCCACACGTTTAAATGATGGTTCAAGAAAAATTATTAATATTACCGAAATAATGGGCATGGAAAATGGGCAAATTGTATTGCAGGATATTTTTAACTTTGAGCCAAGCCAACATCGTGATAAAGATGGTAAAATTCTCGGCGAATTTGTTTGTCACGGCTTGTTGAAACGTTCGATTGTTGCACAAAATGCACAGATCTTTAACTTAGGTTCAGAGTTGGCAAGTATTTTTGAGGGGGTTGAATGAGTACTCTTCTTCTATATTACTTAGTAGTATCTTTCGGGGTATTATTATTTATTTATACTGCAACGATTTTCTTTTCTACTCGCAAGAAAATTAATAATAGACGTAATGTTTCATTTAAGACGTTTAGTAATTTTGTTGCAGACCTGAAAGCAAAATTTGTATTATGGAAATATTATTTCGTTTCGGGTAATAGTAAAAATTTAAGTAGAAATGTGCTGATTACTTTGGCTATCTTTTTTACTTGTTATTACTTGAATTATGAATTTATTAAATGGGATCGATTTGTTTTCGCTGGCTTTTTCTTAGTGCTGTTGGTGTTGTTTGTGTGGAAAAAAGGACAACGTCATAATAGAAAAATTTTTGAAGATAAGTTTCCTGAAGTCATACAAATCTTGAACTCAGCCACTTCCTCAGGTGCAGGCTTATTACAAGCACTTGGGCATTGTGGCAGAGAAATCCCAGGGCAATTAGGCGATGAATTTAAATCGATTCATAAACGTTTAGCCATTGGTGAAGATGCAGCTTCGGTGTTTGATGACAGTTATAGCCGTTATCCTTATAAAGAATTTTATTTTTTCATTACGATTGTTCGGATTAACCTTGATAAAGGGGGACAAATGCGTGAAGTTATTTTCCGCTTAGGTCGAATGATCGCTGATAGTAAAAAAATGGAAAAGAAAAAAAGAGCAATGACCTCGGAAGCTCGTATGTCAGCCATGATTGTAGCGGCTTTCCCAGTGCTATTTTTTATCTTTATGAGATTCACCATGCCAGAAAATTATGACTATGTAGTTAATGATCCTAGTGGACGTATTATTCTTTATTATGTACTAGGTAGTGAACTTTTTGGTATGTCAATTATTTGGTGGTTAATGAGGAAGTCAACATGACATTAAATGTATTTCTATACTATTTCACATTAACGTTATTCGGAATGATTTTGTTGTTTTTTGCATTTTCGGCTAAAAAGAAATTAGATCGGAATAAAGAATATATTTCAGGCGAAAAACCAAAAGAGAAAGATGACACAGAAATTAATCAGGGTAAAAATAAACAACAACTTGAACTAGAGTTATTATTAATCAATAATAACCCAGTGCTGAAAGTGTTAGGTATTTTTGATAAAAATATAAAACTTAAGATTTTATTAACCTTATTTTTATTCTGTATTTATTATCTTTTTAATCAGGACGCTGATTCAATTTCTATGCTATTAGCTGGTGCGGTAATATTTGTTTTTGTTATTCTTGTTCCAGGGATTACAACCAGTACTGTATTAAAAAGAAAAATTAAGAAAATAATGGTAGATTTACCAGGCTTTGTTGATCTTGTGGCGGTCTGTATTCAAACTGGGATCAGTATTGATGCGGCATTAAAGCGTGTTGCAAACGATTTCGAAGTATTAAATTCTGATCTAAGTTATGTAATGTTACGTATTATTCGGAAATCTGAAATTACGGGCTTGAGTGCAGCATTGCAAGATTTAGCAATTTCTTTGCCAACCAGAGAAATTCGAATGTTTTGTACTGTATTACAGCAAAGTCTTAGTTTTGGTTCTTCTATTTATTCACATTTAACGCAGTTATCTGCCGATATTCGAGAAACACAGTTATTAGAAATAGAAGAAAAATTAGGTACGCTTGCCGCTAAAATGAGTGTTCCTTTAATTCTGTTTATTATGTTTCCAATTATTATTTTAATCTTAGCACCGGGTGCAATGAGGGTATTTCCAAATGTATTTTAAATTAATTAAAAAAGTATTACTTCTAGGTTTCGTTGTTTCGTTGACTGCTTGTGCAAACTTCAATAAACCAACAACTGCAGAGAATTTTGAAGCAAAAGAAAAGCTATATGAAAGCACCAAAAATTACGGTGGTTTGATTTCGCTTTATCGTGATTCATTAAAAACCAATGATGATCCGAATGTTCGCTATAAACTAGCCAATAGTTATCATATCAAAGGAGATTATAAATCTTCTATGTTATATTTAACGCCATTATTGGATTTGCAAAGCCCGTTAGCTGTTCAAGCGAGTGTGTTGCAAGTTAAAAACTTAATTCAGTTGAAACAATATGCTCAAGCAGTTTCAGCCGCAGATGCTGTGCTACAAAGAGATCCGAGAAATGCTGAAGCCTATAATTTGCGTGGTATTGCTTTCGCACATCTAGGACGTTTATCTGAAGCTCAAAATGATCTTGTGAAAGCCAGAGAATTTTTCCTTAACGATGTGGCTGCGATTAATAATATGGCAATGTTAAATATTATTAGTGGTGACTACCGTAATGCGGTAGATTTGTTACTACCACAATATTTAAATGGGGTGAAAGATCAACGCTTAATTCATAATCTAGTTTTTGCTTTAGTGAAAAACAATGATACTGATTACGCCTTAGATATTATTCGTAAAGAACGTTTAAGCACCTCGCCAGAAGATCTTGTATCCGCATTAAAAAAAGCAGAAAAAATCACCGCACATAAATAATCAGGATAATAAAAAAGGTTAATTTATGATAAAGAACTTGAAGAAAATGCTAGTAAACCCGAATGGGGTTTCTACTATCGAATTTTCTCTCACCGTTGGTATCTTCTTTTTTGTGGTGTTTCTCATTTTTGAATTATGCCGCTTGGCGATTATTTCCGCCTATTGGGATTTAGCGATTACTGAAAGTGTCAGAATCGCTAAAAACCAACGGGCAGCCAATAGTGACTATAAAACCCAGTTTGAGAAAATCTTAATAGAGCAACGCAATAGCTTACGGAGTGGTACGATTGCGTTCTTAGGGGAAGCCAAGAATGAATTAAAGGTCAAGGTTACGTATATTAATGCGTTTGATTTTAAAACGATTGATAATTTATTTAAAGAAGAAGATTCAAATAGTGGACAAAATGGACAGACAACTCCCCAAACAGGGCGAAATGCTGCCTTGGCATTATACACCGTAAAATATAGTTATCAGCCAGTCGTACCTTTGCCATTTTTACCGACAAGCTGGACGAATAATTTATTAGAAAGAAAAATTGTTATGGTACAAGAATATGAAAGATCGCAATTTCAATACACAAATTAAATCTTTTTCCAGCAATAAAAAAGGCTCGGTTACGATTGAGTTTGTTCTTATCATGATTGTGTTAGCGGTTATTTTTGCTTTTATGGCAGATTTAGTGTTTGTGCGTTCGACTTTAGGAAAACTAGATAATGCCTCTTATTCATTAGTTAATATATTGCGTGAACGTAATCAACTATATAATGGCAGTGAAACTTTTTCAGAGAATGAAGAAGAAATAGATAAGGACGATTTGACTATCTTTAAGAAACTAGCATCACGAATTCTGTATGGAGAAAAGCATGATTACAATGATGTGATGATTGTTTTGGAGCAGTTGACTTTTACAGGAGCAACATCAAGTACACTTACAACATTAGGTGATACTAGCAAGTGCAAACCAAGCACAACATTAGATCAGCGTGCAAATTTATCACCACGTTCAGAGCGTATTGATAATAATGGTAATCAGCGGAAAATTCCACTTTATCAAGTTACCGTTTGTATGGAAACTGGCAGTGGCTTATTTAGAGCCTTAGTCGCAGGTGATAGTGCTAAATCAAACGGAATGCTACGTTCTACCTCTTTAGCTGTATCCCGTTAATATTATAGAAGAGATTTTAATGTGAAAAACATAGTTTATATTGCCAAAAATAGTTATAAAGCCACACTTCATTTTTATAAAAATGAAAGTGGGGTTTATAGCGTTATGATGGGATTACTTTCTGTTGTATTGGTGGGTTTAATTGCCTTTGCAGTAGATGGATCAGGGCTGTTATTAGATAAAGCTCGTTTTGTACAAGGTATGGAACAAGCGAGTTTGGCTTTGGTGGCAGAGAATAATGCTTATAGACAAAATCAAAAGCATGATGATGTTACACGTCAAAAAAGTAATGATTCGAATGAAACATTAAATTTGGATCAGCAACAAAAACAACGCAATCAAGAATTAATTAGGGGAATTGTTCAAAGCTATTATTTAGGTAATACTTATCGTTCTAATCCTCAAGATAATAATAAAGATATTACAGATGAATACAAATCTGATTGTCATCTAGTTGATAGTAATGCTAATGGTATTCCTAAAACTGTAGCTTGTGAAGTAAGCGGTAATTTTGATCGCCCGTCTTGGCTTTATTTAAAAGATCAAGCGTTGTCTTTTGACAAAACAGAAAAAATCTCTTCTGGTTCAGTTTATGCACAGAAAAATCAGGATGAAGTTATACCATTGGATTTGATGTTGGTTAGTGACTTTAGTGGTTCTATGAACGATCCTCTTCTGGATAAAAATCAAAAAGAAGTTAAAGATCAATATGGACGTTCTCAGCCTAAAGTAAAAGTTCTTAAAGAGGTTGTAGAGTCTGTTAGTGCAGATTTATTAGATTCTAAAAAAGCTAAACAAGAAAACCGTAATATTAGTCCCTTTAATCGCATAGGTTTTGTTTCATTTGCATTTGGTGCTCAGCAAAGGAGAGATGCAAAGAAATGTTATATTCCTTTCTTTTTTGATAGTGAGAGTAATCTTAATACAGCGAAAGATCTTCTTGCAACACATGGTAAAAGAGATTTAGCTTATCCGTATTTTAACGAGCATGTGGACTTAGAGAAGACTGTTAATCAAATTGAGAATTTTAAAGGGGAGGACATTGAGTATCCTTTTTCTTTTGCTAAGTCGTATAGTTTGTGTTTACATGAAAATGCTTCAATCATGACAACATCAAATAATTGGTTTGGTCAGAATCAGCATGATAGTTTAAGTACTCAATTTAGTGCATTGAAAGCCTCTGGTAGTACATTAAGTAGCTCGGGCTTATTGATTGGGGCGAATTATTTAATGTTGAAAAATACAGATTCTAAGGCACAGCCATCAGTATTAAAAACGAATACACAGCGTATCATTTTGGTATTATCTGATGGACGAGATCAGATTCATACTGATATAACAGTGACAACAGATCTGATTAAAACAGAACTTTGTAGTAAAATCAAAAGTAAGATAGATTCTTTGCAGGATCCTAATTATACAACACGTCCCACTAGGATTGCTTTTGTCGCTTTTGGTTATGAACTGAAAGAAGATACAAAAAAAGCATGGCGTAAGTGTGTTGGTGACTATTACTATCAAGCAAATAGTAAACAACAGCTTCTTGATACTTTCCACCAAATCCTTAATTTAAACGAAGAAGTTGGACATTCACTTAATTCAGAACCTAAATACTATAATTAACATCCACTCCCGTTTCCCAAAACATCATAGGTTTTGGGAAACTTATTTTCCCAATTATTATGTGATTTTCAGTACCTATATTTTTATTATCTAATCGTGCCTTATATCATTGCCCTAAAGGACAGTGTTTTGCGGCACGATCAGATAAAACAGAATTTGTATTTCATTACATTACAATATTTTGGGTGTTATAGTGAAATACATTATCAACTTAATAGGAGAGTAATTCTATGTCTAATTTAAGTTACTTGAAACCCAATGCCGAAACCTTAGAAGCTATGGAAGAAGTGAACAGTGGCAATATGGAATATCATCTTGTTGATGATGATCCAGCTAACCAAATGCTGAACATTGCTAAGGATAATGTTAATGCAAAAAAATTAAATGAAACGCCTAATTCAGAATTATTTGAGTAATTTGGATAAGTTTGTGAGATTTTTTAAATAAAAATCACCGCACTTTTGCAGAAATTTTCCTAGAATTTGTGATCAATGTCACAATTTTATAAATTAATGTTTTACAAAATATCTCGTTTCTGATTATACTCAAGCCAACACTTAGGGTGTTACGTTAATTCGGCAAGCCTAAGCAAAATAACAACTCGTTTGAGCGTTATTTTGCTTAGGCTTTTTTATTACCTCAAAATTAAACACATTAAGAGGAACGCATTATGGCTAAAGATTTCGGTAAACTTGCTCGAGAGATCATACAACAGGTAGGCGGTGAACAAAATGTACATTCCTTGGTACATTGTGCGACACGATTACGTTTCGTGTTAAAAGACCGTACCAAAGCGAATAAAGATGCACTTAGTCAGACCGCTGGAGTGATTAGCGTGGTAGAAAGCGGCGGACAATTTCAGGTGGTGATTGGTAATAATGTACCAAAAGTCTATGCGGAAATTATGAATATTGCCAATATTGAAGCAGGTGATACGAAAGATTTACCGAAAGCCAGCGTGATTAATCGGGCTATTGATTTCTTAGCAGGTTCATTTACGCCGATGATTGGGGTCATGGCTGGCTCGGGTATTCTAAAAGGCGTATTGGCTATTCTTTCTGTAGCAGGTTGGATAGATCCTCAATCGGGTACTTATTTGGTGTTAGATGCCACTGCTAGTGCAACCTTTTATTTCTTACCCGTCTTTTTAGCTTTTTCAAGCTCACAAAAATTAAAAACCAGCCCTTATATTGCGGTAGGTGTCGCCACTGCCTTGCTTTATCCCTCTTTGGTAGAAATAGCCAGCAATGGTAAAGACTTGGTTTTATTTGGTTTTGATGTAGCAGTAATGACCTACACTTACAGCGTTATCCCAATTTTACTGGCGGTGTGGGCTCAATCTTATGTACAACGCTTTTTTGAAAAAATCTGGCACGAATCCGTGCGGAATTTCTTTGCTCCAGCCTGTACCTTGGCTGTGGTTGTGCCATTAACCTTATTAATTATTGGTCCTATCGGTTCAGGCATCGGACATGCTTTGGCATCTGCACTGTCTTGGATGATGGAAGTTAGCCCAGTGCTAACGGGTTTATTTGTGGGCGGTATTTGGCAAGTGTTGGTGATTTTTGGCATTCACTGGAGTGTGGTGCCGATTATGATTAACAATATGGCAGTGATTGGTTTTGATGTCATTGCACCATTAACGGGTGCTGCTGTACTTGGGCAAGCAGGGGCGACTTTTGCGGTATTTTTAAAATCACGCAACAAAGAGATTAAATCCCTTGCTGGTTCAACCGCTTTTTCTGGCGTTTTGGGGATTACCGAGCCATTAATTTACGGGATTACTTTACGTTTCAAAAAGCCCTTTATTTATGGCGTTGTCGGCGGTGCGATTGGCGGTGCAGTGATGGCATTGAGTACGGTGAAAATGTTTGCCTTTGGTTTCAGCGGATTATTGCTTTATCCTGTGTTAATCGGTCCAGAAAGTTCTTTGCTATTCTATTCGTTCGGTTTAGCCACAGCCTTTCTCGTGGGCTGTATATTAACTTATCTTTTCGGCTATAACGATGATATGTTGCCAAAATCGGCTAATAATGTAGAGCCGACTACCACATCGGAAAATACAGTCGTTCACACTATTCCATTAGAAAAATTCAGTTTAATCAGCCCATTAGAGGGAGAAGTGCATAAATTATCTAGCATTGAAGATCCAATGTTTTCCTCCGAAGCACTTGGCAAAGGAGTTGCGATTTTGCCGACTAAAGGCGAATTGATTTCACCCGTTAACGGCATCGTTAGCTCAATTTTCCCGACTAAACACGCCTACAACATTGTGTCCGATGATGGCTTGGAAATTCTGATTCATATTGGTATAGATACCGTAAAACTAGGTGGCAAGCATTTTAAAACCTTGGTAACAGACGGTGAGCATATTTCTGCTGGGCAGTTGTTAGGTAGATTTGATATTGAGGCAATTACTCAAGCAGGCTATTCAGTCATGACCCCTGTCATTATTGCCAATAGCGAGCGTTATCTTGATGTGATTGTTACCGCCGAACCACACATTGCACAAAATGAACCGTTAATAAAAGTATTACAAACCACCACGGCATAACGGCTTTTCTCTCCATTTAAGCGTAGAGAATATAGTTTAAATTTAGAAAGTGCGGTGTAAAAAATGAAAAATTTTGCTAAAAACCACCGCACTTTTGAGGAGATATTACGATGAAAAAATTATTTATGTTGACTTTCGCTGCTACCATTTTGTTAAGCGGATGCCAAGCAGTCAATCCGTCTTATTCTCAACAGGCTAAAACGACAATTTTGGTGCAAGGGCAAGAGGGCGGACCGAATGTGCCGAAAGTGATTATTGCATTAAACGATGAAGTAACGAGTTTTGACAATCAGAATATCAGCATTACTACCGCGGGCGTGCAACGTGAGCTGAAAAATGCTTATATTTCAGATGCTCAAGGTAATCCGCAAGCTAAATCAAGGTTCATCACGTTGGAACTCAGCGTGCCTTATCAAGACCATAGCTATGTGGCATCGCCGTTTGTTTATAATGCACAAAAATTTATGAATGAATGGGCGACAGAGTATCGGGTTCAAACCGCTATTCAATCATTGACGATTAATGGTAAAAATTATTCTTTAAACCTCGATCAAGATGCAATCAACAACCGCCTTGTGCCAGACACCACATTGTTTAACGTGCGTAGTGCATTTTCGGGCAGTTATCGAAATCCATACAATCGGAAAATTGAAAAATTAACCTTACAAACCGCCGCTTTTGAACCTGAGAATTTAAAACAAGGTGAAAAAAATCCATTGATTATTTGGTTGCACGGACAAGGCGAGGGTGGCACCGATCCCGATATTGCGATTCTGGGTAATGAAGCCTCAGCCCTAGCCAAATCACCGATTCAGCATTATTTCCACGCAGGTAAACAAACTGGTGCTTATGTGTTGGTCGTGCAAACGCCAACCTATTGGATGGATGAGGGTGACGGCAAAAATGGCGGTGGAGCAAACCCATCTCGTTATACGCAAATTTTAATGGATACGATTAAAGCCTATGTGAAATCTAATCCTGATGTAGATAGTCGCCGTATTTATTTAGGCGGTGATTCCAATGGTGGCTATATGACGGTGAATATGCTGGTTAATTATTCGAACTATTTTGCTGCGGCTTATCCAATTTGTGAGGCTTACTCTTATTTCCAACATAAAAAAGATAATCAAGGGCAATATGTCACCCAACAAGGCACGGGTACGGAAGCCTTTGTAACAACCGATAGCCGTTGGTTTAGCACAGCAAAAGCCAATAAAATTAAGCATATTCCCATTTGGTTTGTGGCATCAAACGATGATCCTGTAGTGAATCCGCACAAATATTCGCAACCGACCTATCAAGCCTTACTCAAAGCAGGTGCAAAAAATGTGTGGTATTCCTATTTTGAAACGGTGCAAGGTACAGATACTCCAAATACGCGATATTCTGGGCATTTTTCGTGGATTTATGTGCTAAATGATCAAGTGCGTGGTGTACAAAACCCTGCTAAGATTTTACTGGCAACGGCACCAAATTATGGCTTTGAACCAAGTAACGCCAACTTTGGCGGTAACTTCCAAGCTAAATTTAATGGAAAAAGCTATTCCAATTTATTTACTTGGTTGAATGATCAACGAAAATAAGGAGAAAAGCATGAAAACTATCTTCAAATTATTACCTGTAGCAACCTTAGTGCTTGCTGCTTGTGCCAGTCAATCTGTACAACAACCAGAGTTAGGGGCGAAAAATTTACCCATTCTTGAGCTAAACGGCTTACGTTTTAAAGATTTCAACCGAAACGGTAAATTAGAACCTTTTGAAGACTGGCGAAATAGCCCTGAGCAACGAGCCAAAGATTTAACTGCTCGTCTTTCCATTGAGCAGAAAGTGGGATTGATGTTTCATTCTACTTTGCCAAATAAAAAGGATTCTAGCACTGAATATGATTTAGTTGAGCTAAAAAATTTGGTGCAAACTAAACATGTTAATCATTTAATCACCCGTCTTGCCACTACGCCAGCCAACTTCGCTGAACAAAATAATCTGGCTCAACAAGTAGCGGAGCAAACTGAATTTGCGATTCCGCTTTCGGTCAGTTCCGATCCGCGTCACCATTTCTTGCGTGTAGCAGGTACACCAGTTAACGAGGGTTTTTCCAAATGGCCAGAAACCTTAGGTTTTGCCGCCTTAAATGATCCGCAGTTGACGAAACAATTCGGGCAAATTGCTGGCAAAGAATATCGTGCGGTAGGGATTCAAGTGGCTCTTTCACCACAAGCAGATCTTGCGACTGAACCCCGTTGGTCGAGAGTGACTTCTACTTTTGGTTCTAATCCTGACGTAGTGAGTCAACAGGTAGGGGCATATATCGAAGGCTTTCAACAAGGCAATCAGGGGGTAAATCCACAAAGTGTGGCAACCATTGTGAAACACTGGGTGGGCTATGGAGCCGAGCCGAACGGTTATGACGGACATAATTATTACGGACGTAACGCCCAACATACGGCAGACAGTTTCGCTTTGCATGTCAAAGCCTTTGACGGAGCATTTACTGCCAGTACCGCTGGCGTAATGCCAACCTATCCGATTTTGAATGGTGCAACAGTCAATGGTCAACCGTTGGAAAAAGTGGGGGCGGGTTATAGCAAACAATTACTCACTGATTTGTTACGTAATGAAAAAGGCTTTAAAGGCATTATTTTGTCCGATTGGGGCATTACTCGTGATTGTACCAGTCAATGTACCAACCCGACTAAGGCTAATCCGCAAACCTTAAAGCAAGTGGCAATGCCTTGGGGCGTGGAGAATTTAACCGTGCAACAACGCTATGTGAAAGCACTCAATGCAGGATTGGATCAATTCGGTGGCACGGATAACGTTGAACCGTTACAAAGTGCGGTGAAAAATGGTGAGATTTCTGAACAACGCCTTGCTCAATCGGTACAGCGGATTCTTGAGCAAAAATTTGCACTAGGCTTATTTGAAAATCCTTATGTTGATGTTACAGCAACGGCAACGGTGTTTAATAATGCCGAAACTAAAGCCTTGGCTCATCAGGCTCAACAACAAGCCCAAGTATTATTGGAAAATAATGGCTTAATGCCTGTGCAAAGTGGCAAAAAAGTCTATTTACATAATGTGGATGCAACGGTTGCCAAACAATATGGCTTTACCGTAGTGAAAAAACTTTCGCAGGCAGATTTTGCCATTGTTCGACTTGAAACGCCGTTTGAATATCCGCATAGTGAATTTTATTTCGGTAGTTTGCAACATGAGGGACGGCTTAATTTCTTAGCTTCCGATAAAGATTATCAAGTAGTGCAAAGTCTTGCCAAAGCTCATGTACCGACCATTGTTTCGGTGTATATGGACAGACCAGCAATTTTAACCAATATTAAGGATAAAGCTGCTGTACTGATGGTTAATTTCGGAGCGGATGACAATGCTTTATTTGATGTTGTCACAGGCAAAGCTAAAGCTCAAGGCAAATTGCCGTTTGAATTGCCACGTTCAATGCAGGCAGTGGAAAAACAACATCCTGCTTTGCCAGATGATAGCGAAAATCCGCTTTATCCTTATGGCTACAGTTTCAATTAAATTTTATCAACAGAGGACAATATAATGAGTAAATTTCCAAAGGATTTTTTATGGGGCGGTGCTACCGCAGCCAATCAAATTGAGGGCGGTTGGGACGAAGATGGCAAAGGTTTAGCGGGTTCGGATATGGTGGCTTATGTGCCAAAAGAAATCCGCGGGCTAAAATCGGCAGCCATTGATGTATCTTCCGAACGCATTGATGAGATTTTATCGGGCAAATTTGAGGGGCGTTTTCCTAAACGTCACGGGATTGATTTTTATCATAAATATAAAGATGATATTGCCTTGTTCGGTGAAATGGGGTTTAAATGTTTTCGTATTTCTATTCATTGGGCGAGAATTTTCCCGAACGGTTATGATGAGCAACCAAATGAAGCAGGATTGAAATATTATGATGATATGTTTGATGAAATGCACAAACATGGCATTGAACCCATGGTTACGCTTTCGCACTATGAAACGCCGTTGGGTTTAACCCAAAAATATAACGGCTGGCTGGGGCGAGAAGTGATAGAACACTTTGTGCGTTATGCTAAAACCGTATTTAACCGCTATAAAGGCAAAGTGAAATATTGGCTGACGTTCAATGAGATCAATATGGTGACGATGCACAGTGCTTATTGTGGTGCTGGAGTTGTGTTAGATCGGGTACCTGCCGATCAACAGGAAAGTGCTAAATATCAGGCGTTGCATCACCAATTTTTGGCAAGTGCATTAGCCACTAAAGCCTTGCGTGAAATTGATCCAAATGCCAAAATCGGTTGTATGCTGGCACGCTTACACCATTATGCGTTAACCGCCGATCCTGCTGATCAACGCCAAGCACAATGGGGCAATCAACAAAACTTATTCTTTACCGATGTTCATGCTCGTGGTGAATATCCGAAATATATGTTACGTCATTGGGCGGAAAATAATGTGCAAATTCGTAAGGAAGTGGGTGATGATGAGATTTTGAAACAGCATACCGTGGACTATATTTCATTCAGTTATTATATGAGTTTAGCGGTAACGACCCATCCGCAAGAAGATGGTGATATTGGCGGTAATCTTTTACACGGGGTGAAAAATCCGTACTTAAAAGCCTCTGATTGGGGTTGGCAAATTGACCCAGTAGGTTTGCGGATTACCTTAAACGATATGTACGACCGCTACCAAAAACCATTATTCATTGTGGAAAACGGGCTAGGTGCTTATGACAAAGTTGAAAATGGTAAAATTCACGATAGCTACCGTATTGACTATCTCAAAGCTCATATCGAACAGATGGCAGAAGCCATTGCGGACGGTGTGGATCTTTGGGGCTATTTAGAATGGGGACCGATTGATTTAGTCAGTATGTCAACCTCCGAAATGAGTAAACGCTACGGCTTTATTTATGTGGATATTGACGATGACGGCAACGGCACGGGCGAGCGTATTCGCAAAGATTCATTCTATTGGTATAAAAAAGTCATTGCCAGCAATGGGGAAGATTTAGGCTAATTTTTAGGTCTTTACAACCTTTCAAGTGCGGTGAAAAAAATCAGTATTTTTTACACCGCACTTTTTTGCTTTTGTGCGATAGCAATTTCATTTACGAATAATACGTTGAATATGAATAGCCAAATATAACTGTTCATCTTGATTTAAGGTTTTATCAAAATTTTTGATTAGGTATTTATTAATTTTTTCCACACATTGATACACATCAGGATAGGCTTTTCGGGTTTGTTGATAGAGAAAATCATCACCAAAATTGGGGATTTCCTGATTGGAGAATAAGCGTTGCGAAAAATGTTGTAAATGGGTGATAAATCGTCCGCAATCAAAATCATTAGGATCTAATACCAGATTAAAATGATAGCCGACAATCGCTAAAATATCTTTAATGATTTGCATAGTACGATAGGTTTCAGGCATTTCACTGTCTGTACGAGCGTTAAAAATATGTAAAGCGATAAATCCTGCTTCATCATCGGTCATTTTCACATTCATTTCACGGTTAATTAATTGCACCGCATACTGCCCAATGGCAAATTCCTTTTTATAGAGGCGTTGAATTTCATAGGATAAGCCATTTTGGATTGGCTGTTGATGACGAAGTCGTTCTACTGCATGATAAATATGATCGGTTAAACTCACATAAATATTATTGGACAATTCCGTCCCTAACAGACGATTGGCGTGCTTGATAATACGATGGGTTAAACGAAAATATTGTGGTGGAATTTCACTTAAAATTTCAGTTAAATGAGTCGCAAAAATACTTTTATTTAAACTAAAGGTCTTCTCAATAGCTTGCTCATTAGCCAGATCTCCCACTTTTTTGTTAAAGGAAATGCCTTTGCCCAAAATAACTAATTCTGTGCCATGTTCATTTTCCGCCAAGATAGCGTTGTTGTTAAAGATCTTAGTAATTTTCAGCATAGCAATTTCCCGTATATTCAATCATAAAAGGTGGAAAATTCCAGACTCAATTTCATTATAGATAAACCTGACATAAAGTCTATTGGTTATAATAAAAAATATTTTTATAATTTATGACGGAGATCACATTTTTTAAATGATTTTTGAAGTAAAATTTCTTTCGCCGTAAATTAATAAATTAAACTTTCAAAATTCAAGGAGATCATTATGAGTATTCTCAATTATTTGCAAAAAATTGGGCGAGCATTAATGGTGCCTGTGGCAGCTTTACCAGCCGCTGCACTATTAATGGGTGTGGGGTATTGGCTTGATCCAGATGGTTGGGGAGCTAATAGTCAACTGGCAGCATTGTTAATTAAATCGGGTGGAGCAATTATCGATCAAATGCCTTTCCTATTTGCTATTGGTGTGGCTTTTGGTATGTCAAAAGATAAACACGGTTCTGCCGCACTGTCAGGTTTAGTGGGTTATTTAGTGGTAACAACATTGCTTTCCCCTGCAGCGGTCGCTCAATTACAAGGTATTCCAGCCGATCAAGTTCCAGCCGCCTTTAATAAAATTAATAACCAATTTATTGGGATTTTAGTCGGGGTGATTTCTGCTGAGTTATATAATCGTTTCCATACCGTTGAATTGCCGAAAGCCTTGGCTTTCTTTAGTGGTAAACGCTTAGTGCCAATCGTGGTGTCTTTGGTGATGATTATTGTTGCCTTTGTGTTACTTTATGTTTGGCCTGTGATTTTTGGTGGCTTGGTATCTTTCGGTGAATCGATTAAAGATTTAGGGGCAACGGGTGCAGGTATTTATGCTTTCTTTAACCGTTTATTGATCCCTGTTGGCTTACATCACGCCTTGAACTCTGTATTCTGGTTTGATGTGGCGGGTATCAATGATATTCCAAATTTCTTAGGTGGTGCTCAATCTCTTGCTGATGGTAAAGCCGTGGTTGGTGTAACGGGTATGTATCAGGCAGGTTTCTTCCCTGTTATGATGTTTGGTTTACCAGCCGCTGCATTAGCGATTTATCATAGTGCCAAACCTGCCAAAAAAGCACAGATTGCTTCCCTTATGTTTGCAGCGGCACTAGCTTCGTTCTTTACTGGTATTACTGAACCCCTCGAATTTGCTTTTATGTTTGTTGCACCTGTACTTTATCTAGTACACGCATTATTAACCGCACTTTCTGTCTATATTGCCGCATCAATGCACTGGATCGCTGGTTTTGGATTTAGTGCGGGGTTAGTGGATATGGTGCTTTCTTCTCGTAATCCATTGGCAGTGAGTTGGTATATGCTGATTGTTCAAGGTTTGGTCTTTGCTGCGATTTACTATGTGATATTCCGTACTGTGATCAAAATGTTCAACTTGAAAACCCCTGGTCGTGAAGATGATGAAGTGGTTGAAAATATTGAGCAAAATAATGCCAGTTATGAGCAACAAGCCGTACAATTTGTAAAAGCATTAGGCGGTAAACAAAATCTTAGCAATATTGATTATTGCACCACAAGATTACGTTTAACTGTGCAAGATATGCGTAAAATTAATGAATCCCAACTCAAAGCCTTAGGCTCAAAAGGTCTGGTCAAAATGGGCGATAATGGTTTACAAGTTATTCTGGGATTAGAGGCAGAATTTGTTGCTGAGGCGATGAAAAAAGTGAGTTAAGATAATTAAAATAACTTTTATAAAGCGGAGCAATCCGCTTTTTTACTTTTCGCAATTAACTTATTGCATTAAATAATTTTAGTGATAAATTTAGAGATAAATTGACTAAAGGAGAATTATTATGCTAACTCAAGAAAGAAAAGCACAGATGATTGAAAGCCTTAAAAAAGATTACGTTGTTCTGACCGATATTGTGGTTGAAGTTGTCGCTGATACCAAAGCCGATATGTTGATGATTGAATTGCAAGCAGGGCAAACTGATGAAATGGCAAAAGATGAAAAACGTCTATTAGACATAAAAAAAGCCTATTCAGCCCTATATAAAACCAATCAAGAAAAAGCCGTTGATATGATTGAACAAATTTACGAACTAAGTGATAAATACGATAAGCTACGTATTGCAAAAGGGCTTTAATATGGGCGATAAAACTAAACTTGATTTAAATAGTGTGAATAACAATTTTTATAAATCAATTAAAACGTTTAACTTACATAAATCAGATAATCCAATCGCTATATTTGTAACGGGGGTTAGCGGAAGTGGAAAATCTACCATGATAGATGATATAGAATTTAATGCGTTAAAAATACAGCCTGATAATTATCGTAAATTACACCCTAGAATAAACCAATTTAAGGAGAAATACGGTCGTGATGAAGCCTATAAAAGAACGAGTAAATATTCCTTTGAATTTGCAAAAGCATTAAGAAATAAAGCGATTGAAGAATATTTAAATGTGATTTATGAAGCTACTTTTTCAAAAGTGGCAACTGCTCAAGACCTGATTAAACCATTTATTGAAAATGGTTATCAAGTTGTTGTAGTTAAATTACCCATTGATGTTGAATTAAGTATTCAGCGGAATATCAGTCGATATGCGGAAAAACACTCTCAAGAACATACTATTCCAAGAATAACTAGTCGAGAAGATATTGAAAAAATGGCAGATAACTATGATCAGACTTTAAATGAAGTCAGTAAACAAGGTATTAAAATTATAAATAAAGCTGAACTGAAAGAATTACTAATTCACTTAAACAAAAATAATGCCCTGTAATAAACAGGGCATTTTTGAATATTTATACGATTATTGTGCTTTCACCGCAGCCACTGCTACCATATTAATAATACGGCGAACAGAGGATTTTGAGGTTAAAATATGAGCTGGTTTTTTGATACCCATTAAAATTGGACCAATAGTAATCGGGGTATGTGTACCTTGTAGCAAGTTTAAGCTAATACGAGCTGATTCCATATTTGGCATAATCAATAAATTAGCTGCACCTTTTAATGGGCTATCTGGCATCATTTCATTACGTAAACTTTCAGTCAATGCCACATCACAGTGCATTTCGCCATCAATGATTAAATCAGGGGCTTGAGCTTTCACTAATTGTAAAACTTGACGCATTTTCACCGCACTTGGGTGATCAGATGTGCCGTAGTTAGAATGAGAAATCAACGCAACCTGAGGTTCAATACCAAAACGGCGTACTTCTTCGGCAGCCATTAAAGTGATTTCTGCTAATTCTTCTGCACTTGGATCGGTGTTGACAAAAGTATCGGCTAAGAATAAGTTACGGTCAGAAAGAACGAGTCCATTCACTGTGGCTGGGACTTTCACTTCTTCTTTTACGCCTACGATTTCTTTTAATAAACCAAGGCTGGCTGAATAAGTTCCTACTAAACCGCACAACATGGCATCAGCATAACCTAATTCCAGTAAAGCGGAACCGATAGCTGCTGAATTATTAATCATTCTACGTTGTGCCATCGCTTTGGTCACGCCATTACGTTTCATTTTATTATGGTATAGTGTCCAACATTTCTCAAAAATTTCTGGGTTATCGGTGCTTAATACATCAAAATCTTTACCAGCTTCAATTTTTAAGCCTAGTTTTTTGATTTTTTGTTCAATAACCTCATTACGACCCACTAACACTGGGTAAGCAATACCAAGACCAGAAATTTCTTGTACTGCGTGTAAAATTTTGGTTTCTTCACCGTCTGCTAATAAGACCCGTTTTTTGTCTTTTTTCGCTTGGTCAAACACTGGTTTCATAAACAAATTGGTTTTGTAAACGAATTGCGTTAATGTTTCCAAATAAGCGTCCCAATCAGTAATTGGACGAGTTGCCACGCCGCTATCCATTGCCGCTTTCGCTACCGCTGGAGCAATACGCACGATTAAGCGTGGATCGAATGGTTTTGGAATAATATAATCAGGACCGAAAGACACTTCGTTGCCACCATAAGCCGAAGTAACGACTTCATTTTGTTCTGCAAGAGCAAGATCTGCAATAGCATGCACTGCCGCCATTTTCATTTCTTCATTAATGGTGGTCGCACTTACATCTAACGCACCACGGAAAATGAATGGGAAACAAAGCACATTGTTGACTTGGTTAGGGTAGTCAGAACGACCAGTACATACAATCGCATCGGCACGAGCTGCTTTGGCTTCAGGTGGAGTGATTTCAGGATCAGGATTTGCTAACGCCAAAATCAATGGACTGGCTGCCATGGATTTTACCATTTCAGCAGTCAATAAGCCTTTGGCGGAACAGCCTAAGAAAATATCGGCATTTTCAATCACATCGCCTAATGAACGTGTGCCGTTATCATCAATGGCATAGAGTTTTTTAGTGTCGTCCATACGGTCATCACGGTTTTTGTAGATTACCCCTTTAGAGTCGCAAACCACGATATTTTCCCGTTTCATGCCAAGCGAAACCAATAAATTCAAACACGCAATCGAGGCAGCACCTGCACCTGATGCGACTAAACGCACGTCTTCAATTTTTTTACCCACAATACGTAAACCGTTTAACACAGCCGCCGAGCTGATAATCGCTGTACCGTGTTGGTCATCATGGAAGACAGGAATGTGCATACGTTCACGTAATTTTTGCTCTATATAGAAACATTCAGGGGCTTTAATATCTTCAAGGTTAATCCCCCCAAAAGTTGGCTCAAGGGAAGCAATGATTTCTACTAATTTATCGGGATCTTTTTCATCAATCTCAATATCAAACACATCTACACCAGCGAATTTTTTAAATAACACGCCTTTCCCTTCCATCACAGGCTTACCCGCCAATGCTCCGATATTACCTAACCCAAGCACCGCAGACCCGTTAGAAATCACTGCCACTAAATTGCCTTTAGATGTATAACGATAGGCTTTAGCGGGATCTGCTTGAATATCTAAACATGGTTCGGCAACCCCTGGCGAATAGGCAAGCGCTAAATCTCGTTGAGTGGCTAGTGATTTGGTTGGAGTAACTTCAATTTTTCCAGGTTTTGGAAATTCGTGAAAATCTAAAGCAGCTTGACGTAAATCTGACATAGTTTTGATCCTTTTTATTGTGATTAATGAAACAAACAATTTTGCCATTATAAAACAAAATCAAATAAAAAAATGTGATATAAGGCAAATTTTTGCAATAAATTGTTAGGGGGGAAATGAGGTAATAGAAAAGTTTGGGGAGAATTTGTTATTTGGGCTAGGGGAATACCCCTAACCTAAATAGAAGTTAAGCCATTTCTGTCAATAAATCTGGATGTTTATCCAAAATTTTTAATAATTTAATTAATGCTACTGGTGGTGTGGCTTTTCCTGTTTCATAACGAGAAAATGCAGTTACGCCACCACCAAAAATAGCACCAGCTTGTCGTTGATCTAATTTTAATTTTTTACGAACACGTTGAATATAAAGCGGATCGGCTAATGTCGCATTAACCTGTTTATTAAATTCAATCATCGTTTCTGAAACACGTTGAGCATCAATAGGGTCAACTAATACTGAATCGCAATGACTACAATATTTACCTGAAACCCTAGGAATAACGGTTTTTTGTCCTTTGTAAGTATAAGACATATCACGTACATCTTGAATATACTCACCTGTGTTACATTCTATACATTTCATCCTTATAGCTCCTTAAATGAAACAATTAATACTTCATCAATTACAGTTAACTTGAGATAAATATTGCCATATTCCGTATTGGGGCGATAAACATCTTGCCAAATAGTATGATTAGCATAGGTCGTCATACTTTTATAAAAATCGGCAGGCGTTAACGCATTCACAATCTCGATCATTGTATTATGGTCAATTCCCATTTGAGCCGCACCAACCAAAGCAGACTGGGTTTGTGTGTATTTACTTTGAGCAATAAGCTCTTTGACTTTTTCAAGTTTACAATGTGGCGTTCGTTTTTCCATTTGGTTTAGAAGTAATTTATCTATTTGCTATATTTTAATCTATTAGATAAATTTTACAAGGGAAATATTCAACGCTTTTATTGTAAAAAAGAAAATTTGTGATCCAGCTCACAAATTCAACAAAAAGTGCTTTTTTTAGTTGATGTTTTCTTGTATTGTCTTTTTAAATTAAATCGAAACGTTTCGATTTAATTTGTGTCACATAATCTCTCATATTGGAGCGTACAAAATGAGTAAAAATCTAATCAAAATAGTCTTAGCCACTTCCGTTCTGTTTTCTGCAAGTGCTTTCGCTAATTATCCTGAAAAACCAATCACAATCATTGTTCCTTGGGCAGCTGGTGGTAATACAGATACTATTGCTCGTCTTGTTGCAAAAGGATTGCAGGAAGAATTAAAAACTAATGTTAATGTTATTAATCGTACTGGTGGTAGTGGCGTTGTCGGACATAATGCCATTAAAACAGCAAAACCTGATGGCTATACTTTAGGGGTTGTGACAGTTGAGATTGCATTAATGCATCATCAAAAAATGACAGATTTAAACTATAAAAACTATACACCAATTGTTCGTTTGGGCGTTGTGCCTGGTGGTGTGCAAGTAGGTAAAGATTCTCCATATAAAGATATTAATGAACTCTTGACAGCGATTAAAGAAAACCCAGGTAAATTAAAAGCATCGGGTAGTGGGTTAAATTCCATTTGGCATTTAAATTTATTGGGCATATTAAGAAGTGCTAATTTACCAACGGATGCAGTGAAATTTGTACCATCACAAGGGGCGAGTGCTGCGTTACAAGAACTTGTTTCTGGTGGTATTGATTTTGTTACTTCATCACCAGGTGAAGCTCAAAGTATGACCGATGCTGGAATGGTAAGACATTTAGCGATTACGACACCGACTAAAAGTGAACTTTATTCAGATATTCCTGTATATCAAGAGGCAACATCATATAAATGGAGTTTAAATGGATGGAATGTATTAACAGCACCACAAGGATTACCTGATGATGTAAAACAAGCCTTAACTAAAGCTATGGAAAAAGTTTATGCTTCAGGGGAATTGCAAAAATTTGCTAATAAACAAGGCTTTGAAGCGAGTGCGTTATATGGTGCTGAATTAGAGCAATTTATGGCAGATGAAGATAAAAAATTCGGTGAATTATTGTCTGCTGAATAATGTGGAGAATAGCCCCTTTAGGGGCTATTGAAATATATGATTAGATTACTTACCCCTGTTATATTGCTTATTTTTGGATTAATCATATCAGGATATAGTTATTATACTTATGGTGATTTTTCTGATTATGGAGCAGCATTTTATCCAACAATTATTGGGTTTTTAGTTTCTTTCTTTGGTCTGATTGATTTTATTATGGAAGTAAAACTACGAGATAAATATATTTTTCAGAGTTTTGATTGGTTACAAGATGGTAAAGTGATTCTTGCTATTTCTGTTATTGTATTGTTTTACTTATTTTCTTCAGAATATGTAGGTTTTATTCTAAGTGTGGCAATAATTTTGAATGTATTAACACAACCATTTTTAGAAAAGAATAGGCTATTTATTGGCAGTTTACTCTTTCTTTTGTCAATCGGTATCTATTTCTTATTTGCAAAAGTGTTGTTAGTGGGACTTCCTAGCGGAATGTTATTTGAATAGTAGGTAGCTATGGATATTTTAATAAATGCTTTTTCTTACATTGATCTCAATGCTATTTTAGCTATTTTAGGTGCTGGTCTATTTGGGTTGTTTGTTGGAGCAATCCCTGGTTTGACGGCTACAATGGCAGTTGCTTTAATGGTGCCTTTCACTTTCTTTATGGATCCTATTCCAGCTTTAGCCTTAATGATTTCTGTTGGAGCATCATCAATCTATGCTGGTGATATTCCAGGGGCATTGTTAAGAATACCAGGTACACCAGCTTCTGCCGCTTATGTGGATGATAGTTATCGTTTAGTTAAACAAGGAAAAGTGAATTTTGTTTTAGGACTTGGTCTATTAAGTTCGGTAATTGGTGGTGTGATTGGTTCAATAATTTTGGCTGTGAGTGCCCCTTATTTAGCAAAATTCGCTTTGAAATTTAGTTCCTTTGAATACACTTGGTTGTCATTATTAGGATTAAGTTGTGCAACGTTGATTGCTGGCAAATTTGTCACTAAAAGTTTGTTGACGTTGTTATTTGGTATATTGATCTCAACCATTGGTTTTGATGAATTTACAGGGCAGGCACGTTTTACTTTTGGTCTAGTGTCATTATATGAGGGAGTGAGTTTTATTCCTGCAATGATAGGCTTATTTGCTATTTCAGGAGCCATTGAATATTATGCGAATAGATATAAATTAACATCTAATGTAGATATTTCTGAGTTAGAAAATAATAAAAGCTCATTAAATCTATTTAAGGGACTTGCCAACCCCTTAAGTCAGAGAAAATGGAGTATTTTACGCAGTAGTATCATTGGAACGACTATTGGTGCATTACCAGGTGCGGGAGCGGATATTGCCGCATGGATTTCTTATGCTATTTCTAAAAAAACATCAAAAACGCCCGAGTTATACGGAAAAGGTTCACAAGATGCGATTATTGACGCATCAAGTAGTAATAATGCGAGTCTTGCTGGTAGTTGGATACCGTCATTAGTTTTCGGTATTCCTGGCGACTCAGCAGCGGCGATTATTATCGGCGTACTTTATATGAAAGATATGCAACCAGGTCCATCATTATTTTTGTTCCAACCAGATAAATTATATGCGGTGTTTATTTTATTTTTCATTGCCAATATTGCATTAATTCCTTTGGCATTAATTGTGGTTAATTTCTTAAAGAAAATTATTCAAATCAATAAAGATATTCTTTATCCAATAGTAATTATATTTAGCATTGTAGGATCTTATGCAATTAATAATTCCCCTGAAGCCGTAGTCGTTATGTTGCTTATGGGCGTTATTGGATATTTCTTACAAAAAAATCATTATCCAATTTCACCGATTATTTTAGGTATGATTTTAGGACCAATGTTAGAGAGAAATTTATTATCTTCTTTAACAAAATCAGATGGTAGTTTGCTTGCTTTTGTAGAAAGACCCGTTTCAGCCGTTTTAGCTTGCTGTTTCTTATTAGTGGTGATTTTACAAATTAAAGGCATTGTGAAAAATTTTAGTGAAAAATAATTAATTTGGAGAAAATTATGGAAATTCAAGGCATTATCCCTGTTATGCTTACCCCATTTACTACAAACAATGAAGTAGATTATGATGGCTTAAGAAAACTGACAGATTGGTATATTGATAATGGAGCAGATACATTATTTGCCACTTGTCAATCCAGTGAAATCCTTTATCTTTCACTGGAAGAAAAAATCAAAATAACGCAAACTGTTATCGATCAAACTAAAGGTCGTATTCCTGTGGTCACTTCAGGGCATACTGGTGCAACGTTTGATGAACAAGTGGCAGAATTGCAGGCAATGTATGATACAGGTGCGGATGCGGTGATATTAATTACTAATCGTTTAGATCCAAATAATGAAGGAACTGCGATTTTAAAAGCAAATTTTGAAAAATTATTATCTGCGTTACCAAAAGATATAACTTTAGGATTATACGAATGTCCTGTACCTTATCGCCGTTTATTAACCGATGAAGAAATTACATATTTTGCTGGTTTTAATAATATAGTGGTGCTAAAAGATGTTTCTTGTGATTTAGCAACCGTTAAACGCCGACTTAAGTTAACCCAAAATAGTAATTTGAAGATCATTAATGCCAATGCAGCTATTGCGTTTGAGGCAATGAAAGCAGGTTCTCAAGGATTTTCAGGGGTATTTAATAATATTCACCCTGATTTATATGCTTATTTGTATAAAAATAAAGAAAGCCAAGATCCTATCATTCAGGAATTAGCCCATTTCCTTGCGATTTGTGGGGCGGCTGAAAGTTTTGGTTATCCAAATTTTGCTAAATTAATGCACGTTAAAATTGGCACATTCAAACATTATGGCTCTCGAGTGATTCCAGCAGATATTAAAGAAAAATATTGGGCGGTGGAAGAATTGCTTGATCATATTATGCAAGGATCTGATCTATATCGTAGAAAAATTAAATAATATTATCATTTAAGGTTATTTATGAAAAAAACACTCACCATTCTTGGTAGCATCAACGCCGATCACGTTATTTCCGTTCCCCATTTCGCCAAACCTGGTGAAACGCTCACAGGACACCATTACTACATTGCCTATGGTGGCAAAGGGGCGAATCAAGCGGTGGCGGCAGCAAGGTTAAGTGATGAAAATACCCAAGTGAATTTTATCGGCTGTATTGGTGATGATGACATTGGTCGCACAATGAAAAATGCCTTTGAGCAGGACGGCATTAACACTCAATTTGTTCATCAAATCACCAACCAAACTACAGGGATTGCGATGATTCAAGTGGCAGCGAGTGGCGAAAATAGTATTGTGATTTCTGCTGGAGCGAACGGTTGTTTAGATGAAAATATTGTCGAGCAAAGCCGCAGCCAAATTGAGCAAGCAGATATGTTATTAATGCAACTTGAAACGCCATTGCCCGCCGTGATCAAAGCCGCTCAAATCGCCAAAAATAACGGCGTAAAAGTGGTGTTAAACCCTGCTCCTGCACAAAAATTGCCTGATGAATTATTGGCAAATCTTGCAATGATTACGCCTAACGAAACTGAAGCAGAAATTCTGACTGGGGTGAAAGTCACCGACCTTGAAAGTGCGGTGAAATCTGCCAAAATTTTTCATCAAAAAGGCATTGAAACCGTGTTGATTACGTTGGGTTCAAAGGGCGTGTTTGTAAGTCACCAAGGACAACAAGAAATTGTAGCAGGATTTAGAGTAAAAGCCGTTGACACCACCGCTGCAGGGGATACGTTTAATGGTGCATTTTTAATTGCCTTATTAGACGGCAAACCGTTACAAGATGCCATTCGTTTTGCTCACGCAGCAGCGGCGATTAGTGTTACCAGAGAAGGGGCGCAGCCGTCTATTCCAACCAGAGCAGAAACGTTGGATTTTTTAAAATCGATTTAGGACTTGTTTATCTTTCCTTTATCGTTGTAAAATATCATTTAATGATACATAAGAGGATATGAAGATGAGATTACAAGTGAAAAGCTGGGGAAATAGTAAAGCCATTCGACTGCCTAAAGATTTTACCCAGACGATGAATTTAGAAACAGGGGATTTTCTTGAATTAGCGAAAATTGATGATCAAACGATAAAATTAGTTGTGGTACCAAATAAATCTAAGCAAAAAAGATTAACCCTAGCTGAACGCATTGCGATGACCGCTTTTGACACTTTACCTGTTTGTGCAGAATGGGATTCAATGGAGTCCATCGGGGGAGAGATTTAAATGCCAAGAGCGAGTTTATTTAAGCGTGGGGATATTATTACGGTGTGTTTAAATCCCGTGATCGGTAAAGAAATACAAGGGGAATATCGCCCCGCATTGGTGTTGAGTAGCAGTGATTTTCATCAATTAGGCTTTATGATGATTGCACCGATTACACAAGGAAACGCTGAACTTGCTCGTGAAAATGGATTTGCGGTTACCCTAAGTGGAACAGGTTGCAAAACGCAAGGGGTTGTGGTGGCTTATCAAGCTAGGGTGATTGATTTTAGAAACCGGGGAGCAAAGAAAGTTGAAACGGTGCCAGATTATGTCTTATCTGAAGTGCAAGATATTGTTGAAGCTATTCTAAAAGATTAAATATTATGGCAACAATGAAAGACATCGCCCGCATTGCGCAGGTTTCCACATCTACTGTATCATTAGTCATTAACAACGCCCCTAATGTCAGCGAAGAAATGCGTGTCAAGGTGATGGCAGTGGTGAACCAACTGAATTATACGCCGTCAGCCCTTGCTCGTAGTCTTAAAATCAAAGAAACTCGTACTATTGGGATGTTAGTCACTACCAGTGACAACCCATTCTTTGCGGAAGTGGTGGCGAATGTGGAGCGTTATTGTAACCGATTGAATTATAACCTTATTTTGTGCAATACCGATGATGATCAACAACGCCTAGAAAAAAATATCCAAACACTGATTCAAAAGCAAGTGGACGGTCTGTTGTTAATGTGTACCGAAAGCCACTTTCAGACCCAACAAGTCAAACCCTTAAATTTAACCTTGCCTTGTGTGATTATGGACTGGTGGCCAACTGAAGTTTGTGCCGATAAAATCGTTGAAAATTCTGAACTTGGTGGCTATCTTGCCACAAAAACCTTAATTGAACATCATCATCAAAAAATTGGCATTATCACAGGAAGCCTAAAAAAACCGTTGGCACAAAACCGTTTAAAAGGCTTTAAACAGGCGTTAAGCGAGCATAATTTGCCGATTTACGAGCAGTGGATTATTGAAAGCCATTTTAATTTTAATGGTGGGATTTGGGGAATGGAGCAGTTACTCAGCCAAAACGAACGTCCAACAGCGGTGTTTTGTTGTAGTGATACCATTGCTCTTGGTGCTTATCAAGCCTTGTGGAGAGCTGGGTTATCTGTGCCACAGGATATGTCTATTATTGGTTATGATAATATCGCCCTTGCCCAATATCTTAGCCCACCGCTCACCACCATTCATCAGCCAAAAAATCGCTTGGCAGAAATGGCGGTGGATACGCTGTTGCAACGGATAAAAAATGCGGATAAAAATTACCGCACTTTAATGTTGGAGCCGAATGTCGTTTTGCGAGAATCCGTAGCAATTCCATAGCAAAAGTGCGGTGATTTTTTAAGAAATGTTGTAGCTTGCGGCTAATTCTTCCACGCTATCAACCGCTTTATATTCTAAATCGGGATAATCCACTTTCAATGCGGCAAAATTATGTTCTGCGTAAGTGATTTTTAAATCTTCTTCAGAACGTAATTTTGAACGATCCACCCCAGCCTGAATCCCTTTGCCTGTATTTTTCGTTTCTGCCACAAAATAAATTTTATTTTGTCCTTTAAACACCACCGCCCAGTCAGGATTGTAATTGCCTAACGGCGTTGGAATTTTAAAACGTTCGGGCAATTTAAAATAAAACTGCACATCATCGCTGCTTTCGCAATGTTGAGCAAAGCGGTATTCGGTTTGCGAATCCAAGGCAATATAATCATCATAAATTGTCTTAGCGGTATCGCTCACTTTAAAGCTATATTGATTCAGATAAAATTCAAAATCCTTAAACAGCGTCATTTCATAGGTTTTACCGTTAATACGGTGATATTCCACGCCGTTTGCCATAATTTGTTGCAATGCTTCATTGATTTTTTCAGCGGTTAAATCAATAAACCGTTGCGGATTGTGATGTACTTCTTGCAAACGGTCGGATTGTTGCAAAATCTGACAAAGGGTTAAACGCGTTAAGCCTGTTTTCTTTTGCAATTCCGCTAGTAAATCAGGAATTGCCCATTGGGTTTCAATTTTTATGGGTGAACTATTTCCTTTAAGTTCTCCTGTAATGCCTTGTTGTTCGAACTTTAAGCGATTTCTTTGGTTTTTAATTTGGGTTGCACGCACCGTTTCCATTTTTTGAATATTTTCCACCGCACTTTTAATCAATTCCGCTTGTGCAAAATTTACCCGATAAGTGGTTTGCTGTTTAATCCGCTCCCAAATGGCTTGAAATTCAGGGTGTTGGCTGAAGTCTTTGCGATAGCGAACGGCTTTTTTATCTTCTCGTTTTTTGATTTGGCTTTTATCAAACTGCACGCCGCAATCTTGCTCAATTTCCTGTTGTAATTTTGACGCAAAACTGTCATAGCTTTCATTAGCAATCACGGTTAAAATATTCTGATTGCGTTCATAGTTTCGTTCACCTTGTTGATTCACAGGCAAACGCAAGCCACGCCCGATTTCCTGCCGTTTTTTCATTTCCGATGCGGTGTCATTTAGGGTACAAATTTGAAACACATTCGGATTGTCCCAGCCTTCACGCAACGCCGAATGGGAGAATATAAAACGCAACGGATTATCCAACGATAACAACGTTTCTTTATCCCGCATAATCAAGGCATAAGTGTCGTAATCCGCCTGCGTTGTGCCGTTGGTGTCTTTTGCCACGCCTTTTTTATCTTGCGAAAAATAACCGTTATGCACGCCTTGAGCGGATTCTTTCGCCAATTCTTGATAAATTTGCTCAAACCATTGATAGAATTTGCCGTTATTACGGTAATTTTCCACTTTATCAATAAAAAACAGTGACAGCACTTTAATGCCAAGTGGTTTTAATTTTTGCTCTTTTTTCAAATGCTCATCAATAGTACGGCGGATTTGCATTTTTTGAATATCGTCTTTTAATGCAGAATGATCTATTCCCACAAAAATTTGCTGACCGTTGGCAAATTCCACCATTTGGTTATCAAAATCCATTCCGCTTAAAATAAAACCAGCACGATACATTTCATTTTGTTGCGATAGTTCAAATAAATCTTGATTCGGTTTAACGGTGACGACTTTTTTCTTCATCGCTTTTTTATCGTTAAACAATAATTCAATTTTCGCCGACCAGCTTTGTTTGGCAACCTTAATTTCGGTTAAATTTAAATAAGCACCGTTGACATCATTTTCTGCCAGCACGCTATCCACTTCAATTTGTTTGACCAAACCTAATTGATAGGCTTGCACAGGATTTAGGCTGAAAATTGGGTTATAAGCATTTTTATGCGTAGCAGAATAACGCAAAGTAAACAACGGATTCAGGCTTTCAATGGCATTACGGCGAATGTCTGTTTCCATATTTTGCGGTTCGTCAACAATCACAATGGGATTGGTTTGTTGAATATAGCTAATCGGGGTAACGCCAGTTTCATTTAGGGTATTAATTACGTTGCTGTCTTTGGCAAAGGCATCAATATTGATCACTAAGATTTCAATATGATTGCTGGTGGCAAAGGTTTTTAAGCGTGAAAGCTGATTGCTTTTATATTCAAATTTCGGATTTACCGCAGGTTTATCAAACAGATTGGCAAAATGAGATTGCGTCATTTTCAAGGTATGCAACACCCCTTCACGAATTGCCACACTCGGCACCACAATCACAAATTTTTGCCAACCGTATTGACGATTTAATTCAAAAATGGTGCGTAAATAAACATAGGTTTTGCCTGTGCCTGTTTCCATTTCCACGGTGAAATGTTTGCCTTGTTCGCTTAATAAAGTGCGGTCAATTTTTTGTGAATTTTGTTGTATTTGCAGATTTTGTTGCAACTGTTCATCATCAATTTTCAGATCTAAATTGGCGACAAAACGCACATCATTTTGTTCTTGCAACAAAAATTCGGTCTGCTGATTGGGCTGTCCGATAAATAAATTGACCGCCGCTTGCACGGCTTGCAATTGATAATTTAGGTTTTCAAATTGAATTTCCATTATCGCCCCCTAAATCACCAAAAATTGAATATGGTGATCGGCAAATTGCAATTCGGTATTTTTCTTTAAGGCATCATTGCCATTAAACAGGCGATCTAACATCACCACTTTCAGCGGTTGTTGCTCAATAATCTGATTAAACAAGGCTTCGTTGGCTTCGCTTAATAAAATGGCATAGCGTTTGCCGTTTTCATCTTCCAGCCAAAAAACGTGATTTTCTGACCGCACTTTTACGCTTAATTTCAAGCCTAAGCGTAATAAAATTTCATATAACATTGCTTGCGGTTCGGCGAAATCCGCCACAGGGTCAATAAAAAATTCTAACTGTTGTGCTAAATTTTCCATATTTGGTGATTGCCATTGTTTAAAATGGCTGTCGGTCAGTTTAAAGACTTTAAAGCCTGTATCCAATGGATTATCGGGGTTATTTTCCGCAATTTGTTTTCCCGCACGACGGATACGTTCTTTGCTGATTTCGGCGATATTTGTTGGTAAATTATTTTCTCTACAAAATTTTATAGCGGTTTCAATTATCTTTTTAGCTTTTGCAGATGTTGCATTTTCTATTTTTAATTCTTCTGGCAGTTGTACGCAAATAAAATGGCGGTTACCGTTATCTTCGGAATTGAGTTGCATCACTGCGTGAGCAGTAGTGGCAGAACCTGCGAAGAAATCAAGGACTAAATCATTATCTGTTACCACAAAATTTATAAGATACTTTAATAATGAAATTGGCTTAGGGTAATCAAAAACCTCTGCACCTAAAAGTTTTTCCAACTCACTAGATGCACTTTCATTAGTTCCAACTCCTTGTTCTTTTTTATCTATAACAGGCGTTATGTATTTTTCTTTTATAAAATTGGTTGGTCTCTTATAACCGCTTTCATCTCGTATAAAACGGATAGATAGTTGCTCTGTTTTTATAATAAATGTTGTTCCGTTTTTGATTTCATTATTTAAAAAATCTTGAGTCCATTTAAATTCTCCTTTTAATCTGAAATCACGATCAGAAAAACCATTTTCAATATAGATTTCATCTAATAATTCAACTTTATCTAATAAATAAGGTGAGTATTTCCCATTAGGAAATTTATCACTGTTAAAACGAACTATCTCTTTCGGGAAAATAAGTTCTCTTTGACTGTTTCCTGAGTTAAGTAAAGGTTGGTCTCCACCAGATAAATTTTCACCATTATATTTGGTAGGATTTCTGTTTTTTTCATAGCAAAATATAAATTCGTTGGTTTTTCTTGATTTAGTAGATAAACTAGGTGGTGTTGATGTTTTTACCCAAGAGAATTTTTCAACAAAATTCTCTTCCCCAAACACTTCATCACAAAGTAATTTCAGTTGAGCCTGTTCATTATCATCAATGGAAATAAAAATCACGCCGTCATCTTTCAGCAAATTTTTCGCCAAATGCAAACGGGGCAACATCATATTCAGCCAGTTGCTGTGATAATGCCCGTTTTCCTTGCTGTTACGCACAAAGGCTTTTTTCAGCAAGCCATTTTCGTCTTTCTCGCCGCTTTGTTGCTGATAATCATCAAGACGGCTGGCGAAATTATCGTGATAGACAAAATCATTGCCCGTGTTGTAAGGCGGATCGATGTAGATCATCTTTACGCTGTTAAAGTAGGATTTTTGCAGGATTTTCAGCACGTCCAGATTTTCGCCTTCAATAAAAATATTGTCGGAATGGTCAAAATCCACACTTTCTTGCGGGCAAGGCGTAAGTGTTTTTAGGCTTGGGGTTTGTAAAGTTTGATAGGCTTCCGATTTGCCTGCCCAGTTGAGCATATAGCGATCGGGTGTGGTGGAAATTTGCTCGGAGAAAAGGGCTTTGAACTTGTCAAAGTCAATCTCATTTTCGCAAAAAATTTCGGGTAAAAGTGATTTAAGTTGTTGTAATCGGGTTAGATTAAAAGCAAAATCTTGCCGATCCGATCCGATCCGATCCGATCCGATCCGATCCTTGACGATTATTGGGTTGTTGCATTTTGAAATTTCCTATTTAAAAAGCTGAGAATGTGATCCTAAACGGTATAATTTAATGAGCTTATTTTCTGTATCTCGTTGATAAATTAGTAATAAATCGGGTCTTCTGTGACATTCCAAATAACCGACATAATTGCCAATTAAAGGGTGTTCTTTATACTCAGGGGGAAGTGGCTCACCTGTGATTAATAAATCTAAAACGGTGCTGATGACCTGTTGAGCTTTTTTATCGTATTGATAGCGTTTTGCATCTTTTTTAAATTGATTATGCACCAAAAGTTGAAACATATTACCAACCTAAATCTTGTTTTAATTGTTCAACTGACTGATATTTCTGGCAATTTATGTTATTTTCTAATTCATAAATGGCTTGTAAGGTTTGACTGTTAGGTTGTGCGAGTTCCGCAGGCAATTCGGCTTTTACCGCTAAATGTTGCATTAACATACGGATAGCACTGGAAAGATCTAACCCCATTTTTTGCAAATTAAGTTGTGCAGCGGTTTTTAAGGATTGATCCACTCGGATGGTGATGCTACTGTCCATTTTTAGATTCCTGTAATAACAAAAATGTAATGACATTATAGTTTATTAAAGTGATAAAGAAAAGTAAAAATGCAAGGATGACAAGTCTCTTCCCTTTTTCTTATTAGCCTTTTTCTACTGAGAATAGTACAATGACCCGATTAGAAAAATTATGGAAGCATTATGAGATTAGATAAATTCTTGAGCGAACAAACAGGTTTAACCCGTTCGCAAGCCAGCAAAGCATTAAAACAAAGTGCGGTGCAAATTAACGGAGAAATTGAGAAAAGTGGGGCGAGAAAAGTGTCTTCACAAGATGAGATTTTGTTTGAGGGCGAACGTCTTGAATGGTTGGAGGGCAATCAGTATTTTATGCTGCATAAACCACAAGGCGTGGTCTGTTCTAATGATGATGGCGACTATCCTACCATTTATCAATTTTTTGATTATCCATTGGCGGGTAAATTACATAGTGCAGGGCGGTTGGATGTGGATACCACGGGGTTGGTGCTGTTGACCGATGATGGGCAATGGTCGCATCGGATTACTTCGCCAAAACATCATTGTGAGAAAACTTATTTAGTGACGTTAGCGGATCCCGTGGAAGCCAATTATCAGCAAGCCTGTGAACAAGGGATTTTATTGCGTGGTGAAAAAGAGCCGACCAAACCAGCGAAATTAGAAATTTTAGACGATTACAACGTAAATTTAACCATTTCAGAAGGGCGTTATCATCAGGTGAAACGGATGTTTGCGGCGTTAGGTAATAAAGTTGTCGGTTTACACCGTTGGCGAGTGGGCGATGTGATATTAGATGAAAGCCTTGATGAGGGTGAATATCGTGCCTTAACGGCGGAAGAAATTTCAGGAGTGATAAATGAGTAAAATATATAAACCCAGTGTGTTTTTTACCTTAACTTTGGGTATTTTATCAATGTTGCCACCTTTGGGTATTGATATGTATTTACCAGCGTTTTTGAATATCGCCCAAGATCTAAAGGTGGATGCCGAGCAAGTGCCTTATACCTTGACCCTGTTTACTTTTGGCATGGCGATTGGTCAGTTATTTTGGGGACCAATCGGGGATAGCTATGGACGTAAGCCGAGTATTTTAGTGGGCATTATTATCGGGGCGATTTCTGCCTTTGCCTTAACTGCGGTGGATTCTATACAACATTTCACCGCACTTCGTTTTGTACAAGGCTTTTTCGGAGCGGCTCCCGTGGTGTTAGTCGGGGCGTTATTGCGAGATCTGTTTGATAAAAATGATTTGTCGAAAATGATGTCGATGATTATGTTAATCGTCATGGTAGCACCTTTAATTGCTCCGATTTTAGGGGGCTATATTGTTACCTATTTTAATTGGCGTATGATTTTCTATATCATTGCTTTTGCTGGATTTTTAAGTGTGCTACTGGTGTTTTTTCTGGTACCCGAAACCCACAAAAAAGAAAATCGTGTACCATTACGTTTAAATATTATCGCACGTAATTTTGCTACCATTTGGAAGCAAAAAGAAGTGTTGGGTTATATGATTTCATCTGGCTTTGGTTTTGGTGGTATGTTTGTGTTCTTAACCCTTGGCTCCATTGTTTATATTGATTTATACGGTGTGTCGGTGGAAAACTTTGGTTATTTCTTTATGCTAAATATTGGCGTGATGACGATCGGATCTTTTCTGAATGGACGTTTTGTACATAAATGGGGTGCAGAGAAATTATTACAAGGCGGCTTGCTGGTACAATTTATCGCAGGTATGTGGCTAATTTTAGTGGCTGTGTTTGATCTTGGTTTTTGGTCAATGGCGATTGGTGTCGCAGTTTTTGTTGGGCAAAATGCCTTGATTTCATCTAATTCCATGGCATCTATTTTAGGTAAATTTCCTAACATGGCAGGCACGGCAAACTCCATTGCAGGGACGGTGCGTTTTGGCTTAGGGGCGATAATCGGTTCCTTAGTGGCTTTATTGAAATTAGAAAGTGCTAAACCGATGTTATTTTCCATGGCAGCTTGCGTGATTGTGGCGGTATTAACCTATTATTTGTTAACTTATAGAACCTTACAAGGTCGTAAATAATGGCTTTACAACGTTGTCCTGAATGTCGGCGAAAAATCAGTGAAAGTGCTAAAAGTTGTCCCCATTGTGGCTTTTCTTTTAAAGAGGAAGATTTAGAACTTTACCGTCAAAAACTGGAACAACGACGATTACATAATCAGCAATTAAACCGCCAAAATGTGAAAGTACAGTTGTTTTGGTTGGTGGTGTTTATTGTGGTGATTGCTGGGGCTGTGTGGTGGAATGGTTAGGCTGACTAAAAAGATTTAAACCAGAAAGTGCGGTGGGATTTTAAAAACATTGATAAATTCCACCGCACTTTTTATTATCTAATTACCCTAGCTAAATAAACCAGATTGGTTGGCAATAAAGAGTAAGGTAAAGCCCGTTAAGTAAATTAATCCGATGATAGATAACCAGAACAGTCCACCTCTGACTTTATGTTGCCCTTTTAATACTAAGGAAAGATTTAAATAGGCAAACACTGGGGTGGATACAAAAGAGGCAATCATGGCAAATTTTAACATTGGACCGACTGCGTTGTTAAAATAGAAAATAACCGCTAATCCTGAAAGGGCAGCCAAAAAGATCGCCGTATTTAAAATACTTGGGCGACTTTCTTTTTTACCTAAAATAAGACGGAAACTTTCCACATTGGCACGAGAATAGCCGTCAAGCACGGTAAGTGTGGTACCGAGCATACACATAAATGCAATAAAGGCAATTAAGCCTCTTGCCCATTCACCAATGGTGGAAGCATACATATTGATTAATTGTGCAATATATTTTCCGCTGACCATTTCTACGGTGTCACCTGCACCAAATTGGACTAATGCACCTAAGGCTAAGAACACAAGGGCTAAAATAGCGGTGCCAATATAACCCACATTAAAATCAAAAATACCATCTTGATAAGACACCTTAGTAAAACGGCGTTTTGCCACCACCCACATGGAGTTTACGGCAGAGATTTCAATCGGTGCGGGCATCCACCCCATTAATGCCACAATAAAGCCTAATGCGGTTAAGCTCCATGGATTCGGGGAAACATAATCTTGCGGTGCGACACCTTGAATACCATTACGCATAAAAGCAATCACGACAGCGGCAACTGTGGTGACGGTGAGGGCAATCATAATCAGTTTGGACAAACCATCTAAGATACGATATTTACCCAATAATAAAATTGCCGTACAGCCTCCGATAACAAGAAGGCTTAAAGTGGGGAGCGGTACTGGAAATGGCAATACGAAAGTTAAAATCGCAGCACATAATAGACCAACACCAGCGGTATTAATAATGGTCGCAAATACATTAAGTAAGAAGAATACCCATAAATAGAGTTTTCCTTTTTCTAAATAACCCTCTAATAAGGAATTTCCCGAGTCTAAGGTATATTGGGCACCAAAGCGGAAAAAGGGATATTTAAATAGGTTAGCCAGAATAACGATAATGGCTAATTGCCAGCCATAAATCGCTCCTGCTTGGGTTGATGCGACAATATGTGAACCACCAACAGCAGCGGATGCGAGCAGAATACCTGGTCCTAAGGCATTGAGTTTACTTTTCAAGGTGGATTTTTCAGCTTCTGGTTGAGAAGCCTTTTCGTTCATTTTATTTTCAGACATATTTTGTTTCCTTTGGTTATTTTTTATGGTTTAAGGGCTAAAATATAGCATAAAATGATGAATTGTCATTATTGTTTTATTAAAAACAACATAATTAACTTGGATATTGAGAGTTATTAGATAAAAAACCGAGCGTAAACTCGGTTTTTTTGTGTGAATTATTGAAGTGCGGTGTTTTTTTCGCTATTTTTTCTTTGCATATTTTAAACTATCAATCGCCACCGCTAAAATAATAATCGAACCTTTGATAATGTATTGCCAGTAAGGATTGACCCCGATGTAGGTTAAACCATAGTTAATGACAGTAAAGATTAATACCCCCGTCACCACACCGATAATGGTACCCACACCACCAGCGAATGACACACCACCGACTACGCACGCCGCGATAGCGTCCATTTCATACATAAAACCAAGGTTGTTAGTCGCAGAACCGATACGACCTGCTTCAAGCATACCGCCGAAAGCGTAGAATGCACCTGCAAGGGTATAGATCACTAATAAATTTGTCACCACATTGACCCCTGATACTTTTGCCGCTTCTGGGTTACCACCAATTGCAAAGATGTTTTTACCAAAACGGGTTTTATTCCAAAGTGTCCACATAATAATCGTGGCAACAATGGCATAAATCGTAATATAAGATAGTTTAAACGAACCAAGTCGGAAAAAGCCTTGAGCGAAGTCAGAGAAACTTTCCGTAAAGCCTGCAATCGGTGAGGAACCTACCGCATCATAATAGAGCGAGTTGATCCCATAGACGATAATCATGGTACCCATGGTGGCAATAAATGGCGTTACATTTAATACCGCAATCACGAAACCGTTCAACAAACCAATTAATGCACCGATGGCACAAACCAGCAAAACAACCGCAATAATGGGCATTTCAGGTAAATCAGGGAAAACCCGATTAAGATTATCCATACCTTGTAGCATGGTGGCAGAAACCACCGCAGCTAAACCCACTTGACGACCAGCGGATAAGTCAGTCCCTTGCACCACCAACAAGCCAGCAATACCCAGTGCAATAATTAACCGTACAGAGGATTGGGTTAAAATGTTACTGAAATTTCGCAACGTCAAGAAAGTCGGATCCTGTGCAATAATCACTAAAAGCAAAATTAATAATACAAAGTAAATGGCATTTTGTTTAAAAAAATCCCACGTTTTATTGTCTTTGATAACCATAACAATCTTCCTTTATTACATCTGTTATAAATATTTCGCCGCAAGTTGTAAGATTTCTTGTTGCGATGTTTTACTTGTTTCTACAATACCTGCCACTTTGCCATTACTCATCACCAAAATACGGTCAGTCACCCCTAGCAATTCTGGCATTTCAGAGGAAATCATAATGATGCCTTTGTCTTTTTGAGCAAGCTGCATAATGAGTTGATAAATCTCGTATTTTGCACCCACATCAATACCACGGGTGGGTTCATCAAGCATTAAAATTTCAGGTTGAGTGAGTAACCAACGACCAATAACCACCTTTTGTTGATTACCGCCAGAAAGTGAACCAATATTGGTTTTGTGCGATGGGGTTTTCACATTCATGGCATCAATCACCCATTGGGTATCACTGCTCATTTTCTTATTGCTTAATAAGCCCCATTTGCTGATATAGGATTTCATATTAGAAATCAAAGAGTTGAACTCAATACTCAGGTTAGCATAAATCCCTGTAGAGCGGCGTTCTTCAGTAACGAGGGCAAAACCATTGTTAATCGCATCAAGTGCGGTGCGATTTTGCATAATTTTTCCATTGAGTTTCACCGTACCGCTTTTTTTCTCACGTACGCCGAAAATGGTTTCCACAATATCCGTTCGTTTCGCCCCGACTAAGCCTGCTACGCCAAGAATTTCGCCTTTACGCAATTCAAAGCTGACATCTTGAATGGAGGGTTGATTTTTGGCAGTTAAATGTTCTACTTGCAAAATCACTTCTTTCGGCTGATTGGTTTTGGGTGGAAAGCGTTGGGTTAATTCACGCCCAACCATCATCGCCACCACACCGTCCATAGTCGCCCCTTTAACGGGTATGGTATTAATCCATTTGCCGTCACGTAAAACCGTAATTTCATCACAAATCTTGAAAATTTCGTCCATTTTGTGCGAAATATAAATAATGCCACAACCACGATCTTTTAATTTCTGAATAATTTTAAACAGGTGATCCACTTCTTTTTCAGAAAGGGAAGAGGTCGGTTCGTCCATAATCACGATTTTGGCATTGTAAGAGAATGCTTTAGCAATCTCGATCATCTGCATTTGTGAAACCGATAAATTTGCTACCTTTTCTTTCGGATCAATATCAATATCAAGTTCATCAAAAATTTCTTTGGTATCTTTATACATTTTGGCATGATCAACAAAAATACCTTTTAACGGATAACGTCCTAGCCATAGGTTATCCATAACGCTACGTTGACGCACTAAATTTAATTCTTGATGTACCATCGAAATCCCATTTTCAAGGGCTTCTTTCGAGGTTTTGAAATTTACAGGTTTGCCTAAGAATAGAATTTCACCCTCATCTTTGGCATAGATACCGAATAAACATTTCAATAGGGTAGATTTCCCCGCTCCATTTTCCCCCATTAAAGCATGGACAGAGTGGGATTTAACCGTCAGATTAGCACCGTCTAACGCCTTTACCCCAGGGAAAGATTTACTAACATTGGTCATCGTGAGTAGCACTTCTTGTGTCGCCATATCTCACCTCACATTAAATCATTAAAGGAATAACAGGGCTTGTGAAAAGTTCACATGGATTGCTATCACAAGCCCTCAATATAAGACAATAAAGAATTATTTTAAGAATTTATCTAGGTTGTCTTTGTCAACGCCGACATAAGGAATACGTACGACACGGTTTTCAAGTTTGAAATCAGCCCCTTCAGTTGGTGCTTTGCCTTTCGCAAGGTTATCCGCTAATTGCACTAATACTTTGGCTTGATTGACACCATCGTTTAACACAGTTCCTGCCACTTCACCTTTTTTGATTAATTGCAACACTTCTGGTAAAGCATCAACCCCAAATACAGGTAATTTTTTACCATGTGCTTTCACCGCTTCTAACGCACCCATTGCCATGCCGTCATTGTTAGAAATGATCACTTCAATTTCATTTGATTTGCCACTTGAAAGCCACGCATCGGTTTTATCTTTCGCCAGTGCTGCATCCCACATACCTGTATCAATGAATAATTGTTCGGTTTGAATACCTTGTTTGTTTAATTGCTCTACCACATATTTAGTACGAGCTTCCGCATCAGGGTGTCCTGGTTCCCCTTTCAATAATACATATTGAATTTTGCCGTCTTTGTTTAAGTCAAGGGCAGGATTGGCTTTCCATTGTTTGGCAATTAAATCTGCTTGAATTTCGCCTGATTCTTTCGGATCAGTACCCACATAGTAAGCGTTATCATAACTGCCAATCGCTTGTGGACCTGGGTCTTTGTTAAAGAAGATCACAGGAATATCTTCCCCTTTGGCTTTTTTGATAATCGTTGGTGCAGCAGATGGGTCAACAAGGTTAATGGCTAAAACTTTGACACCTTTAGAAATTAATACATCAACTTGGTCGTTTTGAATGGATTGAGCATTTTGTGAGTCATTCATTAACAACTCAACGTCTTTGAGTGGTTGTGCATTTTTGGTAATTTCTTGACGCATTAATGCCATGAAATTGTCGTCATATTTGTAAATAGTTACACCAATACGATCCGCTGCTTGTGCAGCACTGGTAGCTAATCCTAAGCCGATAGATAAGGCGACAGCACTTAATACAGTTTTTTTCATAATAATGTCCTCGTTAGATAACTAAATGATAAGATTACTCAAAAGAAATACCACAACATTGAGTAATTATTCATAAGATACAACGTTTTTAAATCAAATACTGTGATCTCTCTCACAATATTGAAAAAAAGTGTAAGCGGTTACAAGAAGATTTTTAGAGAGAAGATTTGTTTTATGCAAAAAGACGCATCTGTTAGGATAAATTCTTAATGAAAATTTTGTTTAGCGGATTTAAAATCAAAAATATACACGTTTTCTTCATCTAGGGTAAATCTGATGATATATTTACCGTCAAAGATGGGAATTTTTTTGTTTCGTTGACGTTTATAAATATCAGCACAATAAGATAATTTTTCTACATCATTTTTGATTGCAATGTAAAATCGTTTAGCAATAATCTCATTCTGAGATTGACTTAAAATATAGTTTACTTGTTTTAATAAACGTTCTTCAGCTGCTTCAAGCCAAACAACGTTATAATCAATCTTCATTGATGTTTAAAGCCTTTCTCAAGTTTTCCATTACTTCGGTGTGTGGTTTAGTTTTCACTAAACCATTTTTGATTTTGTACAGTACATCTAATTCTTCTTCAGAGTAAAGGATACTTTCTTGTTTAGGGACTGTATAGAGATTAGAAGCTAAAGTGGTTTCCATAATTCCTCCGATCAATTAGTTGAGATTGAGTGTATCTCTTTTTTGCTTTTTTTTCTATTCTTTTTTGCTTGAATTTGAAACGACTATGCTGCTACCGAACAACTATCCGTCGAAAATCGCCGAACCACAGTCGGGTTAAACTGGGTATGAATAGGTGTTTCTATTTGTTCATTGACTAAACTTAAGGCTAATTTCGCCGCATAATTTGCCATTAAATCAATGGGGTAGCGAATGGTGGAAAGTTTTGGCACCAAATGGCGAGAAATTGGCATATCATCAAAGCCAATTAGTGAAAATTGACGTGGCACATTGATATTATTTTCGGTTAACACCGATAACGCCCCTGCTGCCATACTGTCATTGTAAGCGACCACGGCGGTTAAATCTGCATGATAACTGAGTAAATCCACCATAGCGGCTTCACCGCCCTCAAAATCAGGGCTATTTTGCACACAAGCATCTTCAATGGCTGGCAAATTGTACTGAGCAAGTGCGGTCAAAAATCCTTGTTTTCTTTCTACTTCATCATTAATTTGATGATTTGAACCGATATAACCAATTTTTTTATGCCCCAATTTGATTAGCATTTCTGTTGCCAGAAAGGTGCCACGTTGATTGTCTAAACTAACACAACGATGTTCATAGCCAGCAATGCTACGGTTAATAATCACCATACCCGCCACTTGATCCAAATAATTAATTAATTCCTGATCGGTCAATGCTTTAGAATGTACCACAAGACAGCTACAACGCTTACGTAGCAAGGTTTCAATGGCA
The DNA here is from genome assembly GCF_042485795.1 of Lonepinella sp. MS14435. GTDB lineage: Bacteria > Pseudomonadota > Gammaproteobacteria > Enterobacterales > Pasteurellaceae > Lonepinella. The sequence goes on from NZ_CP169368.1 coordinate 863,926, forward strand.
TTACGTTCTTTTTCAGCATGATGATAACCGATACCGATTAAAATGGTTTTACCGTATTCATAGGCAACTTGATCCACCGCTTTGACTAAAATCGCAAAAAACGGATCGGTTACATCAGTGACGACCACACCAATAGTATCGGTATTTTGTAACGCCAACGCCTGAGCATTGGCATTGGGTGAATATCCCAAATTTTGCACCGCACTTTCTACCGCAAGGCGAGCAGTTTCACTGCAAGAGGCGTTATTTAACACTCGAGAAACCGTAGCGACAGATACGCCAGCTTGTTTAGCAACATCACGAATAGTGATCATGACTTCTCCTGTTATTTAACAAAATAAATAATGAAATCGTTACCAACTAATTTTTACCATTTCAACCAAAAAAACAACAAATTTTGCAAAATTTTTGCAAAAATATGATCTGGGTCACAGTTTATTTCAAAAAATCTGCTATCTTATACATCATTATTTGTAACCGTTTTCATTTTATCGAAGGAAAATTGTATGAGTATTATCTTTGATCCTACCGAACACCCACATCGCCGTTACAATCCACTCACCGATCAATGGGTACTCGTTTCACCGCACCGTGCTAAACGTCCGTGGCAAGGGCAACAGGAAAAAGTTAATGAAGAACAAAAGCCAAGACATGATCCAAATTGTTATCTCTGTCCACGCAATAAACGCATTACAGGCGAACTCAATCCAGATTATCAGCAGCCTTATGTGTTTAAAAATGATTTTTCGGCATTGCTAGAAGATACGCCTGCCCCTGAAAAATCCACCGATCCGCTATTTCAATCGGCTCAAGCTCAAGGTGAAAGTCGGGTGATTTGTTTTTCGCCTGATCATAGTAAAACTTTGCCATTATTAAGCGTGGCAGAAATTAGCCAAGTGATTAAGGTTTGGCAACAACAACTTAGCGAGTTGGGGCAAAAATATCAATGGGTACAAATTTTCGAAAATAAAGGGGCTGCTATGGGCTGTTCCAACCCACACCCACATGGTCAAATTTGGGCAAATAGCTTTTTACCGAACGAAGTCGCTCGAGAAGATCAAACTCAACGCCGTTATTTTGTTGAGCATCATTCACCAATGTTATTAGACTATGCTCAACGTGAATTACAATTAAAGGAACGCATTGTGGTGGAAACCGAACATTGGTTAGCCGTGGTGCCGTATTGGGCGGTATGGCCTTTTGAAACCCTATTAATGCCGAAAAAAGCACAAATTAAACGCTTAACGGAATTAAGCTCTGAACAGGCGGAAGATTTAGCCTTAGTCTTAAAAAAACTAACCACCAGATACGATAATCTATTTAACACGTCATTCCCTTATTCAATGGGTTTTCATGCTGCACCATTTAACGATGAACCAAACGATCACTGGCAATTACATGCCCATTTTTATCCGCCATTGTTACGTTCTGCCACAGTGCGAAAATTTATGGTGGGCTACGAAATGTTAGGCGAAAGCCAACGGGATTTAACCGCCGAACAAGCCGCCACAAGATTACGTGAATTAAGCGAAGTACATTATAAAGAAGGAAAATAACATGACCCCTTTACAACAAGCTAAACAATTATTTGAGCAAAAATTTCACCGCACTTCCGAATTAAATGTGTATGCTCCAGGGCGAGTGAACATTATCGGCGAACATACCGATTACAACGATGGTTTTGTGATGCCTTGTGCGATTAATTATGGTACGGCAGTGAGTGGAGCAAAACGTGATGATCATATTTTTAATGTCTATGCCGCCGATTTAGAGGATACCGATCAATTTTCATTAACCACCGAAATTACCCCAGTAGCTAACAAAAAATGGACGGGTTATGTACGTGGTGTGGTGAAGTTTATTCAGCAACATTGCCCTGATTTCAAGCAAGGGGCTGATTTAGTTATCACGGGTAATGTGCCGTTATCTGCGGGGCTAAGTTCTTCTGCTGCATTAGAAGTGGCTGTTGGAAAGTTCTGTCAGCAGCTTGGTGATTTACCTTTAACCAATACCCAAATTGCGTTAATCGGACAAATGGCAGAAAACAAATTTGTCGGGGCAAATTGTGGCAATATGGATCAGCTTATTTCAGCCTTAGGCGAACAAGGTCATTTACTGATGATCGATTGCCGTAGTCTTGAAACCGTTTCCGTACCAGTGCCAGAAAATATTGCGGTGATGATCGTGAATTCCCATGTTAAACATGATTTAGTCACGGGCGAATACAATACTCGCCGTCAGCAATGTGAACGAGCCGCTGAATTTTTCGGGGTGAAAGCCTTGCGAGATGTGTCGATTGAACAGTTTAAACAACGAGAAGCGGAACTCACCGCCTTTGATCAAGATACGGCAAAACGTGCCAGACATATTGTCACCGAAAATCAACGTGTGCTAGATGCAGTGCAAGCTCTAAATCAAGGGGATATTTCAACCTTAGGCAAATTAATGGTACAATCTCACGATTCCATGCGTGATGATTTTGAGATCACCACGCCTGAAATTGATTATTTAGTCGAATTAGCTCAAGTTGCTGTGGGTAACAGTGGCGGGGCAAGAATGACAGGTGGTGGTTTTGGTGGTTGTATTGTAGTAGTGGCTCCCGTGGAAAAAGTGGATGCTGTACGTCAACTGATTGCCGATAATTATCAAAAACAAACGGGTATTAAAGAAGATTTTTATGTGTGTACCGCATCACAAGGAGTAAACGTATGTGCGTAACGGTTCAAACCACAAATGTGGTTGCTCTCGACAATCAAGCATTACAATTAGTAACGCTAACCAATCAGCAGGGAATGCAAGTTCAATTTATTGACTGGGGAGCAACTTGGGTGTCTTGTATCGTGCCAGTAGGAAACGAAAAACGTGAAGTGTTATTGGGTTGTCAATTAGCAGATTATGCTAAACAAGGTGTTTATTTAGGGGCAACCATCGGGCGTTATGCCAACCGAATTGCCAATAGTCAATTTGAATATCAAGGTAAAACCATCAAATTAACCGCTAATCAAAATGAACACCAGTTACATGGTGGTTTAATTGGCTTTGATAAACAACGTTGGAAAATCGAGCAAACAGGCGAAAAGTGCGGTGAAAATTTTGTGATTTTTTCGTTAATTTCATCTGATGGTGAGCAAGGTTTTTTAGGCAAAGTCAAGGTGCAAACTATTTACCGCTTAACCGAAGATAATGCTTTACTCATTGAATTTAAAGCAGTTTCGGATAGAGATACACCATTAAGTTTAACCAATCATGCTTATTTTAATTTGAATAACGCTGAAAATGGTAGTGATATTCGTGAGCATTTTTTACAACTAAATGCTGAACAATTTTTACCTGTCGATAGCCAAGGTATTCCCAATGCTCCCTTAAAATCCGTCCAAAATAGCAGCTTTGATTTTCGCCAAGCAAAAGCTATTAAACAGGATTTTTTACAAGCTGAACAACAGCTCACCAAAGGTTATGACCACGCTTTTCTGTTAGATCAACAACGAGAAAAAACCTGTGCTATTTTAACTGCACCTGATCGATCTTTATGTTTAACCGTTAGCTCCAATCAACCTGCATTACAGGTTTACACGGGTAATTATCTCCAAGGCACGCCGACTCGTTCTGGTAGTGAATATACTGATTACACGGGAATTGCTCTTGAAACCCAAGCCTTACCAGATACCCCAAATCACCCAGAATGGTGGCAATATGGCGGAATGCTGAAAGCGGGGGAAGAATATCAGCGGTGGACAAGATTCCAGTTTGGGTGTAAGAGTCAAAAATAGTTATGAATAACCACCACCAAACCATCATCATCGGAGCAGGTGCCGCTGGTTTGTTTTGTGCCAGTTTAATCGGAAAGTGCGGTCAAAATGTGATGATTTTAGACAGCGGTAAAAAAATTGGTCGCAAGATTTTGATGTCGGGGGGTGGTTTTTGTAATTTTACGAATTTAGACGTTCGCCCGAGCCATTATTTGTCGCAAAATCCTCATTTTGTGAAATCTGCTTTGACAAGATTTACCCAATGGGATTTTATTGCTTTAGTAGTGGAACGTGGCATTGCCTATCACGAAAAAAACGATGGTCAGCTTTTTTGCGACAATTCGGCACAAGATATTGTAGATTTACTCGAAGATCGTTGCAAAAAGGCGAAAGTGAATATCCAGTTACGCCAGCAAATTGATAGCGTAGAACCCATAGAAAATGATCCGAACGTTCGCTTTAACGTGCGAGCTAACGGTATTGATTGGACGTGCCAAAATTTAGTGATTGCCACAGGGGGGCTTTCCATGCCTGCCTTAGGGGCATCGCCTTTTGGTTATAAAATTGCTGAACAATTTGCCATTCCCGTCATTCCGCCAAGAGCCAGCCTTGTACCCTTTACTTATTTAGAAAATGACAAAATTTTCACCGCACTTTCGGGTATTTCGCTTGATGTGAATGTGAGTGTTGGCAATCAAGCGTTTCGGGGCGATATGCTATTTACTCACCGTGGACTGTCAGGACCTGCTATTTTGCAGATTTCCAATTATTGGCAACCGAATGCAAGCATCAAGATTGATTTACTACCAAATCAGTCTATTGTTGATTTTATTATGGAACTCAAAGCAACCTCGCCAAATATGCTATTAAAAACAGCCTTAAGTCAGCTATTGCCTAAGCGATTAATCGATTTATGGATTGAATATCAACGCTTGGCTATCGGCAATAAAGCCCTTGCCCAACTCAGCAAAGTCGATTTTAACGTATTGAGCGAATTAATCCATCAATGGCAATTTCAACCCAATGGCACAGAGGGTTATCGTACGGCAGAAGTAACGTTAGGTGGGGTGGACACACAATTTATTTCCTCTAAAACCATGCAAGCAAATCATGTGCAAGGGCTGTATTTTATTGGCGAAGTGTTGGACGTAACAGGCTGGCTCGGCGGTTATAATTTCCAATGGGCGTGGAGTTCGGCTTATGCTTGTGCCTGTGCGATTGCGGAAAGTGAGATTTAGCGTTAAGCTATGATAGATTTTAATTTAACCACAGGACAGATTATGACAAACAAAACATTACCATTGCACGCCGATACCGTGGGATCTTATTTACGTTCAGATGCGTGGAAACAAGCTCACGCCGATTTTAAAGCAGGTAAAATTTCTCTTAAACAGCGTGATGAAATCGTTGAACAGGAAGTAAAAAAATTAGTGCAAGCTCAATTAGATGCAGGGATTCAAGTGGTCACGGACGGTGAATATCACCGTTCTTGGTGGCATATTGATTTCTTAGAAAATCTAAATGGCATTGAAGGCTATGTGCCAGAAAAAGCCTATGCGTTTAAAGGGGTGGCGGTGCGACCTTATAATACTCGCTGTTGTGGAAAAGTGTCTTGGAATGTCAATCACCCATTCTTAGCCCATTTCAAAAAATTTAACGCCATTGTGGGCGGTCGTGCGGTGGCAAAATTTACGATTCCGAGTCCGAACCAATTAATGTATCCCATTCAATGGGATCACGGCATTTATGCGACTCGTGAGGAATTTGCCAAAGACGTGCAACAAGCCTATAAAGATGCGATTCAAGCCTTTTATGATGCAGGTTGCCGTTATTTACAAATTGATGATGTGTATTGGGGATCCTTATGTAACAACCACGATCAACCGAGTTTTGCAGCAGATAAAGCCCAAGCGGTCGCTAATATTCAAGCGATTCTTGCGGATAAACCAGCAGATATGACGATTACTACCCACGTTTGCCGTGGCAACTATAAATCCTCTTATTTATTAACAGGGGCGTACGATCCGATAGCCGATGGTTTATTCGCTCAAACCAATTATGATGGTTATTTCTTAGAATATGATGACGAACGTTCAGGCGGTTTTGAACCGTTAAAACACTTCGCAGGTAATAAAGGGCGTGTGGTGTTAGGCTTGATTAGCTCAAAATTCCCAGAGCTAGAAGATAAAGCTCAAATCAAAGCTCGCATTGCGGAAGCCGCAAAATATGTGCCATTGGAGCAACTTTGCTTAAGCCCACAATGTGGTTTTGCATCGACCGAAGAAGGTAACGTGATGACCGAAGCACAGCAATGGGCGAAAGTGCGACATGTGGAAGATATTGCGAGAGAGGTTTGGGGGGAGGATTAGTTCTTCGATCTGCTTTTCTTGAAAATACAAAAAATAGCCTATTTATTAGGCTATTTTATTTCACCCTAAGAAAAATGGAGATGGAATACGGCTTTTAATTCATGGTTACCCAATTTTCTAATTTCACATTAAAATGTTCAAAATCTTGGGTATTATTACTAACCAAAACGACATCAAGGCTTTTGGCATGAGCAGCAATCAACGTGTCAAATTTGGGTTTATGTGGATAATCTTTAAGAATTTTAGCAAAACATACTGCGGCTTTTTCATCAAAATCGACCACTGGTACTAAAGCTCGTAACTTATCAAAAACAGATTTGGGTTGATATACATCGCAACCACGCAACAGTTCTGCCCACGTGATACTACTAATCCCGACATCGTCCACCTTACAAGCAGTAAATTTATCAATAACTGACTGGGGTTGATGTTTGAGCAAATAAATGCAGATATTGGTATCAAGTAAAAATTTCATTACCAATTTCGCTCCGTTTCATCTAATTCAATGCGTTCAAATTCACCCATTTGTTTCCCAATTTGAGCAAAAATTTCAGGTACAGCAGATAAATTTTCTACAGGTCGTATTGTGATAACACCGTTGTGTTTGGTTAAAATTAACGGCGTATTGTCGGGATAAGCGAAGTCTTTGGGTAAACGAATCGCTTGGCTATTACCAGCAACAAAAGGCTTTGTTTGGATAGTCGGCATAACTTATTCCTTAATAATTATTCAAGAATGTAATTACATAAAGTGATTACATTATAATCCCTGTTGCATAGGTTTTTCAAGCGGTGCAAAAATTTTTACTAAAATTAGAGCTAAATAGATCGCTTTACTTTGCCCGATAGGCTTTGTGCATTGCCATAATCACTTCACGTACGGCTTTTTTTTGTTCGGAAGGCAGGTTGGTGAAAATTCGGAATAAATAATCATCTTTGTAACTTGCTGCGGACTGTTCGAAATAGGGATCTTTAATGCTTATTTTTTGCTCAACCTTTTGTACAATTTCAGGCTCAACTAGTTCGCTTAAATCAACTTCGAGCCATTCGCCTAATGTACGTAACCGATCAAATTCAGGCAAAGCTTCACCACGAAGCCAACGAGCAACCCCGTGCCAACTAATTTCTTTTCCAAAATGACGGCGATTAAGTTCGTCTCTAATCACTCTTGCCTTTGGTTCATAGCCTTTTGCAATCAAAGTATTTTTTAAATTTTGAGCAAATTGTTCATATTTCTTCATAGTATGAAACTATAAAGTGAACACTCAAACTTGAAAAAAGTAAATGTAATTTTGACATAAAGTTACGTAATTGATAGGATCAATTACATATATTAGTTACATTTTTTGCTGAAATGACCCAACAAATCAAATCCCACCAGCGTGTCGCCGATCACGGTGAAGTATTTATTCGTCCGCAAGAAGTCAATGCCATGATTGATATGGTGATGCGTGTCAAAGGCTTGCCAATCAGTAATGCAATATTGTTAGGAATAAAAAATATAAATCGAAACTACGTAAAAATAAGTTAACTCATTAAATATCTTGTAATTCTTGTATAAATTGGAGATCTAGAGTGTCAATTTTTAAAACTGAGGACGAAGTAAGAGATAGTGCAAAAATCATCTTACAATTTGATAAAAAAGAAAAGAATGTACAGCAAGGCACAGGTCAGATTACCACGTTTAATCAATTAGGTTTTAAAGGGTTTAACGATAAACCTGATGGTTGGTATTTACCTGATAGTACATTTGATGTCGCCATTATTCTTGAAACAAAATCCGAAGATAAGGATATTACCAAACAAGAATTTATTGATGAACTATTTAAAAATATTGATATTATCAGTTCAAAATATAATAAGACGATTGGTATTTTATACAATGGTCAAGATATTGCCATTTATAAGAATAAACAATTAATTAAGGCAGCAAAAACACTACAACCTAAACAATATTATCTGGATTTATTTAAGGATAATAATATTGATAAGAACAAAATATATTCTTTAACCAAAAGAATTAATGATCTCTTACATTTTAAATTCGGCATCAAAAATTTATATCACCGTATGATTTTTACTGCTTCAGCATTGGTAGTAGAACGCTTTGGAGGTAATTTAGAAGCCATCAAGAATAATGGGTTTAGACCATTTAGAAATAAAATATATGATACGCTTGCCAAATCGTTAGAAGAACACAGACAACAGAATTTAAAAATTGATATTTTGTTAGAAGTTTACAGTGAAATTAGAATGAATGTTGTTGAAAATCAAGATGATATTAATGAATTTATTGATGGCATCATTGGTATTTCTCACTCGGTTAATTCTGATAACTGGAATGGTGAAGATGTGATGGGGATTTTCTTTAACGAATTTAATCGTTATAAAAAGAAATCTGAAAGTGGACAAGTATTTACTCCAGAGCATATCTCATCTTTTATGTATGATTTGTTAGAGGTAAGTTATGCAGATAATGTATTAGATGCCACTTGTGGTAGTGGTTCTTTTTTGGTCAAAACAATGGCAAATATGCTTCAAGAAGTAGGCGGAAACAATACCAAAGAAGCAGAAAATATTAAACAAAATAAATTATTTGGTATTGAGTTTGATCGTGAAATTTTTGCCCTTGCCTGTGCCAATATGCTTATTCACAAAGATGGCAAAACCAACCTAGAACACTTAGACACAAGAGAAGCCAAAGCCTGTGAATGGATAAAATCCAAACCGATTACCAAAGTATTGATGAATCCCCCTTATGAACGAAAATATGGCTGTAAAAAAATTGTGGAAAATGTACTAAACAATGTTTCTGTTGGTACAAAATGTGCATTTATCTTACCTGATAAAAAACTAGAAAAAGATAAAATGCACAGCCTGTTAAAAAAACACACATTAGAAATGATTATTAAGCTCCCTGAAAATCTTTTTGATGCGGGGATTACCACGAGTATTTTTGTATTTGAAGCAGGTAAGCCACAAAAGGATAAAAAAGTATTTGCTTGCTACATGGAAGATGACGGTTTGGAACGAGTCAAAAATCAAGGTCGTCACGACATTAAAAACCGTTGGTCGGATATTGAACGTTACTGGCTAGATGTAGTGACAAGAAAGGTTGACGAACAGTATCAAACACATCAATGGCTTGATCCAAAAGAACATTTGTCTTACCAAAAACCACAACAAGAATTTGAAATTTATGAAGAAGATTTTAAAAAGGTGGTTTTGGATTATATATTTTTTGAAAATAAAATTGATGTTAAAGAATTTAATGATAAGTTGCTCAATAGCGTCTTATATCAAGCCGAAATTAGTGATGATAAGTTAGTTTTAGATTTACAAAGGGGAAATGATGATGAATAAATTGAATATTGCAGAATGGAAAGAATATTCTATTGATGAATTATTTATTATTAAAAGACCAGTAAGCAGAACAATTAAACAGTACGATACTGGCTCTATTCCTTTTGTATCATCAGGAAATTTTAATAATGGCATAGATAAATTCGTAACGCCTATGGATAATGAAATATTGGACAAGGGGAACTGTATTACTATTAGCCCTGTTGATGGTAGTTGTTTTTATCAAGCTGTTGATTTTCTAGGTCGGGGTGGCGGTGGCAGTTCAATTATTTTGTTATATAATGAAAATATCAATGAAAAGAATGGGTTGTTTATTAGTGCCGTTATTGGTAAAACATTAAGTAGATTTTATCAATATAATGATATGGGAAGTTCTGCTTCCATTAAAAAAGAAAAAATTAAACTCCCTGTCAAAAATGATATTCCTGATTGGGATTATATGAATAATTTTATTGAAAATATCTATAAGAAAGAAATAGATAATCAATATCATATAACTGGATATATAGAAAAATCTCAAACAAGAGAGATAGATTTGAAACAGTGGAGAGCATTCTGTATAGGGGATTTATTTGAAATTAAAAAAGCTGACGTTATTCATTCAAGAGGTGTTACAGAATATGGTTCAGATGATTTGGATAAGTTACATAAAATCAGTGTTCCCTATATTGTTAGGACAAAATTTAATAACGGTATAAAATGTAGAGTAATCAAAACAGATACTATGCAACCAGCACCATCAGGCGTTATCTCATTTGGAGCAGAAAATACTACTTTCTTTTATCAACAAGAAGAATTTGTATCTGGTAGAGATATTTATTATTTGGATACAAGAAATTATTCTAAAAAGATATGTTTATTTTTAATTTCATGTTTACAACCAATCGCACAGAAATATTCATATAATTATGGACTGTTTCCAGATTTATTAAAAAAAGAAATGATAAAGTTGCCTATTGATATTGATGGTAATCCTGACTGGGAATACATGGAGCAATTCATTGATAATCTTTATGATAAAGAACGAGAAAAAATTAAGGTAATTTTATCAATACATTAGATAGACTAAAAGAACAAAAAAGTCCTAGGTAAGCAGGTGCAAGATAACGCGATTAATTTGTCGCTCGGTATTTTTATTTTCCCCAAAATTAACGTAAAATAGACCGCACTTTTATCATTACAAGGATAACCCATGTCAACCCCATGTTCTGAGCCACGTTTTGTTCATCTTCGTACCCATAGCGATTTTTCGATGATTGACGGTATTGCCAAAGTGAAGCCTTTGGTGAAAGCCTGTGTTGCTGAAAATATGGTGGCGATGGCGTTGACGGATTTTGCTAATTTTTGTGGGTTGGTGAAATTTTATGGCGAGGCGTTAGGGGCGGGGGTTAAGCCGATTATTGGGGCGGATGTGTTGGTGAGAAGTGAGCTTTGTGGCGATGAATACTTTGAATTAACTTTGTTGGCTAAAAACAATGATGGCTATAAAAATATTACTCTTTTATTATCAAAGGCTTATCAGCGTGGTTATGATGATTTGCCTTATATTGATCAAGCATGGTTGACCGAACATAATGACGGTGTGATTGTGCTGTCGGGTGGTCGCAAGGGTGATATTGGCTTGAAATTATTGAAAGATAATCAAGCCGATGTGGAAAGTGCGGTGAAATTTTATCAACAATTTTTCCCGAACCATTTTTATTTAAGTCTGGCTCGCACAGGGCATAATGAAGAAGAACGCTATATTCGTGCTGCGTTAGATTTAGCTCGGCAATATCAGTTGCCTGTGGTTGCCGTGAATGATGTGTGCTTTTTAAAAGCAGATGATTTTGAAGCACACGAAATTCGGGTGGCGATTCATGACGGTTATACCTTGGACGATCCGAAACGCCCCAAACTTTATACTCATCAACAATATTTCCGTTCTGAACAGGAAATGTGCGAGCTGTTTGCAGATATTCCCTCTGCGTTGGAAAATACCTTACTCATTGCACAACGCTGTAATGTCACCATTCGATTAGGCGAATATTTTTTACCGCAGTTTCCAACGGGCGAGTTGAGTACAGAAGATTTTTTGGTGAAAAAAGCCAAAGAGGGATTGGAAGAACGGCTGGCATTTTTGTTTCCTGATGAAAAGGTGCGGTTGGAAAAACGTCCAAAATATGATGAACGCTTGCAGGTGGAACTGGACGTAATTAACCAAATGGGCTTCCCTGGCTATTTCTTAATCGTGATGGAATTTATTCAGTGGTCGAAAGATAACGGTATTCCAGTTGGACCAGGGCGTGGTTCAGGGGCAGGATCCTTGGTGGCGTATGCGTTAAAAATCACTGATCTTGATCCACTGGCGTTTGATTTGCTGTTTGAACGTTTTTTAAATCCTGAACGGGTGTCGATGCCTGACTTTGACGTGGATTTTTGTATGGACGGGCGAGATCGGGTGATTGATCACGTGGCAGAAATGTACGGACGTGGGGCGGTGTCGCAGATTATTACCTTTGGTACGATGGCGGCAAAAGCGGTCATTCGTGATGTGGGGCGAGTGTTGGGACACCCTTACGGTTTCGTGGATCGCATTTCCAAATTAGTGCCACCCGATCCCGGTATGACCCTTGCGAAAGCCTTTGAAGCCGAACCGAAATTGCCCGAAATTTATGAGGCGGACGAGGAAGTCAAAGCCTTAATTGATATGGCTCGCAAGCTCGAGGGCGTGACCCGCAATGCAGGTAAGCACGCAGGTGGCGTAGTGATTTCACCGACCTTGATTACCGATTTTTCACCGTTGTATTGCGACAGTGAGGGTTTGCACCCCGTCACCCATTTTGATAAAAATGATGTGGAATATGCGGGGCTGGTGAAATTCGACTTTTTAGGCTTACGCACACTGACCATTATTAAATGGGCATTGGATATGATTAATGCTCGTATGGCAAAAGAGAATAAACCGCCAGTCCGCATTGAAAGTATTCCACTTGATGATCCTGATGCGTTTAAAATTTTGTTGGCGGCGGAAACCACGGCGGTGTTCCAGTTGGAATCTCGCGGTATGAAAGATTTGATTAAACGCCTGCAACCTGACTGTTTTGAAGATATTATTGCGTTGGTGGCATTGTTCCGTCCCGGTCCGTTGGAATCAGGCATGGTGCAAAATTTTATTGACCGTAAACACGGGCGAGAAGAAGTGTCTTATCCAGATTCGCAATACCAACACGATTGCCTTAAACCTATTTTAGAACCCACTTACGGCGTTATCGTCTATCAAGAACAGGTCATGCAAATCGCACAAGCCTTGGCAGGTTATACGCTGGGTGGTGCAGATTTATTACGCCGAGCCATGGGGAAGAAAAAGCCCGAAGAAATGGCAAAACAGCGTTCGGTGTTTGAAGCTGGGGCGATTAAAAACGGCGTAGATGGCGAGTTGGCGATGAAAATTTTCGACTTGGTGGAAAAATTTGCTGGCTATGGGTTTAATAAATCGCACTCGGCAGCCTATGCGTTGGTGTCCTATCAAACCTTATGGCTAAAAGCTCATTTTCCTGCTGAATTTATGGCGGCGGTGATGACCTCAGAAATGGATAACACCGATAAAATCGTGGGGTTGTATGATGAATGTTTACGTATGGGGTTAAAAGTGACACCGCCAGATATTAATACGGGTAAGCATCATTTTAGTGTCAATGAACAGGGCGAAATTGTTTATGGTATTGGGGCGATTAAAGGGGTTGGAGAAGCCCCGATTGATGCCTTAGTTTCAGCTCGAGAAAAAGGCGGTATTTTCAAAGATCTATTTGATTTATGTGCCAGAGTGGATCTCAAGCAAGTTAATCGCCGTACCTTTGAAAGCCTGATTAAATCAGGGGCATTTGATAAATTAGGACCTCACCGTGCGGCACTTGCCAAAAATTTAGAAGATGCACTGCAATCATCAAATCAGTTTGCCAAAGATGAAGAAATTGGGCAAGCGGATATGTTTGGTGTATTAACCGAAAGCCATGAAGACGTAGAACGTAAATATGCTAACACCCCACCTTGGACAGAAAAACAGATTTTAGATGGTGAGCGAGAAACCTTAGGACTGTATTTAACCAGCCACCCGATTAGTCGTTATTTAAAAGAACTTGGGCATTATTGTCGTCATCGTTTAAAAGATCTGGTACCAAATCAACGTGGGGCAGTGAGTACGGCTTGTGGTTTAATTATATCTTCTCGTTTTGCGGTAACGAAAAAAGGGAATCGACTCGGTATTGCCACCCTTGATGATCGCTCAGGTAAATTGGATATTACCTTATTTTCTGATACGTTAGAAAAATACGGTGAGCATTTACAACCAGATAATATTGTCATTGTATCAGGGCAAGTGAGTGAAGATGAATATACCCAAGGGCTACGAATGTCGGTGCGTGAATTAATGAGCCTTGATGAAGCTCGCAGCCGTTATGTAAAAAGTCTTGCCATTATTTTAAAACCTGAACAAATTACACCGCAGTTTGTTAAGCAATTTAAAACGGTGATCGAACCTTATAGTGGTGGCACGATCCCGATTCATATTTATTATGATAGTCCGCTGGGGAGAGCGTTGCTTAAATTAGGTGTGCAATGGCGTATTCAACCTAATGATGACTTATTAACTGCATTAGTGGAAATGCTGGGGCAAAGTTCGGTGGAGTTAGAGTTTGGCTAGAAATTAATCGAAGCTATAGCTTTCTGCTTAATATCGTATCCAATATATATCCAATCACAAAACCTACAATCGAAAAAATTACCCATTCCATTGAATAAGTTTTCAATGGTAATTGTGTTGTAAAGCTAAGTTCTAAGACCGAGCAAAATGAAATAATGGCAACTAAGCCGATAGACCAGCGTTGAGCGAGTAAAGGCAGTTTTATGAAAATATTTATTGCCATTAATAAAATCACGGTGATAGCAATCGGATATAGTACTAATAACACAGGGACTGATTTACTCAGAACGGCATTTAATCCTTGGTTAGCAATAATAAAGCTAATCAGCGTGAAGAATAACGCATAAATTTTGTAAGAGATTTTATGGTAAATTTCATAAAAATATTCACTGACGGATACAATTAAGCCGATAGAAGTGGTTAAACAAGCAAGGGTAACAATAATACCTAAAATAATGCGACCTAGTTCACCAAAGGTTTGCTGGGCGATATTGTTGAGTAGATAGGTTCCCATATCGAGATTTCTTGCTTGCACATAAGCTAAGGTTTGTTCACTGAGATGGGATTTACTACCAATCCAAGCTAATGAAAAATAAATAAAAGCTAATGCCGTAGCGGCAATAATCCCTGCGTAGATGGTTTGTTGAGCAAGTTGTTTTTGATTGACACCTTTTGATTTAATGGCAGAGATAACGATCATTGAGAACGCCACAGAAGCCAAAGCATCCATCGTTAAATAGCCCGAAACAAAACCTTTAAAAAACATCGGTTCAGTAGTGGTGGCAGGTACATAATCTATATCAGATAAGGCTAAAACTGCTTTAATAACAAGAGCAGCAATGGATATTAGTAGGGCGGGAGTTAAAATAGAGCCAACACGTTCAACCATTTTGGACGGACTTAATGCTAACCATAGGGATAAAATAAAAAAAAGTGCGGTGAAAATAAGTTGTGGAATTTGTGTTTCACCTTGTAAAAAAGGCTGGATAGCAATTTCAAATGAAGTTGCCGCCGTACGTGGAATGGCTAAAAAAGGACCAATACTAAGATAAATCGCACTCAAAAAAAGCAAGGAAAACCAAGGGTGTATCTGCTTGAGTGCTTTGTTATACCCCCCAGCATAAAATGCACTGACAATAATGCCTAATAGAGGTAATCCAACCCCTGTAACAATAAAACCTAAAGCACCAAACCAAATATGTTCACCACTTTCTAAACCTAACTTTGGGGGAAAAATTAAATTGCCAGCACCAAAAAAGATAGCAAAAAGCATAAAGCCGACAATAAAGGTGTTTTTGTTCATTACCAATCCTTAGTAAATTTTTTTATTATAGATATTTTTATTTGAGTAAATTCTCATTTTTAGTGTGGTTCCATTTACCCAATTTTTTATCCATATATTGGAAATATTCATTAGAAAATGTTCCTTGAGCACAGGTAATCTTATCTCGTCTGGTGTTAACTGTTTTACCTTCTAATGCTTGATTTAGGCAAGTTGGACCCGTTAAAGAAAATACACCACCGTCAGTTCTCCGTTGTTCAATATTATTAATAATGATGTTTAAAGTATTTTTCAAAAAAGGATTACCTTTTTCACTCGCCATAAAAAAATTGGTGTATTTGTCACGGCGAGTGATTAAAACTTCGCTATCTGTTTCATCAATAATATTAGCTAAGTTCCAGACCAAATGACCATCAATATCCATATATACACCACCTTCATTATATAGCGTAAAGATTCGCCAAAAATCGGCTTGAGCGGCACCATCCGTTAGTTTGCTATAAGCATTGAAAGTTCGTTCATCGGCGTGAGTTTTGATATATTCTTCTCGAGCTTCGGTACTCACATAACGATAATCATAATCACGAGAAAGTAAACGATTTACCAGATAATTACAATAAATGGGCAAAGTAACTTGATTGCTGTAGTTCGTTTGCCAAATAGTGCGGTTAATTTTTTGTAAATTTTTAGCATGAATTTTAGCAGGGCTAAATTCTGGAATAGTAAATCGCTTTTTAGGAAAGATAAAATGGAATGGATAGCTCAATATTTTTACAACATTGCCAGTTAAACGAAGTAAGCCATTTGTTATTACAATTAGATTTTCATTTTTCACGGGTTTATTCATTGGAAATTACCATAAAATATAACATAGGGCATACTTTATCATTTTATACAAAAATAATAAAATTATTCTCATTAACATATTGTAAATTATATTTAGTAAAGAAAGTGGTGGGCGATACCGGTCTCGAACCAGTGACCCCCTCCTTGTAAGGGAGGTGCTCTCCCAACTGAGCTAATCGCCCTACGATAACAGCTATATAAAGTCTGTTTGTAGATTGGTTTGTTTAAGTGGTGGGCGATACCGGTCTCGAACCAGTGACCCCCTCCTTGTAAGGGAGGTGCTCTCCCAACTGAGCTAATCGCCCACTTAAACAACAGGAGAACACATAAACGAAAGCAAGGTACTAATCACTATTTTAAGTAGTTGAAAAGTGGTGGGCGATACCGGTCTCGAACCAGTGACCCCCTCCTTGTAAGGGAGGTGCTCTCCCAACTGAGCTAATCGCCCTCGCTTCGCTGTTTGCGTTGTGGATTGCATTATAAGTATTCTTGAATTTCAGTCAATCTATTTATGCAAAAAATGGTTTAATTGTCTTAAAAATAGCCATAAAACCAAAAATTCAGTTAAGCAAAATCAGAAAAGAAGGTACAATAGTCCGCAAATTTTATAAGAATAAGAAAGGTCAACAAATGAAGATTGAAAATTTATTTCCTTTAGATCCTAATGTAAAAGTTCGTACTCGTTTTGCACCCAGTCCAACAGGCTATTTACATGTAGGCGGGGCGAGAACAGCACTTTATTCATGGTTATATGCTAAACATAATGACGGTGAATTTGTGTTACGTATTGAAGATACCGATTTAGAACGTTCAACCCCAGAGGCAACACAAGCTATTTTAGAGGGGATGGAATGGTTAAATTTAGCTTGGGATCATGGTCCTTACTTCCAAACTAAACGTTTTGACCGTTACAATCAAGTGATTGATCAGATGTTAGAAGAGGGGACGGCTTACCGTTGTTATTGTTCAAAAGAACGTTTAGATGAATTACGTACTCAGCAAGAAAACAACAAAGAAAAGGCAAAGTATGATCGCCATTGTTTGCATGATCATAGCCATTCCCCTGATGAACCGCATGTGATTCGTTTTAAAAATCCACAAGAGGGGTCAGTGATTTTTGATGATGCGGTGCGTGGTCGTATTGAAATTAGTAATAGCGAGTTAGACGACTTGATTATTCGCCGCACAGACGGTTCACCAACTTATAATTTCTGTGTAGTAGTCGATGACTGGGATATGGGAATTACCCACGTAGTTCGTGGTGAAGATCATATTAACAATACACCACGTCAAATTAATATCTTAAAAGCCTTAAATGCCCCCGTGCCGACCTATGCTCATGTTTCCATGATTAATGGTGATGACGGTCAAAAATTGTCTAAACGTCATGGTGCGGTGAGTGTGATGCAATATCGTGATGATGGCTATTTACCCGAAGCATTAATTAACTATTTAGTGCGTTTAGGTTGGGGACATGGTGATCAAGAAATTTTTTCACGTGAAGAAATGATCGAATTATTCGATCTTCATTCGGTCAGTAAATCCGCTAGTGCTTTTAATACAGAAAAATTGCAATGGTTAAATCAGCATTATATTCGTAGTTTAGATCCTAATTATGTGGCAAAACATCTTGCATGGCACATGAAAGATCAAGGTATTCCTTATGAAAATGGCGTAGCCTTAGCCGAGCTTGTTCCTGTATTAGGTGAGCGGGCGAAAACGTTAAAAGAATTAGCCGCACAAAGTCGTTATTTTTATCAAGAATTTGACAGCTATGATGAAAAAGCAGTGGCAAAAAACTTTAAACCAGAAGCGATTGTGCCGTTAACAAAATTATTGGAAAAATTAACCGCACTTTCTATTCCAGAGGATTGGACAGTGGAAAATATCCATCAAGCAATGAATGACACTGCAACAGAATTAGACATCGGTATGGGTAAAGTGGGTATGCCATTCCGTTTAGCGGTCACTGGTTCAGGGCAGTCACCGTCGATGGATATTACAGCAAAACTTGTTGGAAAAGACCGCACTTTAGCCAGAATTCAAAAAGCGATTGAATTTATTCAAAATAAAGGTTAATTTTCTATTGACATAACACGTGGCGGAATTTATCATAACGCCACTTTCGGGGATATAGCTCAGTTGGGAGAGCGCTTGAATGGCATTCAAGAGGTCGTCGGTTCGATCCCGATTATCTCCACCAAATCAATAATGCACGGTAACGCACCGTAACGCATAGCAATTCAATAAGCCTTATTTTATAAGGCTTTTTTAATGTCTGAATAACGCATAGTAACGCATGGTAACGCATAGTAACCGCAAATTTTTGTACCAAAAGAAGTACCAAAGCATTATACTAGGTAAAATCTTTGGTACTAAAACAGGGGCTAATCTATGCCGAAATTATCGCAACCGCTAACATCTACACAGGTAGAAAGGGCTAAATATTCCCAGAATGGCAAGAATGAATTAAACGACGGGAACGGCTTATATTTGCATTTAATAGCTAACGGGTCGAAAGTATGGCGATTTAGATATAATCAACCCGAAACAGGAAAGCGAACAAAGCTCACTATCGGAAATTATCCAGCCGTTACACTGGCACAAGCACGGGTAAAGCGTGAAAAATTTTTATCTTTATTAGCACAAGAGATTGACCCACAAGCCTATAACGAACAAATAAAGCTAGAACGTACACAAAGCAATAGCCGTACATTGTTAGCCATTGCCGAGCAATGGAAAGACAAGAAGCAAGCAGAAATTGAGCCGAAAACCCTTGATAAATATTGGCGAAGTTTAGAGCTACACATATTTCCGTTTATTGGGGCTTATCCAATAGATCAGATAGTACCAACGCTAATCACACCGCCGATTAAACGAGTAGAAGAGCGTAACAATTTTGATATGGCTCAACGGCTTACCAATTACATCAACGATATTTTAAATTTTGCCGTGAATAGCGGTTTAATTGCGTTTAATCCTTGCTTAAAGGTTGGCAAGGTATTCAAGCGAGCAACCAAGCAGAACAACCCACATATAACAAGCGAAGAAATACCGCAACTATTGGCAGATATTGCGAAAGCCAATATTGAGCCAATGACCCGAACGCTAATTCATTTCCAACTTTTAACAATGGTTAGACCGAGCGAAGCAAGTCAAGCAGAATGGGCGGAAATTGATTTTAAAAAACGTCTATGGACGATACCAGCCGAGCGAATGAAAGCGAGAGAACCGCACGCTATACCGCTATCAATGCAAGCTATCAACCTATTAAAACAGTTACAGCCAATCACAGGGCGGTTTAAGTATTTATTCCCGAAACGGGGCTATAACAACGCCCCGATGTCTTCCGCCAGCGTTAATGCTGCATTAAAAAGAATGGGCTACCAAAGCAAGCAGACCGCACACGGTTTACGGGGACTTGCTAGAACCTATTTAGCAGAACAGAATATCACGCACGAACACGCCGAAGCCTGTTTAGCTCACAAGACGGGCGGTAATGTTAGCCTTGCATATAACCATGCCACCTATCTGGAACAGAGAAAAACCATTATGCAATTATGGGGAGATTTTATAGAACGATGTTCAACAATAAAGACAATTTAACATTTACACTATTAACAGGGCGAATATTCGCTCTTTTTTTTGCATTTTTTTCCCTATTTTTTTGTTTTGGAGTTTTTTAAAAATTAATTCACTTATTCACTTATTTATATATTTTCTTTATTAACTGATTGAAAAATAAAATAAAAAAGTAAGTGAAAAAGTAAGTGAATTTTAAGTGATTAAGTGAATTAAAAGAGGCTTTTTTAACTTTTTTACCGTCTTTTGTGTGATAAACCACAGACTCAAAAGAAAGGGAAATAGCTTTATATTGTTTGTTATTCATCAATCATAAAGGAATAGCATAATGACACCGACACAAGACACCTGCAAATTAGAAAATATCCCACAAAGCGAAACCAATAATAAATGGCCTGATTTACTTGTAGAAATTATAGATGTTTTTGCAAAAGAATTTGAGAAGCAAGGCGAAGACGCACAAAAGGCACGCACACAAGCCAACCATTTTACTTTTACATTAGCCGAATATTTTGGTGGGCGTTCTTTTTATTTGCCGTCAGGTACACGATTAAAAGCAACGGTAAGAGCTTATACTATCTTCAAAGAATTTAACGGGAATAACATTAAAGAATTAGTTAAAAAATATCATTTAAGTGAAAGCCATATTTACAATATTTTACGCATTCAGCGAAAAAAACAAAAAGAGCGTAATAACAAAAAATATCAATAATGGTGGACGTTATGGAAGAAGATAAATATTACACCGTTAAGGAAATAACCGAGCTTTTAGGGGTTACACGTTCCACTATTGATAGATACGTTAAAAAAGGCAAATTAACCCGTTATAAATTTGGGGCAAGAACATTATTTAAAGCGAATGAAATTTACTCCCTGATTAAAACGCAAAAAAATTAGGGGCAACCGTGAAAAAATCATTGACAAAGTGCGGTGAAAAAGCCTATTATTTTTTCACCCTAGCAACATCTAGGGCGAGCCGTGACAAGCTCAACCAATCAACGGCGAACGATAGCACGCCAATTTTAAACCGTGCTTTTTTTGTTCGTAATTTTCGCACACCTAAAGAAAACGCCTTAAGCGTTCTTCTTCCAATGGTAGGGCGTAAAGGGCAACCCCTAGCGGTTGGCTGTCTTCCGTTGATGGCAGTTTGTCACCCCTTTACGTCTTACCGCCAATCTGTGACAAGTTTAGCGGTAAGCCTTGAAAATCTATCAACGGAGACCACTAAAATGATTTATCTCTTTTTAGGCATACACCGCCACAACCTAGCCGACACCAGTCGCACATTTCAACGCTTGCCAAAAGCACGCATCATTATCAACGCCGACAGCGAAAACACCGCCCGAGCCAAAATCGCAAAGGATTATTGTTTATTGCAATGCTGGAGCGTTAAAAATTCCGACCAATTAGACCGCACTTTAGCCAATGTTAAGGGGGTGATTTATGCGTAAACGTATCAACCATCAATACACAGAACGCAATGCAAGAGATTTAAAATCTATTTGTAACTATATTCAAACTTGCAACTTTTTAAATCAAAATCTAGACGCTTTCAAAAACGATAGCACGTTAAGCCCTGAAGAATACAAAGAAGTTTTTGAGAATCTAACCATCTTACAATCACTACTTAATGAAGTGGATTTTAAGGGGGTAAATGATGAAAATTGATAATGAATTAAAAAGGGAAATTTTAAGCACGCTTAAAAAAGTAGAGCAAACCCAGTTAAATTTAAATATTATCCCGTTAATCATGAATGAGCTTGTATTAGTCGCCGATAATGATAAAAGCAGATATGCTGATTGCTTAAGTTATATTAATTGCCTTGCAAGTTTAACCGACCCGATAGGGGCAGAGTTAAGCGATAATATTTGCTGGTTAAATGAAAAAATAACAGTATTATTGAAAGGGGGTGAAAATGATTGATTTAAAAAGTGCACCGAATTTTAAAGAACAATATAAAATTCACCCTTATGATGAAGTAATTATTCTAGCAGGGGCTAAAGCGTGGCAAGCATGGAACAAAGGAAAGGGGGCAGAATGGAAATTTTTTTGTCAATGTTTTAAACATAACGAAGAAATCCCCCCTATTATTTTAGACGAAAAACAATTAAAGGAAGTGCAATTTCTAAAACTTGCCGAACCAGAGCATAAATATATTAGCGTTGTTCTTTTTGGTAAAATTACCGAAGAACAAAAAACCGCTATTTGTTTAGCCGTGGCGAAAAACACACAAGCTACGAGTTTACAATTTTTAGACAATATCGGTCAGAAATTAGCATCTTATAATAAATACATTGAACGCCTAAGACAGGACGAAGCAGCACGCCAAACCGCCGAAATGATAGCACCTGCCAAAAAAGAGGTAATGATTGATTTTTCTAGTGAAAAGCCGTCACAAAAACAGATTGCTAAATCATTTTTAGACTGGATAGATAAACCTCTTCGCCGTGATTGTGATTTAGGAAAACCGCTAGAATATAACGGGCTTTTCTGGGAATTAATACCCGAACATCATTTACAGCGTAAAGTGTTAGATTTTTATGATGAATTTAACGGAGATTACACCGCACGACATTTAAAATCTATTGCGGATTTAGTTGTATTAAAATGCGAAGAAATTCCACAGCAAAACCCCGATTTAATAGGCTTTCAAAATGGCGTATTAAATAAAAAAACAGGTGAATTTTTATTACATAACATCAATCATTATTTGCGAGCGGTTGAAAAATTTGATTGTTGTACCAAAAGCAAAGAAACACCACATTTTAATGACTGGTTGGAATTTGTTACCAATGGCAATAAAGACCGTAAAAAGGCTATTTTAGCAGGGCTTTATATGGTGCTAACTAATCGCCATGAATGGGGGCTATTTTTAGAAGCTACGGGCGTGGCTGGTGCTGGTAAATCTGTATTTAGTCAAATAGCGTCAATTATTAATGGCATAAGCAATACCGCTTACATCAGCTTGCAAGAGCTGGAGATTGACAAAAAACGAGCTATGCTAATAGGTAAAAGCCTTGCTATTTCCCCCGACCAAAAGCCCTATAAAGGCAGTGCGGACGAATTAAAGGCAATTACAGGCGGAGATAATATTACCGTTAAAATGAATTATATTGATGATTTTGCCATAAAATTAAACCCAGTTTTCATGTTGGTGACTAACTACCCCTTACTATTTACCGACCGAAACGGGGGCATTTCACGCCGTAGAATAATAATTCCTTTTGATAGACCAATCCCGAAAGAGAAGAAAGACGTTCATTTTATCGAGAAAGTGCAAAATGAAGTTTATGGCATCGTAAATTTTTTGCTTGCACATTTTCCCGAACCTGAAGAAGCTAGATTAATTTTAGAGGCTTACAAAGAATTAGATGAGGGAAAACAGATAAAACGAGAAGCTAACCATTTAATAGACTTCTTAGGACATTTTGAATTAAAAGAAGAACGTAAGGGGGCTTTACGGCTAGGCAGTGCCAGAAGCGAGGTATTGAATATAAATAACATCACAGGAAACGATACGCTATATTCAGCTTATTTGTTTTATTGCCAGTGCCACAACCTTACCCAATTAAATGTTTTGAGTTTTAAAAACGCCCTTTCAGACGCATTTAAGGAAACAGGAGAAAAAATCGCTTATAGTGAGAAAATGTATTACGGATATTTAACCACTAACGCCACTTGGAAGAATAGAGATTTATCAATTCGACAATGGCAAGGCTAAAAATTAACCAAAATAAAAAGGCGAGAAAATCGCCTTTTTTTGTGTCAAAAATAAACAAGTGAAATAAAATCCACTTAAAAAAGTGACTAAAAGTGAACACTTCCACTTGTTTCAAACCCTTATAATACAAGGCTTCCAGCGTTTTAAGTGAATAAGTGAATTAATTTTGCAAAACTTTTTTATTTTTTCTTTTTATTCTTTTTTTCTCTTTATTGTTTGTGATTTATCAAACACAAAGAACGCTATTTTATTGTGAAATATGCTTATTATTTAACAAATAAAACAGGTATAGAAATATGGGAAAAAGTAACGCAGTTTTTGAAGTTCTTCGAACAGGAAAGCATTACGGGAGTAATGTAACTGTAAAAATCACAGAAGAAGATTTAGCTGGCATTGCAAAACTATATTCTACCAAAATTCGTACAGCACCTTTAGTTATAGGACACCCCGAAGATGACAGACCCGAATTAGGACAAGTAAAAAAACTTTACGCAATAAAAGATAAACTATTTGCAGACGTTGAAATATATTCAGAGTTGATAGAAAAAATCAAACGCGGAGAAATCAGCGGTATTTCTGTATCAATATACTTTAGAACCACGGAAGAAAACCCCGTAAGAGGCGTGGGAATGTATTTAAAACACGTTGGATTTTTAGAGCGTGGCAAAGACGAGCCAGCCGTTAAAGGAATGACAGACCCCATTTTAAGCGTTTTATCTACCACGGAATTAAGCAGTAATGACAAACGGTTTATTATTTTTAGCGAAGACAAACTAATAAAATTTTACAATGAACAAAAAACCGCAGAATTTGGCAAGAGAAGCACCTTCACCGAACAAGATAAAAATGCACATTTATTAAATTTAAAAGTGAAATTTTTTGAAAATATAACAGGGCTTTCATATAGACAAGCGTTTGAAATCATACAGGGGTAATCATGAACGAAAATGAGAACAAAGAAAACAACAATCAAGTTGTTTGCTTAAGCCAAGAAAATGAGCGATTAATCGCAGAATTAAGCGAAAGCAAGCGTAAAAATTTAGCATACGATAACGAGCGTTACATTGATAGCTTGCTTAATGAGGGAAAAATCTTTCCCAGCCAAAAAGATACCGCACTAGAGCTACTAAATTATGCTGGCGGATACGATAACGGGGGGATAGTTAAATTCAGCGAGGGGGAGAATTTACAGACAAAATTAAAAGATTTTTTTGATAAATTAAATCCGTTGCAATTAACCCAGCAAACGGAACAAATGGCTATTGCAGAACTTTCTTCTGTTGACTATGAATCATACCGCACTAAAGAGCGGTTAGATATTTATAAAAAAAATCCATTTCAATTAAATAAGGCGATTCAACAACACATGAAGATGTATAACGTAGATTATAAAACAGCATTTAACTTTATCGTATATGGAGAAAATAAATAATGACAACACCAGCAGAACTTAGAATACAAGACCCCGTGCTAACAAACCTAGCACAAGGCTACTACAATAATGAATTAGTTTGCGAAGCATTAATGCCAGTGGTACAAATTGGCAAAGAGGGGGGCAAAATTCCAAAATTTGGAAGACAGGCATTCTTTTTACCGTCCACTATTCGAGAATTAAGAGGTAGTTCTAATCGTTTAACCCCTGAGGGCGTAGATGTAATCAGCGTTGAACTTGATGAACACGATATTGAATACCCTATTGACTATCGAGAAAACCACGAAGCAAGCTATCCGCTAAAACAATATGCGTTATCTGTAACGCAAGATATTCTAGCATTAGGGCGAGAAATCAAAGTCGCAGAACTTGCACAAAACCCAGCCAATTACGTACCAGAAAACGTTGTATCTTTGGAGGGGGCGAAAAAATTCAGTAATAAAAAATCTAATCCTTTAGAAATTTTTGAAGATGGAATTTATACTATTTCCGCATCTATTGGATTAAAGCCGAATGTTTGCGTTATTTCTTCCGATGTTTGGAAAGTGCTAAAAGAGAATGAAGTCATTTTAGAGCGGATTAAATACACAAGAACGGGTATTTTGACCCCTGAAATTTTTGCCGAATTAATTGCCGTTGACAAGGTTAAAATAGGCGAAGCAGTTAACACCCCTAAAAAAGGCGACCCGAAACTAGAAAAGATATGGCAAAATACAGTAGTTTTAGCCTATGTATCACCAAAAGCAACAAATAACAAAGGCAGTATCTTTGACCCGTCATACGGCTACACTGTAAGACGTAATAACGGCTTATTTGTAGACCTTTACATAGAAAACGGGGGGAAGATTGAAGTTGTTCGTTGTACGGATATTAACCGCCCTTACATATTAGGCAAGTCAGCAGGTTATCTAATTAAAGACTGTTTATAATTACAGTATTTTTTAATGTAACCGACAGACCCCGATAAATATTTAGCCTTGTTATTTTGGGTAGTAAATCCAAACAATGCAAGGCTAAAAGGATTATTTAATAGAAATCAGGTTGTAATTGGCGAAATTTCGCGGACGTGGCAGGCTAAAAATGTTAAATTTTAGGTGCGAAAATGATAGAATAACGCATAGTAACGCATGATAATGCAAGGTAACGCATGATTTTAGTACCAAAAGAAGTACCAAAAGGAAAAAGAGCTAAACTATATTTTTAATTAAATCAATTAGTTATTCTCTTAATTCGATTGTGATTATCTTAAAACCCGTATCAATTCCTTGATACGGGTTTTTACTTTTACCATAATATAATGGTATGTCATGTAACTTCAGCCATGATTTAGTCGTGATGCTATTCTTTTCTGAATAAAATTACCTATAACTCGCAATAAAACAAATAATACTAACAATGCGTATAAAGGTTTATTGCCAAAAACAGCATAGGGTGTTTTTCCTATTGTTGGTGCGATTTTTTCAGTCAACGTAGTTTGCACAAACTGTGGTGCTTGGCGAATGACTTTTCCTTGAGCATCAATAAACGCAGTAACCCCCGTATTTGTTGCACGAATCACTGGTTTAGCTAATTCTAACGCTCGCATTCTTGCCATTTGAAAGTGTTGCCATGGACCATAACTATCGCCAAACCACGCATCATTAGAAATGGTTAAAATAAAATCAGTATCATCTTTTAAATTAGCCTGTAATTGGCTACTTTCGATAATTTCGTAGCAAATAGCCCCCATAAAACGGCGTTCCTTGCTGATTAAATTAGGTTGAATGTTATCACCACTTTGAAACGCCGACATGGGTAAATTAAATACTGAGCCAAGCGGTCGTAATAGGTTTTCTAAAGGTACATATTCGCCAAAAGGGACCAGATGATGTTTATTATAACGTTGAGCCGTAGTAGATGAATAATTGCCGTCAACTAATGCGATAGAATTAAATAATTTTCCGCTGGATTCATCACGGTGAACCGTACCGATCATAATATCTGTTTTTGAGTGTTGACTGGCTTGATTGAGTTCATCAAAAAATGGTTGAATGCTTTCTTCTAAGGCAGGTAATGCACTTTCTGGCAAGATAATTAAATCAGATTTGGCTAAATTAGGACGAATTAAATTGGCATAAATCTGTAAGGTAGATTGCAGATAATCAGGATCCCACTTTAAGGATTGTTCAATATTGCCTTGTGCCAGTGTAATCGTAATGGCTTTATTTTCCAGCGATGTGGCATAATTGGTTTTGGCAAAGGAAACTACGCCAGTAACGCTGATACCCAGTAGAATATTGAATAAAGCAAACTTGATTTTTTGTGGTTGTTGAGTGATAGCAGAAATAGCATTAAAAATAACCGCACTTAGCCATACTACAAAAAAGGTTAAGCCAGTGACACCAAAAATGGGGGCAATTCCTGCAAAAGGAGTATCAATTTGCGTATAGCCAAACTGTAGCCATGGGAAACCTGTAAATAACCAACCTCGTAGAAATTCGCTAAATGTCCAAATTGTGCCAAAAATAACAGGGCTTACGACTTTAAAACGTTGAACTAGATAGGTGAATAATAAGGGAAAAAGCGATAAATAACAGGCGAGAACGAAGACTAAAAAATAACTTAACCACAGGGGCGAGCCACCAAATTGATGAATACTGACGTGTAACCAGCTGGTCGCAATGCTAAAAAAACTCACTCCCCATAAAAAGCTGGCTTGAAGTGCGGTTTTTTTATGGGGATTTTTTGCCACATAGAGTAAACCCAGCATTGAGATGTAGGCAATTCCCCAGTAATCAAAAGGGGAAAAGGCAAATACACCGATTGAGCCTGTGATGAGGGCTATTAGATAAGGTAAAAATCTGTGTATCATAAGGGTTTATTCTTCTGTTTCATCTTGGCTAGTGTTGATGCTTTCAAGTTGTTCATCGGTTACGGTAACTCGCAACTGAATAATGCGACGACTATCTGCTGATGTCACTTTAAAATGAATATTATTCAGCGTAATTTCTTCACCTCGTTTTGGTAAATAACCAAAGGCTTGCATGATCACACCACCGATAGTATCTACTTCTTCATCGGCAAAATTGGTGCCAAATTTTTGATTAAAATCATCAACATCAGTTAAAGCCAGCACTGCATAAGTATGGCGAGAAAGTTGGCGGATATTGGCAATCACTTCTTCTTCATCAAATTCATCTTCAATATCACCGACAATTTGCTCTAAAATATCTTCAATCGTCACTAAACCTGAAATGGCACCAAATTCGTCCACCACGATTGCCATGTGAAAACGTTCAGTACGAAAATCTTTCAGCATTCGATCAACACGTTTACTTTCTGGCACAATCACAGCAGGGCGTAAAATCGCTTGCATATTGAATTCATCTGGCTGTTCTCGCAGAAATTGCAACAGATCTTTAGCGTGCAAAATCCCAAGGACATTATCTCGTTCGTTAGTGATGACGGGAAAGCGAGAGTGAGCCGTGTCAATAATGGTGTCAAGGCAACTTTCGAGATCTTGATCGTTTTCAATAAACACGATTTGAGCTCGAGGGATCATAATATCTCGCACCCGAAGTTCGGCGATTTCCATCACCCCTTCGATCATTTCACGAGTATCTTGGTCGATGAGATCATTTTGTTCAGAATCGCGAATGACTTCGACTAATTCTTCACGGTTTTTCAGTTCGCCTTGAAAAAAGCGACCAAATAAGGATTGAAAGAAAGATTTTTTTTGAAAACTATCTGTTTGTGTTGCGTTATTCGAGTGTTCGTCCATAGTATTTTTATTGGTTTGATATTTGTACTGTTGAAATTAGCATATTTTGCATACAAAGAAAAGGTTAGCAGAACGAAAAGTGCGGTAGATTTTTAATGCGTTTTTGGCAAAAAACAAAAGCTCGAAATTTTCGAGCTTTGTTGGCTTGCGTGATATTATCTAGCACGGAAAATAATACGCCCTTTGCTTAAATCATAAGGGGTCATTTCCACAGTAACTTTATCGCCAGTTAAAATGCGAATGTAGTTTTTACGCATTTTACCTGAAATGTGAGCGGTAACCACGTGACCATTTTCAAGTTCTACACGAAACATCGTGTTCGGCAAGGTTTCCAAAATGGTACCTTGCATCTCAATGCAATCTTCTTTAGACATTAATTGATTAATCCTTTTTTCTAAAATAAATACAAAAAACGTGCGGATTATACTATTTTGTTGCTTATTCTGAAAGCATTAATTTGATAAAATACGATTAAAACAGTACAATAGCCAGTTAATTGCCAATCAATTTTATGGCTTTATTAACGAATTTAATTTATACAGATTATAAAGATGACTCAAAAATTACATATTAAAACTTGGGGCTGTCAAATGAATGAGTATGACAGTTCAAAAATGGCAGATTTATTACTCAGCACGCACGGTCTGGAACTCACCGAAGAAGCGGAAGAAGCGGACGTGTTGTTGTTAAACACTTGCTCCATTCGTGAAAAAGCCCAAGAAAAAGTATTCCACCAGCTCGGGCGTTGGAAACAGCTGAAAAAACATAATCCGAATTTAGTGATTGGCGTGGGCGGTTGCGTGGCTTCGCAAGAGGGCGCTCATATTCGTGATCGTGCACCTTTTGTGGATATTATTTTCGGACCACAAACCTTGCATCGCTTGCCTGAAATGATTAACCAAATTCGTGGTGGCAAAAGCTCTGTGGTGGACGTGAGTTTCCCTGAAATTGAGAAATTTGACCGTTTGCCTGAACCGAGAGCCGAAGGTCCAACGGCGTTTGTATCGATTATGGAAGGTTGTAATAAATATTGTTCTTTCTGCGTTGTGCCTTATACTCGTGGTGAAGAAGTGAGCCGTCCAGTGGACGATATTCTGTTTGAAATTGCCCAATTAGCCGAGCAAGGCGTGCGTGAAGTGAACCTGTTAGGACAAAATGTGAATGCCTATCGTGGGGCAACTTTTGATGGCGAAATTTGTTCCTTTGCGGAATTGCTGCGTTTAGTGGCAGCCATTGACGGTATTGACCGTTTACGTTTCACCACCAGCCACCCGATTGAATTTACAGACGATATTATTGAGGTTTACAGCGATACGCCAGAACTCGTGAGTTTCTTGCATTTGCCTGTACAAAGCGGTTCGGATCGAGTATTAACCATGATGAAACGTAATCACACCGCATTGGAATATAAAGCGATTATTCGCAAACTGCGTAAAGTTCGCCCGAATATTCAGATTAGCTCGGACTTTATCGTAGGCTTCCCAGGGGAAACCGATCAGGATTTCGAAGACACGATGAACCTGATCGCTCAAGTGAATTTTGATATGAGCTTTAGCTTTATTTACTCTGCTCGCCCTGGTACACCAGCGGCAGATTTGCCTGATGATGTGAGTGAAGATGAGAAAAAACAACGCTTGTATCTGTTGCAACAACGTATTAATAACCAAGCCGCTCAATTTAGCCGAGCCATGTTAGGTACCGAACAGCGTGTGCTAGTTGAAGGACCATCTAAAAAAGACATTATGGAACTCACTGGCAGAACGGAAACCAACCGCATTGTGAATTTCAAAGGTACACCTGATATGATCGGCAAATTCGTGGATATTAAAATCACCGATGTCTATACCAATTCCTTGCGTGGTGATGTGGTTCGTACCGAAGAGCAAATGGGCTTACGTGTGATTCAATCGCCACAAGCAGTGATTAATCGAACTCGTAAAGAAGATGAGTTAGGGGTTGGGTTGTACGCTGCTTAATTTTAAAAATTCTTTAGATTTAGACCGCACTTTTTTAACCAAAGTGCGGTGTTTTTATATCAAATTTATCTAAATCATATCAAATCGTTCTTTTATCTGCCTAATTAAGCCATTATAATTTTAGCTATTTTAAATTCATTTCTTATTTTCTATGAACTGGCAATATATTTGGAACGCTGTTCCTCGTTTTATTGATGCAACTTTACTTACCTTGCATTTGTCCTTTTGGGCTATTGTATTGTCGGTGCTAGTCGGGTTGCTTTGTGCAGTGGTGTTAACCTACAAAATTCGTGGCTTGCAATGGCTGGTCAAAAGCTACATTGAACTCTCTCGTAATACCCCGTTGTTAATTCAAGTATTTTTTCTGTATTTTGGTTTATCCAAAGTAGGCATTAAATTAGATGGTTTTACCTGTGGGATTATCGGTTTGGCTTTTCTTGGGGGGAGCTATATGGCGGAAGCCATTCGAGGCGGATTGGAAGCCGTATCCAAAGGGCAAATTGAAAGTGCGTTAAGTATCGGGCTAACGCCTTTACAAGCCTTTCGCTATGTGATTTTTCCGCAAGCCTTTGCCATTGCCACACCAGCGGTGGGAGCGAACTGTTTGTTTTTAATGAAAGAAACATCGGTGATCAGTGCCGTTGCGGTGGCGGAATTAATGTTTTTGGCAAAAGATATTATCGGAATGGATTATAAAACTAACGAATCTTTGTTTTTGCTCGTGGTATTTTATTTGATTATTTTATTGCCCGTGTCACTGTATATTCGTTATTTAGAACGCCGTTTGCGTCAAGCTAAATATGGAGCATAGTCATGGGGTTGGGTATTTTATTTCAAGGCAGTAATTTAGAACGTTTGCTTGGTGGATTATGGATCACCGCTGAAATTGCCTTTGTGTCAGTGTTTTTTGCGTGTATTTTAGGCGTAATTTTGGGTGTAGTGATGACCAGTAAAAACAAAGCCGTGCATTTTTTGTGCCAGCTATATTTAGAGGTAGTACGCATTATCCCCTTGTTAGTATTACTCTTTTTAGTCTATTTTGGGTTTGCTAAATGGTTTAATATTCACTGGAGTGGTGTTTGGGTGTGTATTGTAGTGTTTATTTTCTGGGGGGTAGCTGAAATGGGGGATTTGGTGCGTGGAGCATTAACTTCCATTGAAAAACATCAGCTCGAATCAGCCTATGCTTTGGGCTTGAATAAACTGCAAACTTTTGTGTATATTTTGTTGCCACAAAGTTTAAAACGCGTGACACCAGGGGCGATAAATTTATTTACCCGAATGGTAAAAACCAGCTCTCTTGCCATGTTAATCGGTGTGTTGGAAGTGATTAAAGTGGGGCAACAGATTATTGAAACATCACTATTTACTGATCCGTCCGCTGCTTTGTGGATTTACGGCGTTATTTTCTTTTTGTATTTTATTATTTGTTATCCATTGTCATTGTTTTCTAAATATTTAGAAGCAAAATGGAGCAATTAGGAATTTTAAATTATGGCATTATTAGATATTAAACAACTCGTAAAAAATTACGCTGAAGTCACCGCACTTCACGGCATAGATCTTTCCGTGCAAAAAGGTGAAGTAGTGGTAATTCTTGGACCTTCGGGCTGTGGTAAGAGTACGCTACTACGCTGTATTAACGGTTTGGAAGAAATTAAAAGTGGTGAAATTCGATTAGAAAATAATGGTATATTAGGCAAAGACATTTCGTGGGTTAAAGCCCGTCAAAAAATTGGTATGGTGTTCCAGAGCTATGAATTATTTTCACATATATCAGTGATCGACAATATTTTGCTTGGTCCAATGAAAGTACAAAAACGCAAACGGGAAGACGTGGAAAGACAAGCAGATAAACTGTTAAAACGGGTTGGCTTATTCGACCGCAAAAATGCCTTTCCACGCGAATTATCAGGCGGACAAAAACAACGTATTGCTATTGTGCGTTCCCTTTGTATGAATCCAGAAATTATGCTATTTGACGAAGTTACTGCCGCCCTTGACCCTGAAATGGTGCGAGAAGTGTTAGACGTAATTTTAGGACTGGCTAAAGACGGCATGACCATGCTGATTGTGACTCACGAAATGGGCTTTGCAAAACAGGTTGCAGATCGTATTATTTTTATGGATAAGGGCGAAATTATTGAGCAATCTAAACCTGAATTTTTCTTTGCTAATCCCACCACAGATCGGGCAAAAGCCTTTTTGAATATTCTTAATTATGAGAAAAGTGCGGTGAATTATGAGGAGAATATTTAAAAAACGTCTGCTTATCGCATTTTTCCTTTGAAAAAGTGTAAGATTTACCATTTTTTCATTTGAAAAAATGTGAATTTTGTTGTTTTTTTCCTTTAAAAAAATGTTCTTTGCCTTATAATAAGGTCATTATTTAAGATGAGATTTTATTATGCAACGCCATTTTTTTAATCAGCTTACCCAATGGAAAAATCGTCCTAAACGTAAACCTTTGATTATTCAAGGGGCAAGGCAAGTGGGTAAAACTTGGATCATGCGACATTTTGGTGAACAAGCATTTGCTCAAGTCGCTTATGTTAATTTTGACAATAATGAACGCATGAAAAACCTGTTTTCAGGGGATTTTAATCTTGAACGTTTGATATTGGGATTAAAAATCGAAACAGGGGTGGATATTCAACCTGAAAATACCTTGCTCATTTTTGATGAAATTCAAGAAGTACCACAAGCCCTATCTTCACTCAAATATTTTTATGAAAATGCACCGCAGTTTTATATTGTGGCAGCGGGATCATTATTAGGCATATCTTTACATCATCAACAATCTTTCCCCGTAGGAAAAGTGGAATTTTTATCGTTGTATCCCATGGATTTTCACGAATTTTTATGGGCGTTGGGTAAAAAAGATCTGGCTCAATTACTCCGATTACAAGATTGGGACTTAATCAAGGCGATGAAAACAAGCTATATTGATTTGTTGCGGCAATATTATTTTGTGGGCGGTATGCCAGAAGCCGTACAAACCTTTGTGGATACGCAGAATTTCAAACAAGTTCGTTTGGTGCAAAATCAGCTTTTAATGGCGTATGAACAAGATTTTTCTAAACATATTGTCGATGCACAAACGGTACAAAGAGTGCGAATGTTATGGCATAGTTTGCCTGTACAATTAGCTAAAGAAAATAAAAAATTCACCTACGCTAAAATGCAAAAAGGGGCGAGAAGTAAGGACTATGAAATTGCTTTGCAATGGCTGAAAGACAGTGGTTTGGTGCATGTTGTGCCACGTATCAGTAAGCCACATTTGCCGTTAAATGCTTATCAAGATAATGCTTTCAAATTATTTAGTTTGGATGTGGGCTTATTGGCAGCACAAAGTCAACTGGACGAAAAAATCTTATTAGAAGGCAATCAGTTATTTATTGAATTTAAAGGGGCATTAACCGAGCAATATGTGTTGCAAGAATTACTGGTAAGTCAACCTTATGCTCCTTTTTATTGGGCAAGAGAAAACGGCACGGCGGAAGTGGATTTTGTGTTACAACAAGGACAAGATATTATACCGATAGAAGTGAAAGCCGAAGAAAATTTGAAAGCCAAAAGCCTGCAAGTATATTGTGAAAAATATCAACCAAAACAAGCACTACGTTTTTCAATGGCAGATTATCGTGAGCAAGATTGGTTGACAAATGTGCCGTTGTATGCGATTAGTGAGTTGTTTAGAACAGAAAAATAGGGGAGAGATTCCCCCCATTTTCATTCTTTTATCCGCCACAATCTCGCCACATTTTCTGCTGTTGAAATTAAGTTTTCACGCCCTGATTTCAAGATGTTTTCAAGGCTATCGACCTGCTGAATAATCGGAAAAACCGCATCAATACCGTAATCGTAAACTACATCATAATCTTTGCGTAAACAGCCTACTATAGCGATTACAGGTTTATTAAATCGTTTTGCGGTTTTGGATACGCCGATTGGGGTTTTGCCATGAATACTTTGCCCGTCCATTCGCCCCTCACCAGTAATTACTAAATCGGCATGTTGAATATAATCACTTAAATGCACGGCATCCATTACAATTTGTACACCTGCTTTGAGTTGAACATTCGGGAGTAACAATAAACCACCTCCCATTCCACCAGCAGCTCCCGCTCCAGCTTGATCTTGAATGGTTAGTCCAAGCTCTTTTTGCACGATTTGAGCAAAATGCAACAAGGCTTGATCTAAGATTTTTACCATGTCAGGTGTTGCCCCTTTTTGTGGACCGAATACCGCAGATGCCCCGTTTTTACCACATAAAGGGTTATTGACATCACAAGCGACTTCAAATTTAACAGCTTGTAATTTTGGATTTAAATGACTTAAATTAATTTTAGCGATGTTAGCTAAATTTGCACCACCCAAGTTAATCTCATTTCCTTGAATATCTAAAAATTTTGCCCCTAAGGCTTGCAACATACCGACACCGCCGTCATTAGTTGCACTACCACCGATACCTAAAATCACTTTTTTTACACCGCAGTTTGAAGC
Source organism: Lonepinella sp. MS14435 (assembly GCF_042485795.1). Lineage (GTDB taxonomy): Bacteria > Pseudomonadota > Gammaproteobacteria > Enterobacterales > Pasteurellaceae > Lonepinella. Next base: position 899,193 of record NZ_CP169368.1, read on the forward strand.
CGCATTAATCAATTCTCCAGTGCCATAGCTGGTGGTATAGAGTGGGTTGCGTTGTACTATGGGGACTAAATGCAAGCCAGAAGCTGCTGCCATTTCAATGAATGCCGTTTGTTTATCGCCGGATAAACCAAAAAAGGCGGAAGTTTTATTACCCAATGGAGCAGTGACTTGCAGGTGGATTAACTCCCCTTGTGTGGCATCCACTAAGGATTGAACAGTACCTTCTCCGCCATCTGCCATGGGAATTTTGATATAATCCGCTTGCGGAAAGATTTTTTTAAAGCCTATTTCAATGGCATTAGCCACTTCAAGAGCTGTTAAACTTTCTTTGAAACTATCAGGAGCAATGAGGATTTTCATATAATTTTTACAAAATGCGAATGAACATAAAAACAATATAACAAAATTTTTAGCAATAGAAAAAAATTATGTCTGTTATTCCAAAAACATATATTAAATAATGATTTGTTCTTTCCTTTTTTAGGAAAACTCTTTTTATAATCATTTTCACCAAATCATTTTATTTAAAAAAGGATCATTTATGAAAAATTTCAAAAAAATCACCGCACTTTTAGCGACTTTATTGTTAGCTATAGGGGTTACTGCTTGCGATAATCAAGAGCAAGCTAAACAAGAACCAACTAAAGTTTATGCGGTAGATCGTATTAAACAAGCTGGTAAAGTACGTATCGGTGTATTTAGTGATAAACCACCTTTTGGTTACGTGGATAAAGACGGTAAAAGCCAAGGTTTTGATGTGGAAATTGCGAAAGACTTAACCAAAGATTTACTCGGTGATGAAAACAAAGTGGAATTTGTGTTAGTCGAAGCTGCCAACCGTGCGGAATATTTACTGTCTAATAAAGTGGATATTATTTTAGCTAACTTTACTGTGACACCTGCTCGTCAAGAGGTCGTGGATTTTGCTAAACCTTATATGAAAGTAGCCTTAGGTGTCGCCTCAAAAGAGGGCGCGGTAATCTCTGATGTGAAAGAATTAGAGGGTAAAACCTTAATCGTCAATAAAGGCACAACGGCGGATGCGTTTTTCACTAAAAATTACCCAAATATTCCATTATTAAAATTTGAACAAAATACCGAAACTTTCCAAGCATTAGTGGATGGGCGTGGTGATGCGTTAGCTCACGATAATACTTTATTATTCGCTTGGGCAAAAGAAAATCCAAGCTTTACTGTAGGCATTAAATCGTTAGGTGATCAAGACACTATTGCAGCTGCGGTGCGTAAAGAAGATAAAGATTTGTTGGAATGGTTAAACGCTGAAACAGAAAAACTAGCAAAAGACGGTTCATTAAAACGTGCTTATGAAAAAACCTTATTACCAATTTATGGTGAAACGATTAGCGAAAAAGATATTTTAGTAGAATATCCATAAATCAAATTGAGAGCGATTAGGTTAAATGATTTAAAGATCGGTTTTCTAATTAAAATTGATCTTTTTAATTATGATACATCATTATTTTGTTAAACATTGAATAGTAAAATGTTAATGAAATGTTATCATAATTTATTATTTAGCCTAATAATGTTGAAATAAATCAAGTTATCTTAATTTATATGGCAGATTGTCTTGATTTTGGTCAAAAATAGTTGAAAGTATCAAATTTTTTGATAAAATTTGTATATCTTTACGATTTAGTTATTAAATAAACAGCCAAATGGAGGCACTTTATGATTAAAGGTATTCAAATTACTCAAGCAGCGAATGACAATTTATTAAACTCATTCTGGTTATTAGATAGCGATAAAGGTGAAGCACGTTGCTTATGTGCAAAAGGTGGATTCACTGAAGACCAAATCGTGGCAGTAAACGAATTAGGTAAAATCGAATATCGTGAATTACCAGTTGACGTTGCTCCAACTGTAAAAGTGGAAGGTGGTCAACACTTAAACGTAAACGTTTTACGCCGTGAAACCTTAGAAGATGCAGTTAAACACCCTGAAAAATATCCACAATTAACTATTCGTGTTTCAGGTTATGCAGTACGTTTTAACTCATTAACACCAGAACAACAACGTGATGTTATCACTCGTACTTTCACTGAAAGTCTATAATTTGTTTTTCTAAAACAATATTCAACACCCCGATCTTTTGATTGGGGTGTTTTATTTTTTTCAAAATTCCTTTGGAATTTTCACCGCACTTCTAGCTTACAACGCCTATTTCAGGTACAATTCCCCGATTATCTTTTTAGGAATTTATTATTTAATTATTTTATATGCAAAATATTCGTAACTTTTCAATCATCGCTCATATTGACCATGGAAAATCGACCCTTTCTGACCGTTTGATCCAAACTTGTGGCGGTTTATCCGATCGTGAAATGGAAGCTCAGGTATTGGATTCCATGGATCTTGAACGTGAACGTGGAATTACTATCAAAGCCCAAAGTGTAACCTTAAACTATAAAGCCAAAAATGGTGAAACTTATCAATTAAACTTTATTGATACTCCAGGACACGTTGACTTTTCTTATGAAGTTTCTCGTTCTTTAGCCGCTTGCGAGGGGGCATTATTGGTGGTCGATGCGGGGCAAGGGGTAGAAGCTCAAACCTTAGCCAACTGCTACACAGCGTTGGATATGAATTTAGAAGTGGTACCGATTTTAAATAAAATCGATTTACCCGCTGCCGAACCAGAACGTGTGGCAGAAGAAATTGAAGATATTGTGGGAATTGATGCTATTGATGCAGTTCGCTGTTCAGCCAAAACTGGCGTTGGGATTGAAGATGTATTAGAAGAAATTGTGGCAAAAATTCCAGCACCAGAGGGTGATCCGAATGCACCATTGCAGGCATTAATTATTGATTCGTGGTTTGATAACTATTTGGGCGTTGTTTCGCTTGTTCGTGTAAAAAATGGTTCAATTAAAAAAGGCGATAAAATCAAAGTAATGAGTACTGGGCAATCTTATCAAGTGGATCGCCTTGGGATTTTTACGCCAAAACAAGTAGATACTACTGAGCTAAAAACAGGCGAAGTAGGTTGGGTGGTTTGTGCGATTAAAGATATTTTAGGTGCGCCAGTAGGGGATACTTTAACTCACCAACACCATTCCGCTACAGAAGTCTTACCTGGTTTTAAAAAAGTGAAGCCACAAGTTTATGCAGGGTTATTCCCGATTAGTTCGGACGATTATGAAGCGTTTCGTGATGCGTTAGGCAAGTTAAGCCTAAATGATGCTTCGTTGTTCTATGAACCTGAAAATTCCACCGCACTTGGTTTTGGTTTCCGTTGTGGTTTCTTAGGTTTACTTCACATGGAAATCATTCAAGAACGTTTAGAGCGTGAATACGATCTTGATTTGATTACTACCGCACCTACCGTAGTGTATGAAGTTGAACTCACTAATGGTGATGTTGTCTATGTTGATAGCCCAGCGAAGTTACCGCCATTAAGCAACATTGCCGATATTCGTGAACCGATTGCGGAATGTAATATGCTTGTGCCTCAGGATTATTTAGGTAATGTAATCACTCTTTGTATTGAAAAACGCGGGGTACAAACCAATATGGTGTATCATGGTAATCAAATTGCGTTGACCTATGAAATTCCGATGGGGGAAGTGGTACTTGATTTCTTTGATCGTTTAAAATCTACCTCTCGAGGTTATGCTTCGTTAGATTATGGTTTTAAACGTTTTCAGTCTGCTAATATGGTGCGAGTGGATATTATGATTAATGGTGATCGTGTAGATGCTCTGGCATTAATTGTACATAAAGATAATGCTACCTATCGTGGGCGTGAATTAGTGGAAAAAATGAAAGAATTAATTCCTCGTCAGCAATTTGATATTGCTATTCAAGCTGCCATTGGTAATCAGATTATTGCTCGTTCTACCGTAAAACAGTTGCGTAAAAACGTGTTAGCAAAATGTTATGGTGGGGATGTAAGCCGTAAGAAAAAACTGTTGCAGAAACAGAAAGAAGGTAAAAAACGTATGAAGCAATTAGGTAATGTGGAAGTGCCACAAGAGGCATTTTTGGCGATTTTACACGTTGGAAAAGACTAAATAAGGGAAACTATGTCAAAACTTTTTCTACCGATTTTATTAGTTGTAGGCTTTGCTGTTTGGAAAGTGTTAGATTATCTACAGTTACCAAATACATTTTCAATTTTATTAATTTTATTCACCGCACTTTCTGGCGTATTGTGGTGCTATCACCGTTTTTCGGTGTTACCGCATCGTCGCCGTCAAATTGTACGCACTGAACAGCGTACAGGACAAGTATTAAGCGATGAAGAAAGAGCCAAAATTGAGCCGATTGGTGAGGGCGAAGAATTTATTTCATCTTTATTTCCTGTATTGGCGTTCGTATTAATTCTGCGTTCTTTTCTATTTGAACCGTTCCAAATTCCATCACAATCCATGGAACCAACTTTACGTGTAGGCGATTTTATTTTAGTAGAAAAATATGCTTATGGCGTTAAAGATCCAGTTTTCCAAAATACTTTGATGGAAACAGGCAAAGTGCAACGTGGAGATATTGTAGTGTTTAAAGCCCCACCTCAACCGAATGTGGATTATATTAAACGTGTAATCGGGATTGGTGGCGACCGAGTGCTTTATAATGAGTTAGAAAGAAAATTAACCATTATTTATGGTAAGAATGGCAAGCCGTGTGAAGAAGATTGTGAAAGCAAAGAATTTGCTTATTCTAAGCCACAACAAAATGATGAATTTAAGGCAATTATTGGTAGAAATCCAGATGGTAGCTTTATTTATGGTCCGAGTATGCTCGAACTGACCGAAAGCGGGGATGTAAGCCACCAAATTCATTGGTTCCCTGAGCCTATTTCAGAGGGCTATCGTTATAAAGATTATGTTAAACAAGAATATTATGTGACTGAATGGGTGGTGCCAGCAGGACAATATTTTATGATGGGCGATAATCGTAATATGAGTGAAGATAGCCGTTTCTGGGGCTTTGTGCCAGAGAAAAATATTGTGGGTAAAGCCACTTATATTTGGTTAAGTTTAGATAAAAAACCAAATGAATGGCCAACGGGTATTCGTTCAGAACGTTTATTTACAAAGATTCAATAAGATGAATAATTTAACTAAATTACAGAGTAAGATCGGTTATGAATTTAACGATCTTACTTTGCTAAAACAAGCCTTAACGCATCGTAGTGCAGCGAAAGAACATAATGAACGCCTTGAGTTTTTAGGTGATGCGATTTTGAATCTCACTATTGCTCAAGCCTTGTATCACCAGTTCCCGAAATGTAATGAGGGAGAACTGAGCCGAATGCGAGCCACCTTAGTGCGAGAACAAACCCTTGCTGAACTAGCTCGCCAATTTGAGCTTGGCGATAATTTAGTATTGGGTTCTGGGGAACTGAAAAGCGGAGGATTCCGTCGTGAATCTATTTTAGCCGATTGTGTGGAAGCGATTATCGGGGCAATGTCTTTAGATAGTAGTTTAAATAGCACCATGAATATTATTTGTCATTGGTATGCGGAACGCTTAGTTTTGATTAAGCCAGGTGAAAATCAAAAAGATCCTAAAACCCGTTTGCAAGAATATTTACAAGGTAAAGGATTAAATCTGCCTAGCTATAACATTATCAACACGACAGGGGAAGCACACTGTCAAACCTTTACTGTGGAATGTAACGTGGAAAATTTTGACCGCACTTTTACTGGTATTGCTAATAGTCGCCGTAAAGCAGAACAGGCTGCGGCAGAACAAATTTTAAAAGAATTGGATATACATAATGACAGATGAACATTTACAGATTGATGTAAACGATGAAAATAACCAACAACCTACAGAAACCTATTGTGGTTTTATTGCTATTATTGGTCGCCCAAATGTGGGAAAATCGACCTTATTAAATAAAATATTAGGGCAAAAAATTTCCATTACCTCACGTAAAGCACAAACCACTCGCCACCGTATTGTAGGGATTGATACCGACGGTGCTTATCAAGCGATTTATGTGGATACTCCTGGATTACATATTGAAGAAAAACGAGCCATTAACCGTTTAATGAATCGTGCCGCCAGCAGTGCTATTGGTGATGTGGACTTAATTATTTTTATGGTGGACGGTACACACTGGAATGAAGACGATGAAATGGTGTTAAACAAATTACGCCAAGTAAAAACCCCCGTGGTATTAGCTATTAACAAAATTGACAATGTAAAGAATAAAGATGAATTATTGCCATTTATCACTGAATTAAGCGGAAAATTTAATTTCAAAGAAATTGTGCCGATTTCCGCTCAACGTGGTAACAACGTACATAATTTGAAAAAAATTGTGCGAGATTGCTTGAAAAAAGGTGAGCATCATTTTCCAGAGGATTATGTGACAGACCGTTCCCAACGTTTTATGGCATCTGAAATTATCCGTGAAAAACTCATGCGGTTTATGGGCGAAGAATTACCTTATTCGGTGACAGTGGAAATTGAACAATTTAAACTCAATGAACGTGGTACTTACGAAATTAACGGCTTGATTTTAGTAGAACGTGATGGTCAGAAAAAAATGGTCATCGGTCAAGGTGGACAAAAAATCAAAGTGATTGGCACTGAAGCTCGTCAAGATATGGAACGCTTATTTGACAACAAAGTACATTTAGAGCTTTGGGTTAAGGTTAAATCAGGCTGGGCAGATGATGAAAGAGCATTGCGTAGTTTGGGGTATATGGAAGAATATTGATTTTCTCAACTCAATTTAACTGAGCCTTGTTCTCAATATGCTGTTTTTTTATTGCTAGCAAAATCGATTGATCATCGTAACTAATTGAAGTATATTTATAATTTCTCAATTATGGGAAATTATTTGAAAATTAATAGGAAATATATTATGACACAAGAACAAAAAACTTTTTCTGAACGTTTAAAAGCATTTAATCGTACCACACATGACAGTGTAGATAATCTCGTGATGTCGGTTGAACCTTTCAAGAATAATGAAAATTATACAAAATTCTTGCTATTACAATCAGTGTTTCACAAAGTAGTTGATGATATTTATAAAGATCCTGAACTCAATAAAAAAATCCCAGAGTTAAAATATATGGCTCGTTATGATGCTGTGGTGAAAGATTTAGCGGTATTAAATAGCCAACCTTTTGAATTTAAAGGCACTTTACCTCATCCTCAAGGCAACGAAGCGATCGGTTGGTTGTATTGTGCTGAGGGTTCAAACTTAGGTGCAGCTTTCCTATATAAAGCGGCAGAAAAGAATTTAAGTTTTGATGCAGAACATGGAGCAAGTCATCTTGCAGGGCATCCTGAAGGACGTGGTAAACACTGGCGTGAATTTAAAGTGTATTTGGATAATTTAGGCTTAGATCCAAAAGCTGAAGATGAGGCACTTCAAGGTTCTAAAGAGGCTTTTACATTTTATAAAATGGTATTACGTCAGGTGTTTGGTTTGCCAGAAAATTATGAAGCACCAAGTCAAAGACCTGTCCACCCATAATTTAATTCCATTACACAAAGGGCAAGATTAGATTTCTTGCCCTTTTGCTATTAAATTAATGATAAAAATTCGCACACATGACTTGAGCGACAGTCCCTAGTGTTGAACCATTACGAGGCTTGACTTGATGCTCACGATATTTTTTCGGAGTGAATACCGTTCCTTCCCCCCAGAAATCCGAATATAACAGTGATCCTGTATGGGTCATGATATTTGTTTTACAATCTAAGACTTTATGCTGACGTACGGATTTCGTCATTAGGTTTTTATCTTCAAAAATGCGATGTCCAATATGTAAATTAATCACGGTATCAAAATTAATCAGATTGTTTTTGGTATTATCCACCCAGATCGAAGATGTATCCACATAATATTGAGAATTTTTTGATAAACGAATAAAGCCGATGGCGGTTTTTTGTGGAGTATCTAATTGTTCACCGTGAATTAACGCTTGTCGTTCTGGTTGATTGCTACAAGCACTGATGATTAATGCAGTAAGTAATAAAGTCACTTTTTTCATAATGATCTCCTTAGTGCCAGTGATTTAGCTACATTATGGCATATTTTTAGCCAATGTTGTGTTTTTATTTCTCATTATGTAGCGAAAACTCAAAGCAAAAAAATGCGGTGAAAAGTCAATATTTTTTCACCGCACTATGCTTCACCAAGATTTACACAGGATAATTAGCGTTTAAACATTCCACCTAAACCAGCCAGTCCACCCATGCCACCGCCCATCATTCCTTTCATACCTTTCATCATTTTTGCCATGCCACCACTACGCATTTTTTTCATCATGCGTTGCATATCGTCAAATTGTTTGAGTAATTTATTAACATCTTGCACTTGCGTGCCTGAACCTAACGCAATGCGGCGACGGCGTGAGCCTTTGATAATGTCAGGATTGGCACGTTCTTTTAAGGTCATGGAATTGATGATCGCTTCCATTTTGATAAACATTTTATCATCCACTTGATTTTTAACATGATCAGGTAAGTTTTTTGCCCCAGGGAGTTTGTCTAACATCGACATCATGCCGCCCATTTTTTTCATTTCGATCAGTTGTTCACGGAAATCTTCAAGGGTAAATTGATCGCCCTTTTTGAATTTCTTCGCCATTTTTTCGGCTTTTTCTTGGTCAACGGAACGTTGTAAATCTTCGATTAAAGAAAGGACATCGCCCATACCTAAAATACGTGAAGCCACACGTTCTGGGTGGAAAGGTTCTAACGCCTCGGTTTTTTCACCTACCCCTAAGAATTTGATCGGTTTACCTGTAATTTGGCGAATAGATAAGGCTGCACCACCACGTGCATCGCCATCGACTTTGGTTAAGATCACCCCAGTTAATGGCAAGGCTTCATTAAAGGCTTTGGCAGTATTGGCAGCATCTTGCCCTGTCATTGCATCCACGGTAAACAGGGTTTCAATCGGCTCAAGTGCGGTGTGAATTTGCTTAATTTCTTCCATCATCTCGCCGTCAACATGCAAGCGACCTGCCGTATCCACAATCAATACGTCATAGAATTTTAATTTCGCATCGGCTTTAGCGGTTTTGGCAATTTCTACAGGGTTCTGTTTTACGTCAGAAGGAAAGAAATCTACACCCACAGATTGGGCTAAGGTTTCAAGCTGTTTAATCGCCGCAGGACGATATACGTCAGCAGACACCACTAATACTTTTTTCTTATGCCGTTCTTTTAAAAATTTCGCCAGTTTGCCTACAGAAGTGGTTTTCCCCGCCCCTTGTAAACCTGCCATTAAAATGACCGCTGGCGGTTGGGTAGCAAGATTTAATTCTTCATTAGCTTGCCCCATGGCATTTTCTAATTCACTTTGTACGATTTTTAGAAATTCTTGCCCTGGGGTCAGGCTTTTATTGACTTCTTCACCGATAGCACGTTCTTTGACTTTATTGATAAATTCACGTACTACAGGCAAAGCAACGTCCGCTTCCAGCAATGCCATGCGGACTTCTCGTAGGGTATCTTTAATATTGTCTTCGGTTAAACGCCCTTTACCTGTGATATTACGTAGGGTTTTCGACAGGCGATCAGATAAATTTTCAAACATATTTCGTTCTCGTCATTAACAAAAAATTTACCCGATTATACCTGAATTTCCTTGTTTTCACTAGCAAAGGCAGTCTCTAATTGAAATTTCAATTTAGCACGGTTAAAATGAATTGTTATTTTTGAAAAATAAAGGATAAACAAATTGACAACAATGCCTTATGCTATTTTTGCAATGCTTTTTTATAGCTTCAATATCTTGCTAATTATGCCGATGTTGCTGAAAATTGATGGGCAAACTAAACCAAAAAGAACACTGTTTTTATGCAGTGCATTTTTAGCTGTAATTTGTCATTATTTGAGTTTTACCGAATTGTTTACTCATCTAACCTTAGGGGCAGATATTACGTTACTTGAAGTCAGTTCCTTAATGAGTTTTTTTATTGCATTATTAAGTACAGTACCGATGTTATGGAATGTGCGAACATTGGCATTTGTTTCGCCTATTGTGTATGGATTTGCCTTAATTAATTTGTTAATGACGAAATTTATCCCAAGTCAAATCGTGCATTTACAAGTGGATTTATTGTTACATATTCTGATCTCTATGTTGGCTTATGCGGTCTGTTTTATTGCCATGTTGTACAGCATTCAAATTGCTTGGTTGGATCGTCATTTAAAACGTAAAAAAGTCTTGCCATCACCTGACTTACCGCCATTAATGTTGGTGGAACGCCATTTTTTTCGTGTCATGTTAAGTGGTGAAATTTTATTAACCATTATCTTATTCACTGGAACATATCATTTATTGCATGCGTTGCAGTTAAGCAATATTCATAAGGCAGTGTTTTCCCTATTTGCTTGGGTTGTTTTTGGTATTCTGTTGATAGGGCATTGGAAATGGCATTGGCGTGGAAAAAGAATGATCATTTTCACAATCTCAGGTATGATATTGCTGACGATTGCTTATTTTGGAAGCAAATTTTTCCCAACATAAAGGGAGAAATTGGAAGTGCGGTATAAAAATTCTCTTTTTTTAACCGCACTTAATATTGAACGAACACAAGGAACAACTTTTGGACAGTATTCCCCTTAGTACCTTATTTATTATTCTTATCATTCTGTTAATTATTTCTGCCTATTTTTCAGGTTCAGAAACAGGTCTATTGTCTGCCAACCGTTACCGTATGCGTTACCTTGCTGAAAAAGGGCATAAGGGAGCAAAAAAAGCAGAACGTTTATTAAAAAAAACCGATAAATTACTGAGTTTTATTTTAATCTGTAATAATCTGGTGAATATTTCTGCTTCGGCAATCGCAACCATTATTGGTATGCGTCTATATGGTGATGCAGGCGTAGCCATTGCGACAGGCTTATTGACCTTTGTGATGTTAGTCTTTTCTGAAATTTATCCAAAAACCGTTGCTGCACTTTATCCAGAAAAAGTGGCATTTTTGTCTAGCCACTTGATTTCGCCGTTAATGAAACTTTTTATGCCACTGGTTTTTTTGATGAATTTGATTATTAAATGCTTAATCAAAATCACTGGCTTAAAAACCGAAATTAGAGCGAATCATCTTAATGCAGAAGAATTACGTTCTATTGTAAATGAAAGCGGCAAATTTATTCCCTCTGCTCACCAAGAAATGTTGTTGTCAATTTTGGATTTGGCGGAAGTTTCTGTCGAAGATATTATGGTGCCACGTAATGATATTGCTGGGATTAATATTGATGACGATTGGAAGTCGATTATGCGTCAGTTAAACCACGCAGCACACAGCCGAGTGGTATTATATAAAGACAATATGGATGAAAATGTGCTAGGCATTTTACGAGTGCGAGAAGCCTATCGTTTGATGCTAGACAAAAATGAGTTTAGTAAAGAAACCTTAATTCGAGCCGCCGATGAGATTTATTTTATTCCCGAAGGCACCGCATTAACCGCACAATTACTCAATTTCCGTAATAATAAAGAACGTATTGGATTAGTCGTAGATGAATATGGCGACATCAAAGGATTAGTCACCTTAGAAGATATTTTAGAAGAAATAGTCGGAGAATTTACCACCTCAACGGCGCCATCTATTGAGGAAGAAGTGACGACTCAGTCAGATGGTTCGATTTTAATTGAAGGCTCAACTAATATTCGTGATTTAAATAAACTGTTTGATTGGAATTTAGATACCGAAGAAGCTCGCACCTTTAATGGTCTAATTTTAGAGCATTTAGAAGATATTCCCGATGAGGGAGCAGAATTTGAATTAAATGGCTTGAAAGTCACTGTGTTAGAAGTAGCGGATAATATGGTTAAACAAGCGAGAGTGGTGAAATTATAGTGAGAATTCATTATTCTTTTTTGACATCCTTCCCATCCTAAAGAACAGTATTTTAAGGTACTATTAGATAAGTTGTAATATTTACTCCATAACCCATCATATTTTTTGAACAAAAACTTCACTTTTGTGGAGATCTTGAATAAAATATTACCCATTAAAAAATAGGGATTTTTTATTTATTAGGGTTAGGTTTATGAAAGTTTTTGTGGGTGTTATTTTGTTATTATGTGGTGTCTATGCGTTGGCAGTTGAACCACTCAATTTAAATCAAATAAATGTGCAATCCGATGCAGCATTGCAGCAAAGACAAGAGGAATAAAATAGAGCTTTGCAACGGCAACAAGTTGCAGATCCTAATGTTCGACTAGACAATCAATCTGAGCCATCCTTGAACTTTCCTGAAAAAGAATCCCCTTGTTATCAAATTAACCATATTATTCTCACTGATTTTTCTCCCGATATTTCCGATTTCTCAGAGATCTCACCAGCTTCAATTCCTAACAGTCAATTTTATTGGGTTCTGAATACGATTTATGCTGAACGTGATTTTTCACTACCACACTGCTTAGGTGGCGAAGGAATTAACATTTTACTCAAACGTATTCAAAATCGTTTGATCGAACAAGGGTATATAACAACCCGTGTTGTTGTTCAGCCACAAAACTTACAAAATGGCATACTTATTATTACAGCTATTCCTGGGAAAATTGGTCAAATTCAATTACAAGATGAAAGCAGCTTTTCTTATGCGACTGCAGCAACCTTGTGGTTTGCGATGCCGACAAGTGATGGCGAAATTCTGAATTTGCGACATCTTGAACAAGGTTTGGAAAATTTAAAGCGAAATGAGAGTGCTGATGCCAATATGCAATTAGTAACTGCTCAAGATGAAATAGGGGTAAGTGATGTCATTATTCGCTATCAACAGAATTTTCCTGTTCATTTGACATTAGGGCTAGATGACTCAGGATCTAAAGTAACGGGACGTTTACAGGGGACTGCTACATTATCTTGGGATAATATGTTTTCATTAAATGATTTATTTTATTCCAGTTTTACTAAAAGTATTAAGCGTCATAGTGATAATGTTGATGGGACTCATGGCAGTAAGAATATCAGTTTATATTATTCTGTACCTTGGAAGAATTGGTTACTCACATTATCTGGATACCATTATAACTATCATCAATCTATTGCTGGAGCATTTGAAAATTATCAGTATTCAGGAAAAAGTACGCAATTACGTATGAATTTAAGCTATTTACTTTATCGTAATAGCAGCCGAAAGATCTATATTTCATTTTGTGGATGGGCTAGAAAATCATTTAATTACATCAATGATGTTGAAGTTGAAGTACAACGTCGTCGTATGGCAGGTTGGGATGTTGGCTTAAAACATATTGAATACTTGGGTAATGCGACATTACAACTTTCAGCAAACTATAAACGTGGTACGGGTGCATATAAAGCATTGGCAGCACCAGAAGAAGATTTTAATGAAGGTACATCAAGACCACAAATAATTACCGCCTCTATTGATTTTAGTTACCCGTTCAAAATTGGTGAACAACCTTGGCGATTCAATACCTCTTGGAATGCACAATGGAATCAGACCCCCTTGATTCAACAAGACAAATTCAGTATTGGAGGACGTTACACTGTTCGTGGTTTTGATGGCGAATTATCTCTTTCTGGTGAACGTGGTTGGTTATGGCGTAATGAACTGGCATGGAATGCTTTCAATAAAGGACAAGAACTTTATTTAGGGATTGATAAAGGAAATGTTTATAGCCGATTCAATGATTTACTAGGTCATTCTCTCATCGGTGGGGCAATCGGATTACGGGGCAAAATATGGGGATTGGATTATGATTATTTTGTCGGTGTACCAATAGATAAGCCAACAGGGTTTAAAGCAAGCCATGTTGTGACAGGATTTAACTTAAATTATCGTTTTTAATTATGAAAATTGACACTTTTGATGTTATTGCACCCAGTATTTTTACTACTGAATCTATAGATGAATCTCAATTATTTGGTGCCTTTGCAACAATTTGGCTGTGTTCTGAATATCACAGCAAAGCACCATTATATCGATTCGCAGAGCGTATTTTACCCGTGCTAAGAAATAAACAGTTTGCGTTGTTTATAAAAGATAATGCTCCTGTTGCCTATTTTTCTTGGGCGAAATTTACTAAAGAAGCAGAAGAGGCTTATTTGCGTAATGATGATGTATTACTTGAATCAACTAATTGGTGTTCAGGGGATAACTTATGGATTATTGACTGGTTTGCACCGAGTAATTTAACCAGAGAGATTAAGCCACTTATTGAGCAATATCTTTTTCCTAATGAAATTTGGACCGCACTTTATCATAAAAGTCCAGTCAATCACGTGCAAAAACGCTACTTTAAAGGTTGTGCGGTTAGTCGAGAACAGTTTAGGGATTTCATCAGAAATCATAATTGACTTAAATTTAAAGCTATTTTATTGGATTAAAATGGAGAAGAAAGAATATGAATAAACATTGTTATCGTATTATTTTCAGCAAAACATTGAATTGTTTGGTTGTTGTATCTGAGTTAGCAAAAACAGCAGGTAAAGCAGTTGCAGGATTTGCCAATAAATTATTATCAATCTGGTGGCAAAGAACACCTGATTTTAGCCTAAATATCGTAGCATTCACTTGTTTTATTGGACTTGGTTTGATTTATGTGCCACAAACCATGGCTCAACCAGCGGAAATTCATGCAGATCGATCCGCTCCCTCTAGCCAACAACCAACAGTTTTACGCACGGAAAATAATACTCCACAAGTGAATATTCAAACCCCAAGTGCAGGAGGGGTATCACGTAATGTTTATTCTCAGTTTGATGTGAGTGAAAAAGGTGCCATATTAAACAATGCTCGGAAATCAACAAGTTCGCAGTTAGCAGGTTGGGTGCAGGCAAATCCTAACTTAATTCAAGGTGAAGCTAAAATTATTTTAAATGAAGTCAATGCGAAAGATCCGAGCCAATTAAAAGGTTATGTCGAAGTGGCAGGGAAAAAAGCTGATGTCATTATTGCCAATCCGAGTGGTTTGCATTGCGATGGTTGTGGGGTGATCAATGCAGGTAGAACCACATTAACTACGGGACAGGTTGAATTAGAAAATGGCAATGTAAAAGGTTTCAATGTAAGAGGTGGTAAGGTAGAAGTGGCAGGCAAAGGCATGGATACTTCACGTGCCGATTATACTGATATTATAGCAGGGCATGCCAAAATTGATGCTGGGATCTGGGCAAAAGAGCTGAAAGTGACGGCGGGTAAAAATAAAGTTGATCGCAGCAACAGTAAAGTGGTTTATGTTGGTAATAACAAGGGAACAGACACGTCTTCAACAGAAAATTCAGATAATCAAAAGATTGCCTATGCGGTAGATGTGACAGAATTGGGGGGCATGTATGCGAACCAAATTTATTTAGTCGCAACGGAACAAGGTGTCGGTGTCAATAATGCAGGGAAAATTGGTGCGTCAGCAGGTAATGTTCAGATTGATAGTCAGGGTAAAATCACCAATAACGGATATTTAGGAGCTCAACAAGATATCACTGTATCTTCTCAAAATGATATTGCCAACAAAGGGACAATTTATACGCAACAAGGTGATGTAAAACTAAATGGGAAAAATGTTGTACAGCAAGGTGAAATGATAGCTAAGGGGGCAGCACAGCAAAAAGGTCATGTTAAAATCACCGCCAAACAGGCTATCCAACAAAATGGTGGTACCTTGGCAGAGAACCATATTGAGTATCAAGCAAAGAATATTGCCATAACCAATAATGCGACCGTTGTAGCTGGGTTGAAATTTACCGAAAATACACTGGATAAAAGTGATACAGGTGGGAATACCCATCTCCATGCGGAAGAAAGTGCGGTGATTAATGGACAAGTTTTATCTTCTAACCGCACGGAGATTAAAGCAGCAAATATCAATCTTGCTCATAGCCGACTTCATTCTAATCATTTATTGGCAACCGCAAGTCATGGTGGCATTATTGCTTCTAATAGTAATATTTATACTGCACAGTCAGCCGTCTTTAATACACCAACAGTCTTGAATACCTCCAATGCACAGCTTAATGCTAACCATATTGGGATAAATGCTAATCAGGTAGATAATACGCAAGGCACTTGGATTAATCGAGATGGACAGGATCTCAATCTAAACTTTAAGCTCGGTTTAACCAATGCTCACGGACAAATCGTAACCAATGGACGCTTATTGTTTAATGGTAAACAAATTGATAACCAAGCAGGGTTGATGAGTGCAAACACTTATCAAATCACAACACCTATCTTTGATAATACTCACGGTAAGTTAATTCAGCAAGGCGTGAATCCGTTTACTTTGAGTGTAAATGGTGAATTAATCAATGATAGTGGTGTGATTGGTTATTCATTACAAAACCAGAACACAACAAATAATCCTGCAGAAAATGCTACGCATGTACAAAATGTATCGACAAATGTTGGGGTAAATACTTCAACCTCAGACCAGCCAAGTCACTCAATGCCTAATGGCGTTGATACAGTCAGCCAAACAACTAATATTGCAAGTACGCTTGAAGTCACCGAGAAACTTAATAATGAGGCAGGTACTATCTTATCGGGTAGCCAAACAACACTACAAGGTGAGGGCAAACTTTCGAATGATTCAGGCACTTTAAATTTAGCTGAATTTTCTTGGAAAAGTGATAAAAGCGTCAATAACCATTTAGGGTTAATGAGTTCAATTAACACATTGACACTCTATACCCCTGAATTAAATAACACTCAAGGTCAAATCCAAGCACAACATGATCTATTGGTAGATGCCACTACTCTTAATAATAGTGAAAATGGATTGCTGTATAGCAACACTGATTTAAATTTAAACGCCAAAGAGTTAGATAATCGTCAAGGAACTGTTCAAGCCTTAGGCAATGTTACCCTTAACCAGTTGGCAATGGTGAATAACAGTGCTGAAGCTAATAAATCGGGTTCGTTAATTCAAGCAGGAAAACAACTGAAGATTGAAGCATTAAAGATTGATAATCAAAATACTAAAAGCACAGAAGCTATTCCTGTACAAGGTCTTTTGGGGCAAACAGTCGCATTATCCTCTGATACATTAAATAATCAACAGGGTGGTATTTATGTATCTCAAGCCTTATCGGCGAGCGTCAAGAATCTTGTGAATAACCAAAAAGGTGAAATCTTATCAGGTGGTACATTAAATACAGTTGGTTCGGCATTAGCGATCCAAAATCGTGAGGGTGTAATTGCGTCTATCGGTAAATTAATGATTGATGCTAACCGCATTTCAGATATGGGTAAAATACAAACAAAAAATGATGCTGATATTGCGTTAAAACAAGATTTAACCTTTCATGGTGGGATTGAAGTCGAGGGTAATTTGAAACTCAAAACAGATAATCTCACCAATGACGCTACATTATTAGTGGGTAAAGGATTACACATTCAAACAGGTCGCTTAATTAATAATGAAAATGCAACTCTAGGTTCCAATACCACACTGCTTGATGCGAATTCATTAACCAATTACGGATTAATTGACGGTACTCAAACTCGCTTAAACACGCACACACTGGATAATATCGGCACGGGTCGAATTTATGGCGATCAACTGTCGATTCAGGCAGGTAAACTTAATAATATTGAACAAAATGGTAAATCGGCAACGATTGCGGCACGTCATCGTCTTGATTTAGGTGTCGGCACGCTTACCAATAGCAATGATAGTTCGCTCATCAGTTTAGGCGAACTTCATATTGGTGGTACGTTAGATTCCCAAGGTTATGCCACAGGCAAAGCGACTGCCATCTATAATCAGAATGGATTAATTGAAGCACGAGATCATATTTATATTAATAGTGGGCTGGTCAGTAATACACATAATTATTTCCATACGGCATTTAAACTGGTTTCTCAACAGGATGTAACGGAATATCAAGGCAGTGGCGATCCGACTATCTATCAAGAAGGAACGGATGGGCTTTATGTATTTAATAATGAATCAGATCATTTACGCGTGCCAACAGGGGCGTATTATGACTCTTGGTGTAAATACCGTTATCTAAAAAGTGTTCAGCGTACGGAAGTATTGCCCGCAGAGTATGAACCAGGACGTATTTATAGTGGCAAAGATATTACTGTCAGAGGAGATAGAGTTGAAAATATAAACAGCCGCATGATAGCAGGAGGAAAATTAGATATACCAGCCAATATCCTAAACAATCAAGCAGAAACGGGGGTTGAAATTATCACGAAAGCAGGTTGTGCTGCAGGCTCACGCAATGAAGTCTGCCGAAACCTGTCTGCCGAACTAAGAGGTTACAGCGATGATGCACCAAGACGTAAAAATAGTGCTTATGGTTTACACAGTTACTGGCGTCATCACGAAAAAGGACGAGATAGCACAGGACACCGCCGTCAAGATTATACGCCGGCCCAAGAAATTAAAGAGGGTATTCCGTTAGAAGTAGCAGCGTATAAAGAATACAGTTTACCGAGTTTCAGTAACACAGCCATTTCAGCTATCAATGTGCCTCCATCGGTTGATGTACAGGTTAAAAGTGCGGTGCAAAATGGGGTCAACCATCAAAATAACGGCTCAGTGGTTAAAGATAATGCGGTGATCAGAACACAAGAGCAGTCCATTAGTTTGCCACATAGCAGTCTATTTATTATTAATCCACAATCTACCGCAGGTTATCTGGTAGAAACTGACCCAGCCTTTACTCAATATCGTAACTGGCTCAGTTCCAACTATATGATGAAAGCCTTGAACTTAAATTCAGACGTGATGCACAAACGTATCGGAGATGGTTTCTACGAACAACGCTTAGTGCAAGAACAAATTGCTGAATTAACAGGACGTGTCTATTTATCGGATTATTCCAGTCAAGAAGAACAGTATAAAGCCTTAATGACTAACGGGATTACCGCCGCTACCCAATTCCAACTCACCCCAGGGGTGGCTTTAACTAGCGAGCAGATTTCCCGTTTAACCAGTGATATGGTGTGGCTAGTAAATAAAACCATCACCTTAGCGGATGGAAGCACCACCACGGTATTATATCCTCAAGTTTATGCCGTAGTGCAAAAAGGCGATATAAATGGTTATGGAGCATTGCTGTCTGGCGATAGCACAACGCTGGAATCCTCTCACATAAACAATAGTGGCACGATTGCAGGTAAAAATTTACTGGCTATTTCTGCCGATAATATCACCAACCGTTTTGGTAAAATGACAGGGGGCAATACCCTAGTATCCGCAGAGCAATATTTGATTAACACAGGTGGCACTATTGAAGCCAGTCAAATATTGAACGTGAACGCTGGTCGTGATATTGTACTGAACACCACCACGCATACCGCCCAAACTGCTAACAGTGAAACTGTTCGCCTTGGTACACAAGGAGGATTTTATTTAACGGGTAAAGACGGCAGACAAATGTGGATAAATGCAGGACGGGATATAAACTTAACGGCAGGTGATATTGCCAATAACGCCCAAAATGCCTTAACCGCAATTCAAGCAGGACGAGATATTTTATTAAATACTGCCCAACAATCAGACCGTTATGAAAATATCCATGATGCAGAAAATTATCTCAAAACTGCTAATCGGCAAAATATTGGCAGCACAATAACAAGTCAAAGCCAGAAAAATACGCTGTTGCAAGCAGGACGTAATATTGAAGCAAAAGCAGCCACGGTGACAGCAAAAGGCGATGTACAACTTAAAGCAGGTCAGCATATCAACATCTCAACGGGAGAAGAATATCACTTGGTGGATTCTGCTTTTAAAGATACTAGCCGAGGTTTATTCAGTAAAAGCAGCACCAAAACCAGAGATGTCAGCGAACAAACTCTTGCTAGGGGAAGCCAAATAGATGGCGGTAATGTGAGTGTTGTTGTGCAACAAGGCAATGTAAATGTTGTGGGTAGTGATGTGGTGGCTGAAAATGCACTGAGTGTATTGGCGAAGAATATCAATATCACCGAAGCGGTCAACCAGATTTACAGCGAAAACTTTAAGCAGGTGAAAAAAAGTGGGTTATTGAGTAGTGGCGGAATAGGATTTACGATTGGCTCGCGTAAAGAAACGACAGCAAATGACCAAACACAGTTTTCTGCTCGTCAAAGTCAAGTAGGGAGTTTAAAGGGTAATACCACGTTGCTTGCGGATGAAAGTTATCATCAATCAGGTTCAGTGGTTACGTCCAAAGATGGTGATGTGTTGATTGTGGCAAAAAATGCTAATATCACCGCAGCACGTAGTCATTACGATAGCCACTATAAATACACCATGGAGAAAGGTGGTTTCACTATTGCGTTTAATGCCCCAGCCTTGACGGCGTTGCAGGGCGTGATGTCAACCATTAATGCCAGCAAAAACCTAGGTGAAAGCAAGAATAACCGTATTAATGCGTTAGCTGTTGCCAATGTGGGTTTTGATGTGGCACGCAGTGCAGAGCAATTAAAAGGCTTATCAAATGCTTTACAAGCAGACCCTAAACAAGCCCTTACACAAGATGTGAGTGTTTCAATTACGTACGGTAAACAAAAAAACACCGAAACCCAATATACGCAAGGCAATAAAGTGGAAAAAAGCCAAGTGAATGCAGGAGGTGAAGTCAATATTGTTACCACAGGCACAGAGAAAAACGATGATTTAACCATAGTAGGCTCAGATATCAGTGGTAATCAAGGTACACACCTCAAAAGCAATGGTAATATCAATATTCTCGCTGCCGATGAAAATCATCTTGAACGTAGCCAAAACAAATCTAGCGGTTGGAATGCAGGCATTGCAGTGAGTTACGGACAAAGTGGATTTTCTTTTGGTATCACGGCAGGGGGGAATCTTGCCAAAGGCTATGGTAATGGAGATAGCAAGGCTTGGGTAAATAGTTACATTGGAAATCAACATAGCAGAACGACAATCGACAGCCAAAAAGACACCAATATTAAAAGCTCACAAATTGTGGGTAAACAAATTACCGTGAATGCAGAAAACCTAAATATTGAAAGTTTACAAGATACGGCGACGTATAAAGGTAAACAAGAAAGTATCAGTGGACAAGTGACGGTAGGTTATGGCGTATCAGCGAGTGCTAGTTATAGTAAATCAAAGATTAATTCGGATTATGCCAGTGTGAATCAGCAGGCTGGGATTTTTGCTGGGGATGATGGATTTAAGGTGAATGTAGCCAACC
Source organism: Lonepinella sp. MS14435 (assembly GCF_042485795.1). GTDB lineage: Bacteria > Pseudomonadota > Gammaproteobacteria > Enterobacterales > Pasteurellaceae > Lonepinella. The sequence goes on from NZ_CP169368.1 coordinate 920,273, forward strand.
ATACGAACTTAACTGGTGCCTTAATCACTTCCACTGAAAGTGCGGAGGAAAATAGCAGAAATTCTTTTACAACGGGAACGTTGAGCTATTCAGATATTGAAAATCATGCGGATTATAAGGGATCGAGTTTTGGACTTAGTGGCAGTGTAACCCGAAATGGCGGATGGACAGGAAAAGACAAAAACGGCGTAACAAAAGCAATTGGATTTGGATTGGATAGCGATAGTCAAAACAGTGTGACTAAATCAGGCATTGGCACTGCCAATATACAAATTAAAAACTCACAAGAGCAAGAAAAATTAACAGGTAAATCCGTTGATGAAATGATTTTAGGTATTAAAACTGATGTGACAACAAATAATGCCGAACAACATTCAGGTAAACTTGAACAAAATTTTGATGCTAAAAAAGTACAAGATGAACTGAATTTACAACAAAAAGTGACGCAGGAATTTGATAGTAATCGTCAATATATGAAAGAGAAACTCCTTTCTCAAGCCGATGAATTATTTGCTGAAGCTCGCCAAGAACGGAAGAAAAACGGGGGTGAAGATAATGATAAATCAAGAGAGTTGGAAGAAAAAGCCCATAAAATATCCCAAACAACCAGTTATCTTGATACGGCATTAGGGGCATTCTGGGGATTAACGCTAAGTGTTGATGCTGCAATTGGTCAAGTTGTGGCTCAGCACGCCGATTATGCACAAAATGCGGCAACACATACGACCGCAGGAACGGTGTATAAACTGGATTGTTCGGGGGCTGCAGCACAACATTATTGTCGAGGGATGGATGACGACACTCGAAAAGTTGAGTGGGAAGGAAAAGCACGAGAAATTTATGATATGAATGAGATTAAAAATGACAATGGTAAGAATGTGGTGGTGTCCAACCCTGGTATTTACAACACCAAATATGAAGCGTTCAGAAATGCTGTGAAGCAAAATCCAAAAGCAGCCAATGGTGGCAACCTTTATGTTGTGTTAAATAATCCAAGCTATGGCGTTGTGCCATTATTGTCGGAGGGGGTATTCTACGCTGGTTATGATAAACTCAATGAAATTATTGGGGCAAAATTACCATTGACTAATGCAGAAAAAACCAATGTTGTACTGAATGAACATGGTGCCATAAACAACGTTAAACTAGAAAAAAGCAATCACAGCCGAGGTACATTAACGGAAAGTGTGTCACTTCAATATACCAATGATCACTTTAAAGATGAAATTGGCAAGCCGATCGCTATACCGCTAGAAAAAGTACGCTTTGTTGGCGGAGCAGCCAATGCGGAACGTTATTATGGGGTGTTGGAAAATAATAACTACACAAACAAGAATGGCGTATTTACAACCTTTGGACAAGCAACGCACGAACTCGATTTTGTGGGTGTACCTATTGGAGAAAATTCAGCAACAGGTGGGGCTTGTAAGGGGTTGTGTTATTCGCATAGTGGGTATTATGGTCAAGTGCCAAATGAGTTTTTACAGAATCAATATGGAAATGATCTATTGGATAAAAATGGAAATGGTATTAAAAATCTAGAATATGGAAAATATACTAAGCTATGGGGAGAACCAAGAAAAGATCAAAATGGAACTTCAATTAATGATTCAGCACCGAAAATTCTAGTTAGGGATCAAGACGGCAATTTTCACCTAATAAATAGCACTTCAGGTAATGGAATCTTTGAATATGGTGGTAAAAAATACTATGAAAATGTTTATTAATCAAGGTATTATTTTTATGATTATAAGTGGGGTAATATCTTCTTGTACCCCCAAAATGGAAAGAGATTTATGGAATGGAGTGTATTCTGAAAGAGCATTAGTAAAAGAGTACGAACAAGAAGAGAAAGCATATTATGATAAGGAAAATTCTGAGCAAAAAGAGTTGAGAAAAAAAATATAGTGATTTGTAGAGAAATTGCAAGAAAAAAATATCCAAATGAAACTATTTTTGAAGGAGAAAATAGCTTTAATCGTGGATATTTATATAGAGAATGTATGAAGAAAAAAGGTTCACCTTTGTATTCTGTGCAGTAAATGTTCCATTTAATTAGGAGTGTTAATTAATAATTCTGCACCAAAGATCCTTATTAGGGATCAAGACGACAATTTCCACCTAATAAACGGCTCGTTAGGTAATGGAACCTTTGAATATGGAGGGGAAAAATACTATGAAAATGTTTATTAAAATAATACCTTTAGTGATTGCTGTATTTGGAATAACATCTTGTACGCCCAAAATGATGGAGGATTTTTGGAATGGACATTATTCATCAAAGAAAAGGGCTGAAGAGTATGATAGAAAGGAAAAGGCATACTATGATAAAGAAACCCCTGAGGAAAAAGAGTTGAGAAAAAAAATCAAACAATTTGCGATGAATTAATTAATAAAAAATATCCCAACCCTAGAACTATTAAGAATGGTATCTATAAAAGGCAATCTCCATTGGGGGCGGCCAGTGCCGAAGCAGGCGGTGGCAATATAGTGGCAGGTGCGGTCGCTGGTGGCACAGGAGAAATCCTCAACACCCAAGTGGCAGATTACCTTGCCACCCAAACCGCCCTCAGCCTAGGGTGGGAGTATGGTTAAAATTTGAGGTGTTTTAAAACAAGCTGCATTTGACCGCACTTTGACAGTACAATGCACCCCGAAAAAACAATTTTTGATTTAATAAATTTTAAATACTGGAGGCGTGTCCCGGAGTCGAACCGAGCTACATGGATTTGCAATCCAGTGCATAACCGCTTTGCTAACACGCCTTGATTGAAATGATTTTCAGATATAAAAAAACACCTTGCGGTGCCATTTTATAATTTATCCTGTAGTTGCAAATGGTGCCCGAGGCCAGACTTGAACTGGCACGCCCCGAAAGGCGAGGGATTTTAAATCCCTTGCGTCTACCGATTCCGCCACTCGGGCTAAACGCATTTCCTAACTACTTAGGTTTAATTGGAGCGGGAAACGAGGCTCGAACTCGCGACCCCGACCTTGGCAAGGTCGTGCTCTACCAACTGAGCTATTCCCGCTTTGCTTTCAGCTTATTGCTGTCAACGAGGGTGCATTTTACGGAAATCTGTTTTGTTGTCAATAGGAATTTTTAAATAATCTTGAAAAAAGGATTGTTTGCCGAAAAAAAATACAAGACTGTTAAAAATAAACCGTCTTTATATTAAAAAAACATCAATTTATTGATGGAATAAAATAGAAAAATATACTTTAATCACACCGCACTTTATGTCAGAATGTCAGGCATATTTTTAATATTAGATTTAACACAAGTTTTAGGTGATCGAATGACAAAAGAATATGCTTTAGATACAATTTTAGCCCAAGCAGGTAATCGCACTGACCCTCGTACTGGTGCGGTTTCCACACCGATTTTTCTTTCAACCGCTTATGGGCATCATGGTATTGGTGAAAGTACAGGTTTTGATTATACTCGAACTAAAAATCCAACACGTGCAGTTTTAGAAGAAACCATGGCAAAATTAGACGGTGGTGATCGTGCATTTGCTTTTGCATCTGGTATGGCAGCGATTCAAGTATTAATGATGTTATTCAAAGCACCTGATGAATGGATTGTTTCCAGTGATGTGTATGGTGGGACTTATCGTTTACTTGATTTTTGCTATAAAAATACTCATGGTGTTAAACCCGTATATGTAAATACCGCTGAAGTGAATGCGATCGAATCCGCTATTACGCCAAATACTAAAGCGATTTTTGTGGAAACGCCATCTAATCCTTTAATGGAAGAATGCGATGTATTAGCTATTTCTAAGCTAGCCAAAAAACATAATCTATTGTTAATTGTAGATAATACGTTCTTAACCCCAATGCTATATCGTCCAATGGAAGATGGGGCAGATGTGACGATTTATAGTGGTACTAAATATATTGCTGGGCATAATGATGTATTAGCTGGTTTAATCGTGGCGAAAGGGCAAGAGCTGGGTGAGCGTCTATTTTATATCCAAAATGGTGCGGGTGCAGTACTTTCACCGTTTGATTCTTGGTTGACTATTCGTGGTTTGAAAACTCTCTCATTACGTATGCAACGTCATCAGCAAAATGCCCAAGAAATCGCAGAATTTTTACGTCAACAACCACAAATTACTGATGTCTTGTATTCTAACAAGGGGGGTATGTTGTCTTTCCGTTTACAAGATGAGAACTGGGTAAATCCATTCTTAAAAGCTCTGAAATTAATTACTTTCGCAGAAAGTTTAGGCGGTACGGAAAGTTTTATTACTTATCCAGCTACTCAAACCCACATGGATATTCCAGAAGCAGAGCGTATTGCCCGTGGTGTATGTAATCGTTTATTACGTTTTTCTGTAGGTTTGGAAGATGTTGAAGATATTAAACAAGATTTATCTCAAGCATTAACAAATTGTAGTAAGTAAGATTTTACAAATTGAAATGATTGATTAAATAAAGGATTATAATTTCATAATTGTGTTATGATATTTTTAATTTCAAGGTAAGTTACCTTGATATCATCTATCTCCTTTAATATGACAAAGGAAAATTAATATAATTAAAAGAGGAAATAAAAAATGGCAGATGTATTACATGTTACCGATGCTTCATTTGAGGCAGATGTTTTAAATTCAGACGTACCTGTATTATTAGATTTTTGGGCTCCTTGGTGTGGTCCTTGTCGTATGGTTAGTCCTATCCTAGAAGAATTAGCCAAAGAATATGGCGATAAAGTTAAAATCGTAAAAATGAATATTGATGATAACCAAGGTACACCAGCTCAATTTGGTGTACGTGGTATTCCGACATTATTATTATTCAAAGAAGGTAAAGTAGTTGCCACTCAAGTTGGTGTTGTGCCAAAAACACAATTAGCGGCATTTGTTAATAAAGCTTTATAATTGTATAAATTGCATTTAGCGAAAGTCCCAACATTAGTTGGGATTTTTTTTGTTATTTTTTTACACATAATCCAGGGTGGCGTTGCTGGTTCTTCCAGACATGGTTGATTAACATACGCTTATCTTTAAAATCTAAGATTTCAAAATCTGTGCTGTCACCATTATTCATATCTTTGGTTAATTGTTGGAAGAATTGTTGTTCACGTTCTTTTAATTGTGGTTCAGTAGATAATCTTTTTTCCGTTTCTTTGGAATGAATACGTCCAAAAGTATAATTTGTACCAGTTTCTGATAAGGTATTACCTTGTAATGTCCAGTGTCCAGTGTGATTACTTTCATACGTAAACGTTTTTTGTACTGAAAGCAGACCGAACCCCACCGTTGAACCATTAGCTTGAAAATCTAACGTATCCAAAGATTCAATGCCTAAATCATCGTATAAAATTTTGCAATTCCATTCTCCAACAATATCTGAGTTAGAAACTATTGGATTTTTAACCTCGGTTGTTGATGTCGCTGTTGCTAGGGGGGCTGCTAGTATGAATAAACAGCCAAGTATTTTATTCATTTTCATTGTTGTTCTCGCAATTTTTGTAAAACTTTTTTCATTTTTTCGTCTAGTGGTGCGTTTAAGCGTAAGGTTTCACCTGTTTTAGGATGTTCAAAACGAATACTAAACGCATGTAAAAATAAACGATCTAAACCAAGTGCGGTCATTTCTTGATCAAATTTTTGATCACCGTATTTATCATCAAGGGCAATCGGGTGTCCAGCATACAAGGTGTGTACCCGAATTTGATGGGTTCTTCCTGTAATCGGTGATGCCTTGACTAGGGTCGCATTGTTATATCGTTCTTCAATACTAAAATGCGTTTCACTTGGTTTACCTTGTTCACTGACTTTAACAATGCGTTCACCACTAGCGAGTTCATTCTTTAATAAAGGGGCTTGGATCGTTTTAACATGCGATTGCCATTGTCCACGCACTAGTGCCAAGTATTCTTTTTGTACAATTTTGTTACGTAATTGTTCGTGTAAACCACGTAAGGTGGAGCGTTTTTTTGCGACTAACAAAATGCCTGATGTATCACGGTCAATACGATGGACTAATTCTAAAAAACGTGCATCAGGACGTAAAGCTCGTAACCCTTCAATAACCCCAAAACTTAAACCACTACCGCCGTGTACTGCGATGCCAGAGGGTTTATTGATGACTAACAGACAATCATCTTCAAAAATAATTTGGCTTTCTAATTGAGCCACTTTATTCAACTTGGTGGAAATGGGGGATTGTTCTTTCTCGGATATACGAACTGGGGGTACTCGAACCACATCTCCAGCTTGTAATTTATATTCAGGTTTAATTCGCCCTTTATTGACTCGCACTTCGCCTTTGCGAACAATGCGATAAATTAGGCTTTTGGGTACCCCTTTGAGTTTATTCAATAAATAATTGTCAATCCGCTGCCCCGATTCATCTTCTGAAATTTCCAGCATCTTGACCGAAGCGTTAATAATGTTGTTGGTTTGGTTTGTCATAAAATTGTTTTTTAAGAAAAATTAGGAGAATTCTAGCATAATTAACAAATAATTAAAATTACTGAAATACCTTGCTAAAAAGCTGTATTGCGTCCATAATAATACAGATTTTGCCTAGGCAAAATTAACTAAGTTTTGTTAAATTTTAGATTAATGCAGTTTAGACATAAGACATTAATTTTTAACGAAATGTGTGATTAAATTACCGCTTTATCGCGTACCGAGTAAAGATACATATTTAGGTACAACTTATCGATAGCTCAATCAATGCACCCAGTCTTTGACGGTCGAGATGAACGACAGGGACGAAAAACACGAGGTCGATTGTAGTTAATTTGCTTAATTTTATGCAAAAGTGCGGTCTTTTTTAATTGAATTATTTTAAAAAATAAAAATGAGAAAATTTTTACAATGAAAAGAATGCTAATTAATGCAACTCAAAAAGAGGAGTTGCGTGTTGCGTTAGTCGATGGACAACGCCTATTTGATTTGGATATTGAAAGTCCAGGTCACGAACAAAAAAAAGCGAATATTTACAAAGGGAAAATTACTCGAGTAGAACCGAGTCTTGAAGCCGCATTTGTGGATTATGGTGTGGATCGTCACGGTTTTTTACCGTTGAAAGAAATTGCCCGTGAATATTTTCCTGCAGGTTATAGCTATAACGGTCGCCCGAATATCAAGGATGTGATTAAAGAAGGGCAAGAAGTGATCGTGCAAGTGAACAAAGAAGAACGTGGTAATAAAGGTGCTGCGTTAACGACATTTGTTTCATTAGCTGGAAGTTACCTTGTTATTATGCCTAATAACCCAAGAGCAGGAGGTATTTCTCGCCGTATTGAGGGTGATGAACGTCTTGAATTAAAAGATGCGTTAAGTTCTTTAGAAGTGCCTGATGGCGTAGGTTTAATCGTGCGTACCGCAGGGGTAGGTAAATCATCTGAAGAATTACAATGGGACTTAAAAGTCTTATTGCACCATTGGGAAGCGATTAAACAAGTTTCACAAAGTCGTCCTGCACCATTTTTGATTCATCAAGAAAGTGATGTGATCGTGCGTGCGATCCGTGATTATTTACGCCGTGATATTGGTGAAATTTTAGTAGATAGCCCGAAAATTTACGAAAAAGCGAAAGCACATATTAAATTAGTACGTCCTGATTTTTTAAACCGAATTAAATTATATCAAGGCGAAGTCCCGTTATTTAGCCATTATCAAATTGAATCGCAAATTGAATCAGCATTCCAACGTGAAGTGCGTTTACCATCTGGTGGTTCGATTGTGATTGATGTGACAGAAGCATTAACCGCTATCGACATCAACTCTGCTCGTTCAACACGTGGTGGGGATATTGAAGAAACTGCATTAAACACCAATCTTGAAGCAGCAGATGAAATTGCTCGTCAATTACGTTTACGTGACTTAGGTGGTTTAATCGTGATTGACTTCATTGATATGACCCCGATTCGTCACCAACGTGAAGTAGAAAATCGTATGCGTGATGCGGTACGTCAAGATCGTGCCAGAATCCAAATTAGCCGCATTTCGCGTTTTGGCTTGTTGGAAATGTCACGTCAGCGTTTAAGCCCATCATTAGGGGAATCATCACATCATATTTGCCCTCGTTGTCAAGGCACTGGCAAAGTACGTGATAATGAAAGTCTATCGCTTTCTATTTTGCGTTTAATTGAAGAAGAAGCGTTAAAAGAAAATTCTAAACAAGTACAATGTATTGTGCCAGTAGAAATTGCTTCGTACTTATTAAATGAAAAACGTCAAGCTATTCAAAGTATTGAGAAACGTCATAATGTGGATGTGGTCGTGGCACCAAATCAAGCCATGGAAACACCGCACTTTAAAGTGGTACGTTCTCGTGATGGCGAAGATGCGAATGTATTAAGCTACAATCTCGCTAAATTATATGAAGAAAAAGAAGATGTTTATCTGCCTGCTGAAACTACATCAACGGCAAATAATACGGATAATTCTACCACAGAAAATATCGTAGAAATGGCTGCTTTATCGATGACTATTTCTGAGGCTGCACCTGTTGTAGAAACCAAAGTAGAAGAGAAACCATCATTCTTTACTCGTCTTTTGACTGGATTGAAAGGTTTATTTGTGAGTGAACCTAAACCAGAAGAAAAGCCAGTTAATAATCGTAATCGTCAAAATCGTAATGATCGTCGTAATAATCGTAAAACTCGTAATGATCGCAACGAACGTACTACGCCAGCAAAATCCAGCGAAGAAAACCAAACGGAAAAAACGGCTACACCACGTCCTGAACGTAATGTGCGTCGCAATAACCGTAAGGCACAAGTAGAAGAAACTAATACGCTTGAAAAACAAGCTGAGGTGGTAACGCCAGAGGTAACGGAAGAAAAAAAACCTGTACGTCAACGTCGAGAACGCCGTGATATGAGTAAACGCGTACGTGTTGGCAATGAAATAGCTGAAGCCACAGATGATATGGCTATTGCTCCGTTAATGGAACCATCAGATATGCAAAATGTACCTGAAAGTGCGGTGCAATCTGAGGCAGTTTCTGATAGAGTTGATATCGCAACAGATGATATGGCAATACAAAATGAACGTCGTGAACGTAACAATAATCGCCGTTTACCACGTCACTTACGTGTGAATAATCAACGTCGCCGCCGTCAAGATAATAATCTATCGCCAGTGCCATTATTTGCCGCCGTGGCATCACCAGAGTTAGCCAGTGGTAAAGTTTGCATCGACTATAGTGCGGTGCAAAAAGCCAAAGAAAGTAGTTTCTTATCTGTTGATGAATTGTTGCAACAGCAAGATCAACCAGAAGTTAAAGGTGATGTTGTACCAGCAACGCCGTTAGTGGTAAATGAAGAAACTGTAATAGCTCAACCGTTGGGGTTTGTTACGCAACCTGCAAATGAATCTGTGGAGAAGAAAGTTCAGCAATCTTTGCAACGTTTAAACGAAGAACAACGTATTTTGGAACAACAAGCGGAACAGCAAATTGAGCAAGCTGTGGTACAACAGACACAGCCCGTTCAAATTGTAGAGAAAGTAGATCGTAACTATAGCTTTAATGGACAACTTGGGACTGTTTCTGCCGTGCAACATATTAAAGCAGCGATGACTTTAGCTAAATCTAGTACGGAATTAAATCCAGCCTATGAGATCGTACAATGGAAAGACAGTCGTTATTATTTCCATGGTAAGGGAATGGCTGGACATCATAGTGCGGTGAGTCATGTGTTTAGTGAACCGACTAGAGCAAAAGCGGAATAACGATTGATAAAATGAAAATCCGATGGCGTTCATCGGATTTTTTATACGGATAAAAAAGACAAAAAATGCAACAAGATGTTTACTCCGTCAGCCAATTAAATAGTGCAGTACGAAATACCTTAGAGGGGCAATTCGGGGCAGTTTGGTTGACAGGTGAAATTTCTAATTTTACTCAACCTGTTTCAGGGCATTGGTATCTGACCCTAAAAGATGAAAATGCTCAGGTGCGTTGTGCTATGTGGCGAATGAAAACGCAACGGGTGAATTTTCGTCCCCAAAATGGTATGCAAGTGTTGGTGCGTGCTGGGGTGAGTCTATATGAACCACGAGGGGATTACCAACTTATTTTAGAAAGTATGCACCCTGCTGGAGATGGTTTATTGCAACAGCAATTTGAGCAACTTAAAATGAAGTTAGCCGCCGAAGGTTTATTTGCTCAAAATCTCAAGAAAAATTTACCGCACTTTTGTAAAACAGTTGGCGTGGTAACTTCTGCGACTGGGGCGGCATTACAGGATATTTTGCAGATTTTAAAACGACGTGATCCTAGTTTGAAGATTGTTATTTATCCAACTCAAGTGCAGGGTAGAGAAGCGACCGCAGAAATTGTGCAAATGATTGAATTAGCTAATCAACGGCAAGAAGTCGATGTATTAATTGTTGGTCGTGGTGGCGGTTCATTAGAAGATCTTTGGTGTTTTAATGAAGAAGCAGTAGCAAGAGCGATTTTTCATTGTACTTTGCCTGTGATTAGTGCGGTGGGGCATGAAACAGATGTGACTATAGCCGATTTTGTGGCTGATATCCGAGCTTCAACACCTTCCGCAGCAGCAGAATTGGTGAGTCGTGATCAACAGCAATTATTGCAACAATTAAATTATAAGCGACAACGCTTAGATATGGCATTGGATCGTATTTTTGAGCAGAAACAGCAACAGTTACAACGCCTGTTAATGCGATTACAAAGTCAGCATCCACAAGCACAACTTGCTTGGCAACAACAAAAAACGGGACAGTTAATGCAACGATTAGAACATGCAATACAACGCATCATGGAAAAAAATCGTTATAATTACACCGCACTTTGTCAACGATTAGATAATAATCCGTTGCCGTATCGTTTGCAAAAACAACAACAGCATATTCAACAGTTGAAAGTGCGGTTAGATTTTGCGTTAAAAAATAAAGTCGCCAACAAACAGCACTATTTGGCTCATCTATGTGCCAAAATGGATAGCCTGAGTCCGTTAAAAGTGCTAGCTCGTGGTTATGCTATTGCAGAGAATGAGCAGGGTAAGGCAATCACTTCGGTACGACAAGTGGCACAAGGGCAAATAATACAGACTATCGTGGCTGATGGTACGATTGTTAGCCAAGTAAAAGCGATGACGGCAAATGTAAAAAGCCAATAGAGTTGAACTAATATAAAAATTAACAGTCGAAATACGAACTGATTTTAGTAATATAACAGCATGAAACAAACTAAATGGAAAATACAATGAGTGAGAAAGCACTAATTGAAGTGAAGAATCTCACGTTTAAACGAGGTGAGCGAACCATTTACCACAATCTCAATTTGCGGGTTGCCAAAGGTAAAATTACCGCCATTATGGGACCATCGGGAATAGGTAAAACTACCTTATTAAAATTAATTGGTGGGCAGCTTAACCCAGAACAAGGAGAGATTTTATTTGACGGTGAAGATATTTGCAAAATGTCAAATAGTCAACTTTATAAGGCTCGTCAACGGATGGGCATGCTGTTTCAATCGGGGGCATTGTTTACCGATATGTCAACCTTTGATAACGTGGCGTATCCGATTCGAGAGCATACTCGTTTACCAGAAGAATTAATTCGTAAAATTGTACTGATGAAACTGGAATCTGTGGGGTTGCGTGGTGCAGCGGATTTAATGCCATCTGAATTATCGGGTGGTATGGCACGCCGTGCAGCATTAGCCCGTACGATTGCTTTGGATCCTGAACTAATTATGTATGATGAACCCTTTACGGGACAAGATCCAATTAGTATGGGCGTGATTATTAGTTTAATTAAACGCCTAAATGAAGCATTAAATCTGACCTCTATTGTGGTTTCACATGATGTTCAAGAAGTGTTAAGTATTGCGGATTATGCCTATATTATTGCAGATAAACGAGTAATTGCTGAGGGGACACCTGATATTTTATTAAAGAGTACAGATCCACAAGTGGTGCAATTTATTCAAGGGCAAGAAGATGGACCCGTACATTTCCACTTCCCCGACAATGACAGTGTGGAGGATTTATTTAAATGATAGTGAAATTAATCTCTGCATTGGGTGCAAGCGTGATTAGCTCATTACGAGCGTTAGGGCGTTCGGGCTTTATGTTGTGGGGGGCATTAGTTGGCAAACCGCAATTTCGTAAACATACCCCATTATTAATCAAACAGTTACATGTTTTAGGCGTGCAATCTTTATTAATTATTTTGCTGTCAGGCTTTTTTATCGGTATGGTGCTTGGGTTGCAAGGTTATGTGGTGTTAGTAGATTTTGCAGCGGAAGCGAACGTAGGTCAGTTAGTGGCATTATCTTTACTGCGTGAACTTGGTCCTGTGGTAACCGCATTATTATTTGCTGGTCGTGCTGGCTCCGCATTAACTGCTGAAATAGGTTTGATGAAAGCCACTGAACAGCTTTCCAGTCTTGAAATGATGGCAGTAGATCCCTTACGTCGTGTCATTGTACCACGTTTTTGGGGCGGTGTGATTTCAATGCCGATTTTGGCGGTATTATTCACCGCAGTTGGGGTGATTGGTGGTGCTTTAGTCGGTGTGGACTGGAAAGGTATTGATGACGGTAGCTTTTGGTCAGTGATGCAAAATGCAGTGACTACACAAGACTTGGTCTATGGGTTTATCAAAAGCGTAGTCTTTGCTTTTGCAGTGGTTTGGATAGCCTTATTTAATGGCTATGATTGTGTACCAACATCAGAGGGTATTAGCCAATCAACCACCAGAACCGTGGTGAATGCTTCCTTATTGGTATTGGGTTTAGATTTTGTTTTAACTGCAATGATGTTCGGCGGTTAAGGTTATATTTGTTTTTTATTAGGTAGTAATTATGCGACAAACAATTAAATATGAATTCTGGGTAGGTTTATTTTTATTACTCGGTATTGCAGCCTTAGTGTTTATGGGGCTAAAAGTAGCAAATGTGCAAGGCTTTGGTGAACAAAAAGCCTACAATATTACCGCAACTTTTGATAACATTGGCGGTCTTAAAGTTCGGGCTCCATTAAAAGTTGGTGGCGTGGTGATTGGACGAGTAACGGACATTTCACTTGATGAACAAACTTATTTACCGCAAGTGACGATTGCAGTAAATGAAGAATATAATCAGATTCCTGATAATAGTTCGCTCTCAATTAAAACCTCAGGCTTATTAGGAGAACAATATATTTCTTTAAGTGTGGGATTTGATGATGGCGAAACACCTATGTTAAAAGAAGGAAGTAAGGTTGCTGATACTAAATCAGCGATGGTATTAGAAGATCTTATTGGTCAGTTTTTATATGGCGATAAGGATAAAAAAGAAGAATCAACGGTTGACACACCTGCGGTTCAATAATTTAGTTTAGGAAAGCAAATCCATTAGGAGTTTTTATGAAAATGCAATTTAAACAATGGTTATCAAAAATTGTGGTTATTTTCACCGCACTTTTTGCGGTTCAAGCAGTGATGGCTGCAGAAGGACCTTATGAACTGACGAAAAAAGCGGCAGATAAATTATTTGTTGATTTACAAGCAAAAAATGCAGAAATCAAAGCTAATCCGAATGTATTAAAATCTATTGTTCGCCAAGATTTAATGCCTTATGTGCATGTGAATTATGCGGGTTCTTTAGTGTTAGGTCAGTATTTTAAATCGACTACACCAGAGCAACGTGAAAAATTCTTTTCTGCATTCGATCAATTTATTGAACAGGCTTATGCTCAAGCCTTAACGTTATATACTGGACAAGAAGCTCAGGTGCAACCTGCACAATTAAATGGTGATAGCCAAGCAAGCGTAAAGGTAAAATTGATTCAAAGTCAACCTGTGAACTTAACTTTCCAATGGCGTAAAAATAGTAAATCTGGTCAATGGCAAGTTTACGATATGGCGGCAGAAGGTGTGAGTATGGTAGAAACCAAAAAGCAAGAATGGAGCAACATTTTACGTAAAGACGGTATTGATGCGTTGACTGCTCAAGTACTCAAAGCGGCAGCTGTGCCTGTCACCATTAAAAAATAATATTCAATATGCAAGCTGAAAAACTAACATGGTCGGCAGTGCAAAATAATGATAAAATAACTCTCCAATTAGTTGGGGAGTTATCTCGTGATACGTTGTTACCGTTATGGCAACAACGTTTAACTTTTTTATCAGAAAAGCAAATTGCCGACAAAGATATTCTATGGGATCTGGCACAAATTACGCGAATTGATAGTGCTGGATTTGCCTTATTATGTGATTTTATTGCACATTGTCGTCATATCCAACAACCAAATCATCGCATTGTGCTAGAAAATGTGCCATCACAATTATTAACCCTTGCAGATCTTTTTGGCTTAACGGATTGGTTAACCCCTTTTATTGTTTAAATTTAACTAAAATTTTGTGGAAATTATGGAACCGAAAAAAATTGAAGATATTTTGAAAAAAGCATTAAATCTTTCAGAAGTGTACGCTCAAGGCGAAAATGCACATTTTGGTGTGATTGTAATAGATGATGAAATTGCTCAATTATCTCGAGTAAAACAACAACAAACCATTTATGCTCCGCTAATGGAATATTTTACGACAGGTGAAATTCATGCGTTAACCATTAGAACCTATACGGTGGAAAAATGGAAACGTGATCGCCTATTAAACGTTATTAATTAAGGAAAGATTATGCAAAAATTTCGTGTTTATGGTCCATCTCGTTTGAGTGGTACGGTACAAATTTCAGGGGCGAAAAATGCGGCACTGCCGATTTTGTTTGCAGCTATTTTGGCAGAACAACCTGTGAAATTAATTAACGTGCCAGAATTAAGAGATGTAGATACGACCTTTAAAATTTTGCGTAAATTAGGCGTAATAGTTGAACGTGATGCCAATAAAGCAGTATTAATTGATGCAAGCAAGATTAATAATTATGTAGCACCTTATGAATTGGTAAAAACCATGCGTGCCTCAATTTGGGCATTAGCACCATTGTTGACTAGATTCCACGAAGGGCAAGTTTCTTTACCCGGTGGCTGTACTATTGGAGCAAGACCAGTGGATATGCACATTGCTGGTTTAGAAAAAATGGGGGCTAATATTGAGCTTGATGAAGGGTATGTGAAAGCAACGGTAAATAATCGTTTGTTAGGTGCAAAAATTTATATGGATAAAGTTAGTGTTGGGGCAACTTTGTCTGTGATGATGGCTGCAACCTTAGCCAAAGGTGTGACCACTATTGAAAATGCAGCACGTGAACCTGAAGTAGTTGATACAGGCGTTTTCTTGAACAAAATGGGAGCTAAAATCTCGGGATTAGGTTCTGATACCATTACTGTTGAGGGTGTGGAACGTTTGACTGGCTGTGAACACAGCATCGTGCCAGATCGTATTGAAACAGGTACATTCCTAATTGCAGCGGCAGTTTCTGGTGGTCGTATTAAATGTGTCGGCACCAAAGCAGGTACCCTTGATGCGGTAATTGAGAAATTACGTGAAGCAGGTATGCAAGTTGATGTAACTGAGGATTCCATTACTTTAGATAGTTTTGGTCAACGTCCAAAAGCTGTCAATATTCGCACCATGCCACACCCAGGTTTTCCAACGGATATGCAAGCACAATTTACTTTACTTAATGCCGTGGCAGAGGGAACCAGTAAAATTACTGAAACCATTTTTGAAAATCGTTTCATGCATATTCCTGAATTAATTCGTATGGGAGCAAAAGGTGAAATTGAGGGAAATACGGCATTAATTCAAGGTGTGGCACATCTTTCTGGCGCTCAGGTAATGGCAACAGATTTACGAGCGTCTATTAGTTTAGTGTTAGCTGGGTGTATTGCATCGGGTGAAACTATAGTAGATCGTATTTATCATATTGATCGTGGTTACGAACATATTGAAGAAAAATTACGTGATCTCGGAGCTAAAATTGAACGCTTTTCTGAGAGTTCAGAAGAATAGTTAGTAGATTGTTTTAATTAATTTTTTAGATTTTGAATAGGGTCAAAAAAATAATCAAATTTTCTACCGCACTTTGGGTGTTATTGCTTGCTTATCATTATTGAAAGCTCTAAAATATGCCAGTTTTTTGTACAAAAAATCACGAAACAAGGATAACACTGGATAAGGATCATATAAGGATAAACATTATGCAACTTTTTCAATTTCCCGTTCGTGTTTATTACGAAGATACAGATGCAGGTGGTGTGGTATATCACGCACGTTATCTGCATTTTTATGAGCGAGCAAGAACAGAATTTTTACGTACATTTCATTTTTCACAGCAAAACTTATTAGCTGAACAAGGCATTGCTTTTGTGGTTAAGTCAATGTTGATTGACTACCATTTTCCAGCTAAACTAGATGATTTGCTGATAGTAGAAACTACGGTAGAACAAATGAAAGGTGCAACGATTTTTTTCTCACAATGTCTTAAACGAGAAAATAAAGTGTTAAGTACGGCTACTGTTAAGGTAGCCTGTGTTGATCTAGGCAAAATGAAACCTGTAGCACTTCCAGCGGAAGTTAAAGCTGCATTTAGTCAATAATTTTCGGAGCTATGCAATGACTGCTGAATTGAACTTTTTAGATTTATTTCTAAAGGCGAGTATCGTCGTTCAACTTGTAATTTTAATTTTAATCATGTTCTCAATAGTGTCGTGGGCGATCATTATTCAACGTAGTCGCGTATTAACTAAAGCGTTAAAAGATTCCACGGCATTTGAAGATCGTTTTTGGTCAGGTGAAGATTTAACAAAACTTTATGACGGTTTAGAAAATCGTCGTGATATGGCAATGACTGGCAGTGAACAAATTTTCTACGCTGGATTTAAAGAATTTGCTCGTTTAAAACAAGTTAACCCAGATGCACCAGAAGCTATTATGATGGGTAGCACTCGAGCAATGAATTTAGCGATGAATCGTGAAATTGAAGATTTAGAAACACGTGTGCCATTCCTAGCAACTGTCGCCTCAGTGAGTCCTTATATCGGCTTATTTGGTACAGTGTGGGGAATTATGCACGCCTTTATGGCATTAAGTGGGGCAAAACAGGCTACTTTACAAATGGTAGCACCAGGTATTGCAGAAGCCTTGATTGCAACAGCGATCGGTTTATTTGCAGCAATTCCTGCGGTAATGGCATATAACCGTTTAAGTTTACGTGTCAATAAATTAGAGCAAAATTATGGTAACTTTATTGATGAATTTACCACGATCTTGCAACGTCAAGTGTTTGCTAAAAACTAATAAATTGGCATTTTTTACACCGCACTTTCATCTCTGGAATATAAAAGTGCGGTATAAAAATTCCGAAAAAATTTTTAACGTTGCTTTAGTAACGGGGGCAAAGCCCAGCACAATCTTGTAAAGGATTGTGAGTAATTTTAGTAAAGTTTTAGAGGTTTTATATGGCTTACCGCCGTCGTAGAGAAAAAAGTATTAAATCTGAAATTAATATCGTGCCATTTTTGGACGTATTATTGGTTTTAGTGTTAATTTTCATGGCAACTGCACCGATTATTAGCCAAAGTGTGCAAGTAGATTTGCCTGATGCTGTAGAAAGTCAATCAGTTTCAAATGAAGATAAAGTACCTGTTATTTTAGAAGTCGCAGGTGTTGGGCAATATGCTATTTCTATTGCTGGAGAACGTTCTGAGGGGTTAACCGAAGAAATGGTGACTCAAATGACAAAAACAGAATTTGAGAAAGATCCCAATACTATGTTCTTGGTCGGTGGGGCAAGTGATGTTCCGTATGAAGAAGTCATTAAGGCGTTGAATTTGCTTCATCTGGCAGGAATTAAATCTGTTGGTTTAATGACAGATCCGATTTAACCATAAGCAGTAGGATAAATTGTGAAGAATAATCGACAAGGGAAAGACACGCAAGCACTACTGATTTCAATCGTATTGCATACCATTTTGTTCGGTTTGTTAATTTGGAGTTCATTTTGGTATCATCCAATTGAAGCGATGGGCGGTGGTGAAGGTGATGGCGATATGATTGGTGCTGTCATGGTGGATACTGGCTCGGCAGCTCAAGAGTGGGGACGTATTCAGCAACAGAAGAAAGGGCAAGCAGACAAGGCTAAAAATGAACCAGAGGAAGTCATAGAAAAATCTGAACCGAAAGAAGAACCACCAAAACCTGATGTAGATGAACAAAAACTTGAACAGCAAAGAATCGCACAGCAAAAAGAACAGGAACGTCAACAGCAACTTGAACAACAAAAAGCGAAACAAGAGGCTTTAGAGAAAGCAAAACAAGAAGCTGAAGCGAAAGCTAAAAAAGAGGCAGAAGCTGTTAAATTGAAAGCAGAAGCGGAAGCAAAACGTTTAGCTGCTATGGCTAAACAAGCCGAAGAAGAAGCAAAAGCTAAAGCCGCTCAAGTAGCCAAAGAAAAAGCAGAAAAAGAGAAAGCGATACAAGATGCGAAAGCCAAGGCTGAGAAAGAAGCGAAAGAGAAAGTTGAAAAAGAGGCTAAGGCAAAAGCGGAAAAAGAAGCAAAAGAGAAAGCTGAGAAAGAGGCTAAGGCAAAAGCAGAAAAAGAAGCTAAAGCAAAAGCAGATGCCAAGGCGAAAGCGGATGCCAAAGCAAAAGCAGAGGCTGAAGCGAATGCAAAACGGAAATCAGATCAAGCCGCATTAGATAATTTCTTGGATGGTGGCGATATCGGAGGCGGAAGTGCTTCACGCGGTGGTAATGCAAATAAAGGTGGTACACAAGGCACTGGAGCAGGTCAAGGTGCGGGTGATGGTGGTAAAGTAGGTGATCAGTATGCAGGCGTGATTAAGAAAGAAATTAAACGCCGTTTTATTAAAGATCCGAGTTTTGCAGGGAAAGTGTGTAGTATTAGAATTCAGTTAGACCGTGACGGCACAATTTTAGGCTATCAACGAGTTTCTGGACCTGATGATATTTGTAGTGCTGCACTGAGTGCTGTGGCAAGAACGAAAAAAGTTCCTGCTGCACCTAGTGATGCAATTTACAATAAATATAAAAATCCAATTATTGATTTTGATTTAAAATAATTTTTTAGGAAAGTAACATAAACCAAATAGGTGGTATGATGAAATTAATAACCCGTATTTTGAGTGTATTTGCCGTATTGTTTTTTGCAATAAATATGGCTCGAGCAGATGACGAAGTTCGTATTGTCATTGATGAAGGTGTAGAGGGTGCAAGACCGATTGCGGTTGTACCGTTCAAGTCTAATGGACCAGTTCCTGCAGATATTGCAGACATTATTTCTGCGGATTTACGTAATAGTGGTAAATTTAATCCTGTTGCGGTGAGCCAAATGCCACAACAACCAGGTTCTGCATCAGAAGTGACACCAGATGCTTGGGCATCGTTAGGTGTAGATGCGATTGTGGTTGGACAAGTAACAGCAGCGGGTGGCGGTTATAATATTGCTTATCAATTAGTAGATACTATCGGTGCATCGGGTTCTGCTGGAGCAGTATTAGCACAAAATTCATTTACGGTAACGCCAAAATTTATTCGTTTTGGGGCTCACACTGTCAGTGATGAAGTGTTTGAAAAGATTACTGCCATTAAAGGGGCATTTAGAACACGTATTGCTTACGTTGTACAAAAACATGGTGGATCTCAACCTTATGAACTTCGTGTTGCAGATTATGATGGCTTCAACCAATTTGTGGTAAATCGTAGCTCGCAACCAATGATGTCCCCAGCTTGGTCACCAGATGGCAAGCGTTTAGCTTATGTTTCTTTTGAAAATAGAAAATCACAGCTTGTGGTTCAGGATTTAGGTTCTGGTAGCAGAAAAGTAGTGGCTTCATTCCCTGGACACAATGGAGCACCAGCGTTTTCACCAGATGGTAGTCGTTTAGCTTTTGCATCAAATCAAGATGGTCAGCTAAACATTTATGTGATGGGTTCGAATGGTGGGCAAGCTACTAAATTGACGAGTGGAGCGGGTAATAATACAGAGCCTAGCTGGACTCCAGATGGACGTATTTTGTTCACCTCCGATAGAGGCGGTTCGCCTCAAGTTTACTCAATGAGTACTTCTGGTGGAGGTGCTTCATTAGTAGGTTCTGGTGGCAAAAGTTATAGCGGACAAGTCAGTTCCGATGGTAAAACGATGGTTATGATTTCTGGTGATCATGTGATTAAAAAAGACCTTATTACAGGACAAATTGAAACGTTAAGTTCAACTTTCCTTGATGAAAGTCCAAGCATTTCACCAAATGGAATTATGATTATTTATAGCTCTACCCAAGGCTTAGGAAAGGTGCTACAATTAGTATCTGCAGATGGACGCTTTAAAGCACGTTTGCCAGGAAGTGACGGACAAGTGAAATTTCCTGCTTGGTCACCATATTTAACAAAGTAAAAAACTCTAAGGAGAAAAATTAATGAAATTAGCAAAATTATTGTTAGTTGCCCCAGTATTAGCATTAGCAGCATGTAGTTCATCAAACAACGATGCAAGCGGTATGGAAGGTGCAAACGCAGGACAACAATTTGGTGGTTATTCTGTGTCTGATTTACAAAGCCGTTACAATACGGTTTACTTTGCATTTGACAGCTATGCAGTTGAAGGTGAATACCAACAATTGTTAGATGCTCATGCACAATATCTAAACGCTACTCCAGCAGCTAAAGTATTAGTAGAAGGACATGCTGATGAACGTGGTACTCCAGAGTACAACATCGCATTAGGTCAACGTCGTGCAGATGCAGTAAAATCTTTCTTAGCAACTAAAGGTGCTAACAACGTTTCAACTGTATCTTACGGCGAAGAAAAACCAGCTGTATTAGGTCATGACGAATCTGCATACAGCAAAAACCGTCGTGCTGTATTAGCATATTAATTTGTAGAATATCTTGTTATTCTATTAAACAGGTTTCAGAATATGAAACCTGTTTTATTTTTATGTTAATCATAGTTAAATATGCGTCCGAATTATAGGATAGATTGGCGACTATTCGTTCAAACAATCCAAAAACTAAAAATAACTATTGATTATTAAATTTAAATCCGTAATATATGCACTCATTGTCTGACATGGTTTGTCATGACATGCTTGAAAATTAAGTTTAACTATCAGGGGGCCGTTAGCTCAGGCGGTAGAGCAGCGGACTTTTAATCCGTTTGTCGAAGGTTCGAATCCTTCACGGCCCACCACTTAATTAGATCTTTCCAGTTTGCTTTAAAGTTAGAAGTAAGGCAAAAAATGGGCCGTTAGCTCAGGCGGTAGAGCAGCGGACTTTTAATCCGTTTGTCGAAGGTTCGAATCCTTCACGGCCCACCACTTAATTAGATTTTCCCAGTTTACTTTAAAGCTAAAAGTAAGATACAAAATGGGTCGTTAGCTCAGGCGGTAGAGCAGCGGACTTTTAATCCGTTTGTCGAAGGTTCGAATCCTTCACGACCCACCACTTAATTAAATAATATTGATTTTTAAAGCTAAAAATAATACCATCCAAAATGGGTTGTTAGCTCAGTTGGTAGAGCAGCGGACTCTTAATCCGTTAGTCAAGGGTTCGAGTCCCTTACGACCCACCACTAATATTCTTCTTAATGTATATACATTATTTTTATTCAGTGAGCTGATCTACTTATATTAATTTTGTGATCTCCATTCCAAAATCCTTTTAATTTTATTGTTATCTATAGGCTTTCTTTTAAACTGCGGTTAAAAAAGAGAAAGTTTATGAAAAGTGGTTTTACCTTATTTGAAATGCTTATTGTCTTGCTGATTATTAGCATCATATCTTTAATTAGCATGCCTGCATGGCAAAGTGATAGCCAACGAATTTTAGCCAAAGAACAACACCGTTTATATCTATTCTTACGCCAAATTCAAGCCAGAGTAGAAAATTCTACTCAAATCTGGTATCTCATTCTCAATCGAGATATTGGTCAGCAACGCTGGTGTGTTACCGCTCAAATTAAGTCAGATACGACTTGCGATTGCTTTAATCCCAGTTTTTGTCCTGATAACCTTTCGGCTCAGTTTTATTATCCTTTTAGTTCACAAAAAACCATGATTACTGCTAAAGCCTATTATCCACAAAAATTAATCAGTTTTAATGGTACTCGCAATTCGTCAGATTCAGGCTGTTTTATGTTGCAAAATTCGCAATCTCGCACCTTATTTTCTTTTTCTAACTTAGGACGAATTCGCTTAAAAAGTGATCAAGCTGAGAATGCCTGCAATGCTGGAGTAGAAGAATGACAAGATTTTATAAAGGGCAAAGTTTATTAGGCTTAATGCTAAGTTTAGCTTTATCCTCATTTTTGTTATTTGTCATTATTCAATTTTATGCTTATGCACAACGACAAAATCAACATATTTTATTGCAACTGCAATTACAAACGGAATTACAACGAGTTTTGCACACTATGGCAAAAGATCTACGCCGTGCTGGTTTTCGGGCGTTATCTGCGAAAGTCACTCAGGAAAATTTTTCGTTATTTGAATTAGATGAGAAAGGTACAAGTCTCGCTATTTATCCTGTGTCAGGCGAAAGTGCGGTGGAAAATAATTGTGTTTTGTTTTTTTATGATTTAGACGCTAATGGGTGTTTAGGATCTACTGCTAAACAATGTGCCAAAGATGAGCAAAATGCTACTTCAGAAGTAGGGCGAGAATTATTTGGCTATCGACAAAATGGCTTTATTTTAGAGAGCCGAACGTATGGTAATAAAGCGAATACTAAATGTAAAGAAGCAGAATGCCAAAGTTATTTACAACAAAATGCTTGTCAGGATTTAGGTTGGACGAAAATGTTAGATGAAGATAATTATGAGATTACTAAATTACAATTAAACTGGTTGGATAATAGTAGGCAATACAAAGGATTGAGCCTTTATTTAGCGGGTCGATTAAAACAATATCCGAATGTTCAATATGAAAGTTCAGTGATTATTCCATTGCTTAATCAACCACAGGTAAATGAATAGTGCCAATGAAAAAATCAATGAAAATGCACCGCGGTTTTGTGGCGATTAGCTTACTCATATTGCTCTCAAGTCTGTTGTTAATTGCGTTGTTATTTGATGATGAGAGCTTCCGTTTACATTCAACTATTGCAATGCAAAGGCAACGCTATATTCAGCAACATATCAGTTTGCAGAAACAATTTCAGCAACAACAATCAGATCTTTGTAAAAACCTAGATTTAAGTCTAACGGGAAATTTTGCAACGGCATCTATTACGTCCCCGAATAGTGATGAACATCAGCAGTTTATCTGGTGCCAACGTCAAGTTTTATTTAAAAAATCGCCTAGCAAAAATCTCAATGAGGGGCAATTTGATGATTTTATTGATAAACAGGCTTTTGCCTTATTTCAAGCTAAGGCGATCCAGAACGTCAATTATTTCCCTACAGATAAAGGCAATTACTTGTTTTGGTTCGATCAAGCAAAGACTGAATGGCAGATTAACGGCAATTTAAATGGTATTGTGATTGCTACAGGGGATTTGCATATTTCTGGCAAGGGCAAAATCACTGGTTCAGTGATTGCACAAGGGACATTTTCGAAAGAGGATAGTGTAACGCTAACTTATAAAAAAACTGTGGTAACTGAAATTGTGCAATCTTATAGTCAATGGCAAAACGTAGAGAAAACTTGGTATGATTTTATTCCCTAAATTCAAGCAAGGAATGGGGCTTGTGACCTTATTAGTGGCGTTGAGCCTATTTAGTGGCATTTTTCTTGCTATTAATCAGTGGGCGAATATTCAACGCAAAACAGCAAGTGAAATTTATCAACGTTATCAAGCGATTCAAATAGCGGAAAATCAACAGCAACGACAATTTTTAGGATTAAATTGTGAAAGTGGAGTAGAGCAAAATCAACTGAAATTCTCCATTAATTGCATTGGGGATAAGGTAAAAGTGCGGTATATTTTGGGGGAAATTAGTTTATAATGATGGCAGATTAATTGAGCCTGTGGAGCTATTATGTTTAAAATTTATCATTCTAATGATCTTGATGTTCAAAAAGATATTTTGTGTGAATTGCTTAAACTTGATCCACTTGATGATCCTTTCGAATCCGAAACTATTTTAGTGCAAAGCCCAGGTATGGCTCAATGGTTGCAATTACAATTAGCCAGTAAACAAGGTATTTCAGCGAATTTTCATTTTCCTATGCCCGCCAGTTTTATTTGGCAGCAATATGTGGATAACTTGCCGAATGTATCGGAACAAAGTCAATTTAGCAAAGAGGTAATGACGTGGCGATTGATGCGTTTGATTAAGCAAACAGATTTTCGTCCCATTTTGGATTACCTGCATTATTCTTCTCAATCTGAGCAACAAAAGTTATATCAACTGGCTCGCAAAATTGCTGATTTGTTCGACCAATATTTAGTTTATCGTCCACAGTGGATTTCTGCTTGGGAACAAGATCAACCACAGATCATTATTGATGAAATTGTGAGCCAACAGAAACAAATAGACAGTAATTTTAAGCAACGGATTGAGCAAGATGTAGCGTGGCAAGGGAAACTTTGGCGAGCATTAATTGCGGAGATGGCTCATAAAGATCATTCTATACAGCACCGAGCTAATTTACATAACGAATATTTACAACTCAGCCATTATAATAATTTACCAAAACGTTTATTTATTTTTGGCATTTCTGCGTTACCAAAAACCTATTTAGAAACCCTGTCTGCCATGGCGGAACACTGTGACGTGCATTTATTTTTTAATAACCCAAGTCAATATTATTGGGGTGATATTGTGGATCCCATTTTTGCTCAAAAACGGGCATTGAAAATACTGACCGAACGCAAAACGGGTGAACAAAAATCCTTTTTTAAATCAACCCAACTGAATGATTATTTAGCTAATAAACAAGAAATAACCGCAGAAGATGAACATTTATCTATTGGCAATCCACTATTAGCAACATGGGGTAAATTAGGGCGAGATTTTTTCTATTTGTTAAGTCAATTAGATAGCCAAGAAATTCAAGCAAATACCGAATTAACAACGGATAATCATTTACTGACGCAAATTCAACGCAAGATTTTACATTTAGCACCTAGTGAAGCTGGTTCATTACATTTTGATGCAGCAGATCCGTCCATCTCTTTTCATGCTTGCCATAGTCCTATGCGAGAAGTGGAAGTGTTACACGATTATTTATTGCAATGTTTTACAGATGACAACACTTTAACGCCGAAAGATATTGTGGTGATGGTGGCGGATATTGATCGCTATGCTCCCTATATTCAGGCAGTATTTGGACAGTATCAACAGAAAATAAAGGATTTTCAAGGGCATTGGGACTATGATAAACGCTATATTCCATTTTCTATTTCTGATCAAACTTTGTCAGAAAGTGATGTATTGTTAGCGACTTTCTTGAATTTGCTACGCTTAAAAGAAAGTCAATTTAGTGCGGAAGATGTACTGGCATTACTTGATATTCCTGCGATTCGTCATCGTTTTGGCATAACACTGAATGATCTGGAAAATTTACGTTATTGGGTTAAAGAAATTGGTATTCGTTTTGGACTTGATAAACAAAGTTCACAAGGACAAAATTTTAACGCATGGCAAGCGGGTGTAGAACGAATGTTACTTGGTTTTGCACTGCGTGAAGAAAATGGTATCTGGCAACAAGATCAACTTGGTTTTGATAATAGCTATGGGCTGAACAGTCGTCTAGTTGGGGCATTAGCGAGCTTTATTGAACAACTTAGCTGGTGGCATGATACATTATCTCAAAGCCATGCTATCACCGAATGGGAAGTTAAGTTAACGGAACTATTAAAGCAATTTTTTAATCCAGAGCCACATACGGTAGAAATGTTACGCTATATTGAAAATGGTATTCAACAGGTGAGTTTATTATTACAGGCTTTACATTTTGATGAATTACTAGCAGCGGAAGTGGTCGCTGATGTGTTGACTGAAAAATTAAATGAGCAAGCTAACAGTCTAAAATTTTTAGTCGGTAAAGTTAGTTTCTGTACTTTATTACCGATGCGATCAATTCCGTTTAAAGTGGTATGCTTGTTAGGCATGAATGAACAGGATTATCCACGCAATCAACTGCCGAATAGTTTCGATTTAATGCAATATCATCGTCAAAAAGGCGATCGTTTTCGGCGTGATGATGATCGTTATTTATTCCTTGAAGCCTTGTTGTCTGCACAAGAACGGCTTTATATCAGCTATGTGGGGCAATCAATTATTGATAATCATCCGCTACAACCTTCTGTATTGGTAAATCAGTTATTAGATTATCTTGCTGAAAATCTGGATTATGATTGTCAACCGAAAGAAAACGACAAGCCTTTAGTGCATTATCATGCCATGACCGCTTGGAGTGCTAAAAACTTTAGTGAAAAGCACCGCACTTTTGCTAAAGAATGGGCGAATATTGCCAATGCGAAGCAAGTTCCAGCGGATTTTGTACAAGCACAATCGGTTGAGAATAAACCAGAAAATAGCCTAATTCAAATTAATTGTGAACAGTTAATTAACTTTGTCAAAAATCCAGTACAATTTTTCTTTGAAAAAAGATTAGATGTTTATTTCAGAGAGAATGATGAGCAAATTATCGATACGGAAAATTTTGCTTTAGACGGATTAACCCTGTATCAAATTCAGCAAGATTTGTTAATGGAAAAGGATCTTGATGTAGTAGATTATTTTGCTCAACTCAAGGTGAAAGGTATGTTGCCACGTGGTGAATTTGCTCATATTTATCAACATCAAGTGCGGTCGGAAATTGAACAGTTTCGTGAAGTATTAAGTGCTTATCAGGGGCAATCAGCACAAACGCAATATGTAGATTTAACCTTTGATATTGAAGGAAAAGTAGTCCAGTTAACTGGCTATATCAATCAATTATTATCAACAGAAAATGGCTTGCAACGTGTGCAATGGACAGCAGCGAAACATAAAGACAGTTATATGATTGAAAATTGGCTTTATTGGTTAATGCAGTTAGCTTGTAACGGTGAGAATCAGGTATTTCCGCCACTTTTTTATGGCAAAGATCAGAACAAAAATTTGGTTGGTAAAACCTTTGTTATTGAGTCAGACTTTGATCCTTTGGCATTGTTGAAAGTGTATATTTCGGCGTATTTGACCAGTGAACAACAAGCCATTTTGGCAGTAACTAAAGATATTGCGGGTTATTTAAAAGCAGAAAGTAATCAGGCTAAATGTCAGCATATTGAAAATATTGCTCAAGGTGATACTCATAATAAAGCAGATATTTATTGGCAACGGATACTTAAACAGACGGCAGATTTACCTCATTATTTAGAAGAAATTGATAAAAATACTAGAAACTGGTTTGACACCATGATTAATTCGGTAAAATCACGCTAAACTGCGGTTAATTTTTACCAATTTTTCAGGTAGAATAACATAAATTTTATAGCGTAAAATAAGGATAAGTCGGATGCGAATTAATCAAATTGTCAATGTGGATTTGGTTAAACAGATGAATAGTGCAGCGGTGTATAAATTAATCGATCAACAAGCACCGATTTCTCGTATTCAAATTTCAGAATTAAGTCAGCTTGCTCCAGCCAGTGTGACTAAAATTACTCGTGCTTTATTGGCTCGTGGCTTGATTAAAGAAGTGGAACAGCAAGAATCCACGGGTGGTCGCCGTGCTACCTCGATTGTGGCAGAGCAAAAAGCATTTCGTACTTTACTGATTCATCTGGGGCGAGAAGAAATCGTGTTAGCCATGATGGATCTATCCGCTAAGTTGTTAAAATACCAACATTTTGATCTGCCTGATGTACGAAATTTAACCCAATTAGAAGATTTTTTATTTGAGCAATTAGATAAATTTATTGCGGATAATGCCAATAAATCGAGCGAACTGATTGCGATTGGTATTACTGTTGCAGGCTTTGTGAATGGTAAAAATAATCTGATTGAAAATCTACCGCACTTTGAGCTAACCGAGCCTTGGGATCTGGTGCAACGGCTTGAACAACGCTTTAATTTACCGAGTTATATCGGGCAAGATGTGCGAAGTTTGGCATTAGCTGAGCATTATTTTGGTGTGACGAAAGATTGTTATGATTCCTTGTTGTTACGTATTCATCGAGGTGTGGGTGCCGGGATTGTGATTAATCATGAAGTGTTTCAAGGCTATCGCAATAATGTCGGTGAAATCGGGCATATTCAGGTGGATCCGCTTGGCAAGCGTTGTTTGTGTGGCAATGTCGGTTGCTTGGAAACCGTGGTGAGCAATGATGCTATTGAAAATAAAATGCAACAGATGCTAGAAGACGGTTATCAAAGTAAATGGTTGTCTTTAGAAAGCCATGATATTGAAGCCATTTGTAAAGCTAGTAACAAGCATGATGCGGTAGCAACAGAATTAATCGAGCATGTCGGCGTACAAATTGGGCGAGTGTTGGCAATGTCGGTGAATATGTTTAACCCTGAAAAAATCGTGATTTCAGGGGAAATTACCCAAGCGAAGAATACTTTATTTGCTGCCATTCATAAAACGCTAGAAAGTCACGCATTACCTGCTTTTGTAAAAAATACCCCGTTAGTGGTGTCGGAATTGCATAATGAAGATGTGATTGGTGCATTTGCTTTGGTAAAAAGGGCATTGTTAGACGGTAGTTTGTTGCAGCATCTTTTGGTAGAATAGGGAAGTATTTGGGAGCGATTTGTTTAAGTCTTATTCGAATAAACGGAAATTTTAACATTATCAGGAAAAAACAGTTGACGAACTAGGGCTAAATTAGCATAATACGCACCGCAACGCTGATTACGGTGACGCAAAATATGGCTACATAGCTCAGTCGGTTAGAGCACAACACTCATAATGTTGGGGTCGCAAGTTCGAATCTCGCTGTAGCCACCATTTAAAAGTGGTCCATATATTGCGGAAGTGGCGAAATTGGTAGACGCACCAGATTTAGGTTCTGGCGCCTGTGCGTGTGGGTTCAAGTCCCTCCTTCCGCACCATTTTCAGTTTGCAAATCTTTTGAGTTGATGGGGTATCGCCAAGCGGTAAGGCACTGGGTTTTGATCTCAGCATTCCTAGGTTCGAATCCTAGTACCCCAGCCATACTATCAACATACTAATCAATATCTTTTCAAGATAAGATAATCTTAATTGGGGTATCGCCAAGCGGTAAGGCACTGGGTTTTGATCTCAGCATCCCTAGGTTCGAATCCTAGTACCCCAGCCATTATTTATTTTCTCTCCTTGCACTTGCGTACAAGGTTAAGAATGTTATCGCTACTCCGTAGCTTGTGTTCTATTCTATATTCCAAAGATGCGGAGCATCGTCACATGCTTAACCGCGTACGAGAGTACGGGGAAATAGCACTATTTTCTCCGCAACGACACTTCCCCACCATTAAAGGTCAATAATTCACCACTATTGGTTAATAATTTTAAATATCCATGTTCATCAATGCCTTGTTCCGTTCCTGAAATCACTTGTTTTTCTGTGATGATATTTACCGTTTCACCGAAATAAGCATCAACTTCTAGCCATTTTTGCTGAAATTCAGCATTTATTCCTACTCGCTCGAATGCTTCTAGTTCTTGATAAATCTGTTGGATTAAAGCGATCAACAACGAAGTGCGGTCTATTTTTGGTAAAATTTCGGTTAAATTTGCCCAGCTTTGGTCAATTTGTTGGTTATCTTTGGGAATATCAACGTTTAACCCAATCCCCACCACTAAATTAAGTTGACCATTCTCGGCATGAGCAATTTCAATTAAAATCCCTGCTAGTTTTCTTCCTTTTAATAAAATATCATTTGGCCATTTCAGCATGATGTCTGCACTGCCTAATTTTATTAAGGCATGATGAATTGCCATTGCTACGACAGAACTCAAACCATCAATAGGCTTTCTAGCATCTACTTGCCAAATAAAACTAAACATTAACTGACTAGCAAAAGGTGAAATCCATTGCCGTCCACGTCGTCCACGTCCTGCGGTTTGGCTTTCAGCAGTGCAGATGTCACCTTTGTTGAGGCGTTTGATATTTTCAAGTAAAAATTGATTGGTTGAATGAATAATCGGGCGATAAAACACTTGATTCGGCAAAGTATCACACAATTTTTCAGGGTTTAATAATGCGGTTTGAGGTAATAACTTTACTTCACCCAAAGTGGTATCAATATGAATACCTTGCTGTTGTAATTGTTGAATTTGAGCCAGTAATTCATTGGCATTACAGCCTAAAAGTGCGGTTAATTTTTCAAAACAATAAGGTTGACCGTCAGCCAGTTTTTCTAATAAATCGTACATAAATTTCCTTTTCAATCATTCCTTAAAAAAAGCGGGATTTTTCACAAAAATTCGTTCACAAGATAAGGTTAAACCTGTATAATGCGTTCGCAATATTTTATAGCATACACTTAAAAGAGAGAATATTGCAATGTTACGAATTAAGCAAGAAGCCTTGACTTTTGATGACGTTTTACTCGTCCCAGCCCATTCCACCGTGTTACCTAACACCGCTGATTTATCCACTCAACTGACTAAAACCATTCGCCTAAATATCCCGATGCTTTCTGCTGCAATGGATACGGTAACGGAAACCAGATTAGCGATTTCCTTGGCACAAGAGGGAGGAATCGGCTTCATTCACAAAAATATGTCTATTGAACGCCAAGCAGAACGTGTGCGTAAAGTGAAAAAATTTGAAAGCGGTATTGTGTCAGAACCTGTTTGCGTACAACCTGATATGACTTTGGCACAATTAGCAGAAATTACAAAAAAAAATGGATTTGCAAGTTTTCCTGTGGTGGATAATGCAGACAACTTAGTAGGGATTATCACAGGTCGTGATGTGCGTTTTGTATCTGATCATAGCAAAACCATTGCAGAATTTATGACTCCAAAAGAGCGTTTAGTAACTGTCAAAGAAAATGCAAAACGTGAAGAAATTTTTGGTTTAATGCACGAGCATCGTGTAGAAAAAGTATTGGTATTAGATGCCAATGATAAATTAAAAGGTATGATTACCTTAAAAGATTACCAAAAAGCAGAAAATACGCCAAATGCGTGTAAAGATGAGTTTGGTCGTTTACGTGTAGGTGCTGCAGTCGGGGCAGGGGTTGGTAATGAAGAACGTGTTGAAGCACTAGTCCGAGCGGGAGTTGATGTATTATTAATTGATTCATCACATGGACATTCCGAGGGTGTATTACAACGTGTACGTGAAACTCGTGCAAAATATCCTAATTTACCGATTATCGCAGGCAATGTAGCAACTGCAGAGGGAGCGATAGCCTTAGCCGATGCAGGTGCGAGTGCGGTGAAAGTTGGGATTGGACCTGGTTCTATTTGTACTACTCGAATTGTAACAGGTGTTGGTGTACCACAAATTACCGCCATTGCGGAAGCAGCTGCTGCGTTGGCAGATCGTGGTATTCCAGTGATTGCCGATGGCGGTATTCGTTATTCAGGCGATATTTCCAAAGCTATTGCCGCTGGGGCAAGCTGTGTCATGGTAGGATCAATGTTTGCAGGAACAGAAGAAGCACCAGGGGAAATCGAATTATATCAAGGACGTGCGTTTAAATCCTATCGCGGTATGGGTTCCTTAGGTGCTATGTCAAAAGGTTCATCAGATCGCTATTTCCAATCAGATAACGCTGCCGATAAATTAGTACCAGAGGGCATTGAGGGACGTATTCCATACAAAGGCTTACTTAAAGAAATCGTGCATCAACAAATGGGCGGTTTGCGTTCTTGTATGGGCTTAACAGGTTCTGCCACGATTGAAGATTTACGCACCAAAGCCCAATTTGTACGGATTAGCGGTGCGGGAATTAAAGAAAGTCATGTGCATGATGTGACGATTACTAAGGAAGCACCGAATTATCGGATGGGGTAAGTAAAAGTGCGGTCAACTTTTGCAAGTTTTTTGGGGAATTTGACCGCTTGTGATATGTATATGACAAAAGATAAATTTTTAAAACAAGATATAAAAAGGAAACACCATTATTTGCCCAAAGTATATTCTAAGCAATGGAAAGATAATAGAGGTATTTTAAATATAAATTTAAATGGAGAAATAATTAAATGTAAACCTGAAAATGCTTTTTTAGAAAAAGATCTTAATAGATTAGATTTTATTACGGCTACACAAATTTCAACAATAAAAGAATTATATAAGTCTTTTTTATATTCTGAATTTGGAAAAAGTACACTAAATTTTATTGATGAATTGCATGAAACATCTAGAATTTTGGAGAATTTATCAAGAGAAGAATTGAATATTTATATTGTGAAGAATGACTTATCTTATATTTTTGCTCTTTCAGAGATTAAATTGGAATCCCATGATCTGGATTATATTAATAAAATAAAACAGATACTTTTATCAAATCTAATAGAGGATGTATTTTCGGATGTTGAAACTAATTATGGTGAATTTATTGAAGCCCTTTCTCAGCAGGACAATTCTATATTAAAAAAATATATACAGTATTTATTATTATTCTCTACACTACAAAAGTTTAGAAGTCCTAATTTTCTTAATCAAAAGAGAAATGAGCTAAATGAAATATTACAAACTAAAGAAAATGATGTTAAAAATTGTTTAATTTTATCGGTATATATAGAGCATAAGAGATTTCTATTAGAACTATCTAAATATTATATCTGCATAGATTTAGTTAGTAATGTATCTGGAGAATATTTTTTAACATCAGATTCTCCGTTTGTATCTTGCGATAATGAAATTAGAAATAAATTAGAAATAGATGATTGTGATTATTTTTTCCCGATATCTCCAATTTATTTGGCTGTAATATGTAAAGGTCAAAAAAGAGATAAGAATACTAAGAATACTAGGTTATCTTTTGGGGAAATAAATAACAAGATGGTTATTCAGGAAATTAATAGTTTAATATCAAGATCTTGTCAAAATCTAATATTTTATAATGTAAAAGAGAAACAAAAATGAACAACATTCACCAACATAAAATTTTAATTTTAGATTTCGGTTCACAATATACCCAATTAATTGCCCGCCGTGTGCGTGAAATTGGGGTGTATTGCGAACTTTGGGCGTGGGACGTGACGGAACAGCAAATCCGTGAATTTAACCCAACAGGGATTATTCTTTCAGGTGGACCTGAAAGCACCACCGAACAAAACAGCCCAAGAGCGGCTGAATATGTATTTAGTGCTGGTGTACCTGTATTGGGGATTTGTTACGGTATGCAAACCATGGCAATGCAATTAGGGGGATTAACGGAAAATTCGGATCACCGTGAATTTGGTTATGCGTCTGTGGATTTACAAGCCAGTTGCCAGCTTTTCGCTCAATTAAAT